>NZ_LNAM01000035.1:2501-68633 GCF_001461035.1 Acetivibrio ethanolgignens | reverse complement strand
AGGTGTTTCCGTCTGAAATAATCTGCGGAAATCGCCCGAGATAATCTGCGGTTTGACAATAAATAATGTAAATTGATACCTTCTGATGCAACATCCGAAGCTACTAAAATTCTAATAGATGATTCTGCTCTACCGAACTCATCAACTATTTTCTGTTGTTCTTTATCATTCATCCCACCATACATGGTTTGAACTTGATCTGCTGATAGTCCTAAATCTTTTCTAAGATTTTCAGCAACATATTTCATTGTCTCTATTCTTTCAGTGAAAATAACAATACGATCATCATTCTTATTTTCATTCCAGTTATACTCAGGGCTTTTTAATAACTCTATTAATTTTGCATAACGCGAAAAGCTTTTCGCATCAATCTTTTCTAACGCTTCCTGAAATTCTCTAAGTCTTGATATATCTGCTACATCATTGGAACCGTATTTCTTTTCAAGACGTTTTATTCTTTCTTTTATGCTACTTATACATGCGGCAGGACTTGAAAATAGTGACTTCTCCAAGTTGGTTTTGAAAAGTCTATCTCTATTTCCTCTTGATTTATTTTCATCCATATCAAGACGCATATCTGCAAATATATCAAACGCGTATTCTTCTGCTACAGAAGCAGTGCATTCCATAACGGATATTTCACGCTCCTTAAACGCCCCAGCAACCTCACTTTGAATATCCTTCTTAAATCTTCTAATACACAAATCACTTATATCATCTTTTGTATATTCTTCTGGATTAGCAATCGCTGTTGGATCAAGCATATTCATTAACGATGCAAAGCTCTCAGATCTACCATCATGAGGAGTAGCAGAAAGCATGATTAATGTATCTGACTTAGTTGCAAGTAAGTCTGCCAATTTATGTCGAGCTGAATTTTTTCCTCTTTTCGCTACATTATGAGCTTCTGCTCGTGTCAAGTAAGAAACAAAAAAAATTAATTTTTTTATCAATGGGGAACCTTTAGCAAGATTCCCCATGTTACTTCTTTATATTTTTGTTTTCTCGCTATTACTACTGATTATACCATCATCCAGCCTGAAAGTCATCAAAGTTCCATCTGATTTCAATATGCTCATTATCATACACCAACACATAATCAATGAGATATCTGATTACTTCTTCATCAAACTCATCCAACTTACTAAGCTTTGTTAGCTGTTCCTGCTTTGCATCAAGAAAGAGATCCTTTTGCATATCAAGTGTTTCCTGCTTCTCTGTAATCAGACTTTCTATCTCTGCGATTTTCTGCTTAACTTCGGCAGTCTTTTTTGCCATCTGATCACGAGTGATATTTGCCTTTGTATAATCATCGTATATCTCAAACTTGAGCTTTGCATAGTGCGCCTTTGACTTTTTAAGTGATTCGATTTCCCTCTCAAGATTATCTGGACAATTACCACTATTAGTTTTTAACTCAAATTCATGCAACTGAGACAGTGCCATATTTCTAGCAATGTCCAGAAGTGCCGCCTCAAGTTCTTTACCTCTAATACGTGACACATGACCGTTATGGCATCTGTATGAGGATTTATTTCCGTATTTGCAAAGTCCCTTACCACATATTCCACAACGAATATATGATTTACGCCACTTTCCATTTGGTTTTCTCTTAGTCACTTCTCGTCTTGCTATAATCTTGTGAGCAAGCTTGAAGTCTTCCACAGAAACTAATGGTTCATGACAGTTTTCAACAATTATCCAGTCCTCTTTATCTCTCTGCACAACCTGATGACCAGTATCAATATTATCAGCCGTCTTGTTATTGATTACAGAACCAATATAGACTTCATTATATAAAATCTCCATTACTGTACTGGCACTCCACATGTGCTCACCAATATCCCTGTCGTAACATCTCTTAACTCCAATCTTTTGGTAATACTCAAATATGCTATCATATCCATTATTATTCAGATAATTGGCAATCTCGGTGTATTTCATGCCTTTAATAGCCAGTTCAAATATCTGCTGGACAACAGGTGCTGTTACGGGGTCAGGAACTAACATATGCTTATCATCTTCACTTTTCTGGTATCCAAAAGGAGCAAATGCAGCAATGTACTTTCCCTGCTTAGCCAACACTGCCTTAGCAGCTCTTACTTTTTTTGATGCATCCTTACAATACAATGCATTCACAAGATTTTTCAGTGCAACACTCATACCTCCGGTTGAACCAAAGCTGTTTGCAGAATCGTAATTATCATTCACACTGATATATCTTACCTGAAGAACCGGAAATATACATTCCATATAGTTACCGACTTCAAGATAATCTCGTCCGAGTCTGCTGTAGTCCTTCGTCACAATAACCTGAATCTTACCAGCCTTTACCAGATCCATCATTTTTACAAAATTAGGTCTGCTAAAGTCTGCTCCGGAATATCCATCATCTGAAAATTCCATTATGTTGCAGTCCTTTAGTTCAGGCAGTTTCTGGATATGATCAAGCATTAACTTTCGCTGATGGGAAATACTGTTACTTTCCTCATGAGCAGCTAAGTTGTCATCTTCATCTGATAATCTCATATAAAGAGCTATCGTCTTATCCATTGCTGCTCACCTCTCTTTCTTCTGCCACCTCAAGCAGTTCCTTAAGGAAATCATCATACAGAAGCTTTACTTCTATATTATTATCAGTAAATATAATTTCTGATACAAACGCTTCCACAAGTTCCCTTGTAAGTTTCCTCTTTGACAAATACTTATTAACGGTTTCTTCCCAGCCTTCATCAATGTGAAAATCTTTCTCATAGAGACTTCTGCGGTAAAGCAGCTCAGTGATTTGAGCCTCAATCTCATTTACTCTGCTTTCATACTCTTTCTGATACTGGCATAACTCTTCCGCCGTTATAAGCTGTTCCCTGTAATCTTCATACAAGCCGCTTTTGTTAGCAGTAATTCTTCTAACATCATTCTGAAGCTTTGCTATCTGTTTTGTATAAATGTCATATTGCAGGACATTCTCTTTTCTACTGTTCATTTTCTGAACAAATTTTGTTTTTTCAATACACAGATTCATGTGCTGGCGGATAACGGAAAATACGCTGTCCATAACCTCATTGTATTCATAAGAAGATTTATTCCCGCACAATGCTGCTAATTTCCTACGCTTACTGCACTTATATATGAACTTGTCCGAATGAGTATGATGTCTGGTAACCAAAACACTTCCTCCACAACAGGCGCATTTTGTTTTATATACCAGAATATTATCTGGCTTCTTGGGAGCATCAGGGTTAGGTTTTGATGCTTCCAAATGCTTGTTCTTGATAAGTTCCATTCTTTCCTGAACTCTATAGAAAGTATCTTTATCAATGATAGGTTCATGAGCATTTTCTACTCGCTGCCACTTGGACTTATCTGTTTTTTTATTCTTTCTTCCCGTATCAAGAGCCTTCCTCTGCTTTCCATGAACAATATTGCCAATATAGTATTCTCCCTGAAGTATCTCTTTTACGTGTGAATAGTGCCATTCCCTTGCTTTTTCGGCAAACTCAGTTTTTCCGGCTTTGTAAAATCTGTATTTCGGTGGCGAAAGGATTCCTTCGCTTTGCAGAGTTTTTGCAATACCAGCATACCCTTTCCCATCCAGAAACATATTGAAAATCCTGACTACATTGTCAGATACTTCTTCATCAATCAAAAGCTTTCTTGAACCATCTGTAGCTCTGTAATACCCATATGGTGGCGTTCCTTCGCTGAAGCCGCCCTGTGCCCAAATACTATGCTTACCAGTTTCTACTTTCTTTGAAAGGTCTTTGGAATAATATTCGTTCACAATATTCTTAAGCGGTACAGATAAATCAGTTCCCGGTCTTGCTGTATCAAAATCATCTGTGATAGCAATATATCTCACATCAAGAAAAGGAAATACTCTCTCAATGTAGTTACCTGCTTCCACATAATTTCTTCCAAGCCTGCTAAGGTCACGGGTAATAACAGTATTGATTTTGCCGGCTCGAATATCCTGAATCATTCGGTCAAATTCCGGTCTTTCAAAAGTTGTTCCTGTAACAGATATATCAGCATACACACAAACTTCTACCATATCATCCTGCCCATTAATAAACTCTCTGATATATGCAATCTGTGTATCTACAGTATCTCTTTCCTTATTCGCCTCTGATTCGAATGAAAGTCTCGCATAGATTCCAACCTGATATGGTTTTGCCTCCTTATCAAGGCTTAAAACTGCTTTTGTTGTCAGATTGTCAGTTGGCTTTGCAACTGCAATCGGCGTATTTTTTCTACTCTTTCTTGCCATACTACACAGCCTCCTTTAATCTGATATTCAGTTTTCCCGTACTGTCCACTTCAACAAAATGTCCCTGACTTTCTATTACATCAAGACATTCCTTGTAGCAGTCATCAAAGTCAAACACTACATCAATGTGATTCTTATCAAATACCTTTATTTCACGGATAAGAGATACAACCACTTCCCTCGTGAGTTTCTCAATGTTTTTATGTTCCGTAAAATAATCAAGCCATACAAAACCTTTGCTCTTACGATTCAACACATCATCCATTTCCAATTCAATCTGATGAATAGCAATCTCAGCATTCTTTTTCCTCTGCTCATATGCCGCATGAAGTTCCTTGTAATCTTCCTTTGAAATAATACCATCCTTCATATCCTCATAAAGCATTCCTCTGAGATCTGCACATCTGTCTACTTCTGCCTGTTTCTTTTCACGCCTTTCCTCAAGCTTTTTCATATCCAGCTGCTGAAATGGCACGTTGCCGATAAAAGAAAGAATTCTTTTAAGGTCAATAATGTTATCAATGTGTGTCTGCAAAATCTCCAGCACCACTTCTTCCAACTTATCCGTGGAAATTCTGTGAGAGCTACACTGCTTTGAATCCTTATGGGTAGCACACAGATAATAGGCATAAGTTTTTCCGCCGACTTTTGATGTTTTTCTTACCATAGGCACACCACAATCTCCGCAAGTCACAATACCAGACAAAGGATAAACCTCTTCTCTGTCAGGCGATGTCCTTGTATCCATAGCAAGTAATCTCTGTACCACCTCAAAATCTCTGTCAGTGATAATCGGTTCATGGTTCTTTTCAATCCTTACCCACTCGCACTCCTCTTTGATTATGGTCTTTTTGACCTTGTGGTTTGGTGTGGTCTGTTTTCCTTGTACGAGATTTCCTATATAAATCTCATTTGTCAGGATTCTTCTTACCATAACTGAAGTCCATTCAGACTTTTCCTTTGTCTTAAAGCAGGTCTGATAATTACTTCCCGTACTTGCCTTATACTCAGCCGGTGGCAGTATTCCCAAAGAATTAAGTTCAGATGCAATAGCATCCTGACTTTTTCCATGCAGCTTCATTCTGAAAATATCTTTTACAACATTCGCTGCATACACATCAATTTCTAATTTGTGCTTGTCTTTTTCATTCTTTTTGTATCCATACGCAACAAATGCAGTGATTACATCCCCTTGCTTTCTCTTAATCTCCAGATGAGAACGAATTTTAATAGAAATATCTCTACAGTAAGCATCGTTTATAAGGTTCTTAAATGGGATAATAATTTCATCTGACTGTGATTTTGCTTCACCAGAATCAATGCCATCGTTAATCGCTATAAATCTTACTCCCATCGCTGGAAATAATCGCTCTATATACATACCTGAATCGATATACTCTCTACCAAATCGGCTCAGGTCCTTTGTAACAACGCAGTCGATTTTGCCTTTTTTGATGTCTTCCAGCATCATCTGGAATGCCGGACGCTCAAAGTTAGAGCCGCTGAAACCATCATCGACATACTCCTGTTCAATCACTATATCGTTTTTGCTCTTAAGGAATTCCCTAATCAGTGATTTCTGATTTGCGATACTATTACTCTCTGCTTTTTCATGCGAAGCAACAGCGCCATCTTCTTTCGATAAACGAACATAGATGGCTGCATGATAGATCTTTTTGATCTGACTTATTTGACTCATATGCACATCCTCCTATTGTTGTTTAAGTTAGAAGATAACTTTTCAATAAGGTGATATGCACTAATTTAGAATTTTTATACCGAGTCCATCATAGCACATATCCCTTAAAGATTCCACCACTTCTTTTCATTTTTAGACATTTAATAACAGATTCTCAAATGCCTGTTCCATGGAAAGTCCGTTATTAGCGAAGCTGACCTTAATCATCATACTGCCTCTTCGTAACAGATAAGGATTTCCAACCTGCTTTAAATATTGAGCTTGTCGCTTTTCTTGTGGCAGATTTTTATCGATTTTGATTTTTCTGACATCCGTCAGGTCTTCAATATCTACATCGCTAAAATCTGTATCAAGCAATGCTCTGTATTCCTCTGCCGTCATAAAGTCCCTCCAATCTATAAAATAATAAATGCCACCCGGATGAGTGGCTATGTAAAGCCGGGGCAGATGCTCCGGCACTATTCTTTATTCGTTATACTTTCCTACCATTCCAAGCTGTATCTGCATCCCCAGTGTAATCTTAAGCATCTGAAATGTGCTTACCTTTCCGACCTGACGCATCAAATCTCCATATCTTACACAGCATAACTGTTCACACAATGCTATGCTGTGCCTGTCAAGCCCTTCTGCCTGAAAACCATTGATAAATACATGAGTCGGCATATAACGCTTCTTATTTATCTTACTGGTAAGAGGAACAGCATGAAGTACCATGCTGTGTTCATTCGCCCGGTTATTGCTGACAATCACTACAGGACGTATGCTGTGCTGAAGATGATCCTCGTTATCTTCCGGTGGTCCGAAATCAACCATCCAGATATCGCCTCTCTTAATTTCCATCAGATTCACTTCCTTCCTGTTCTCTGATATATTCCCTTGCTTCGTCCTCTGTAGGACAAGAGACCACACGACTGCCTTTCTCATCGATCACTGTGGTCTCTGATGGATAAATGATACAGCCTAGCACCCAGCGCCACCGTCCCAGACAAGCGTAGCCGGTTCAAAGCCTTTGTTCTCCTCATTGATGCTGATATTGTGGTCGGATGCCAGCTTCATAATGCTTTTTACTGTTTCCCTGTCCGTTGAAATATCCCAGATACTTCTAACCAGAATACAGATAATCCCTTCTCTTTCTATATAGTAGGTAAGCTTATCTATGGCTTTATCATCCTTAAATACCGTATCAACAACATTCATATCATTCTGTCTTGCGTAATCTTCCATTCTGTCAGCAACATGGGTTTCCATGCTGCCGACAAACACAAGACACTGATTAGTTCCTGTCTGTTCCATCACTGCCTCCTTAATCCTGCTGTCTGCCTGATACCATACGGATAAGCTTGTCCAGTTCCTTAATAATCTGGGTATCATCCATACTGCTGTCATCACAGCCACAGTATCCATCGCTGCCAAGTGCATCATAATAAGCAGACATGTCTTCCTTTGCTGTCTCAACCGTAATTCCATAATGAGCCAGCAGATCAATCGTCTCCATAATCTCGTCATCCGTTGTGCCCACCATCGCACTAGAAAGTGTTACAACCGTATCAATGTCCTCAACCTCTGCCATGCCAATAAAGGAATACTTCATAGGCATACTCATACCTGACTGGGAACTTTCACCGAGAAGGGCAGCAATCTCATACCCGTGCTTCTCACAATATCTCTCAATCACTCTCACAACCATGTTGTCCACAGTTTCATTCATTGTTCCACTAATATAAATTACAGCTTTATTCATCGTAATAATCTCCTTCACGAAATAATTTTTGTGTTTACCGGAAGCTACTCTGAGCTTCCGTATATCTGATTTGATATTCGCGCGATATTATCTCCTCACATAAAGGGACTTAACTCTCATTCACTGTCTGTTGGTCCGGTAAAATATGGCACAGGTTGACAATGCTAAATCCCTTTGTGTGAGAAGACAATGTGGAAAGCAAAACCTTCCAATATCTTCTCAAGTCTCTCTGACTCATCCCCCGGCGGGGTAAAGCGATTCTATGCCAGCTGCAATCATTATGTAGTATCCATGCCCATCAAGGACTTGCATCGGTAGCCACTCCTCGGAAATGCTTTTCGCTGAAATCCGAATGCGTTATTAAACTCATTATCTCCGGGTGCTAATCCGGTAGGCTCTGCTCTCTGCTCTTAACCTTCACAGGCACACATAATATCTGTTTCTCATAATCAGCATAAAAGTGAGGTCAGTCATCGCACGAAACGGGGCATCGCCACCTGGCAAATGTCAGGCGAGAAATAATTAACGGAATCGCCGTGTCCTATTCAGTTTTCAAAGATCATGCAGGTTTTGCCGTTCTGCTTCATCAGTGTCTATTCGCTCTTTCCTTCGGAAAGTTGTTTCTTCTGATTTCGCTTAGGCATTAACCATGGTTAAATTGTATAAAAAAAAGACGCATCCTAACACGGAGCGTCCTTCCGAAATTCCAATTTTTAGTCGTAGGATTTTACGAATTTTATACGGCTACAGGTTTCATTCGTATTATTTTCAGCATTTCCATAAGCTGCTTCTTTTCAAACTCAGAACATTCTTCCAGCTCTTTTGTAAATGCATTGGCAATATTGTCATCCTCCACCAGAGGCTTGTCTATCTCAAAAAAGAAAAAATCAGCAGACACATTGAACTTCTGACAAAGTATCGTTATTACATCATGAGGAATTAGTGTTATTCCTCTTTCATAATTGGATATTGTATCTTTACTGAGATTCAATTTCTCTGCAAAGTTTTCCTGATTCATGCCTGTAGAATTTCTCAATTTTCTTAACTGCTTTCCCATAACTTCTTTATTGAATACTTTATCCTGAGTTCCCATGTTCTGCTTCACCTCCTTTGTACTAAATTTTTCTGTGGAGGCAAATAAAAAAAGACCTCCACAACAAAACAGAAAATTCTCTCAAAGTCTAAATTTCCACTTTTTCAATCGTTTCTAAAATTTTGTTATGTAAGTCTTTTAAATTATTCTTTATTAAATCAAATATGTATTAAAATCTATCTTATCGTCTTTGCCTAATCATTTTTTCTCTCTAATCATCTTTTCTAAATCAATCTCGGCATATGTCTTTTCACTAAATTACAATACACTTAAAATATTCATTCTTATCAATCAATTTCATTACATTTTTCTAAGTTTAATATTCATTCATTTGATTTTAGACATTTCAATATTCAGTTGTAGTTTTGTATTTTACCATTATTTTCCTGTTCTTGTCAACGGTTTTCGACAACTTCTCGACAAATTTCTTACAATCGGTAATATCGGTATCTTTGACTTACATAACACTAAAAGCAAAAAAGACGCAAAGAAAATCAGGTAAGAATCTTACCCAACTTTCCCTGCGTCTCTGGTGCTTGACAATACTTCACTACACCCTGTGTAGCTTTTTTATGAAATATGCCGCCCTTATCAGGTGAGCCATAATTCAGTTTTATAATTTAAATACACCTTTTTTACTGTGGCTTATCAAATAGCCTTCTGTGTATTTCTTCAATACTAAGGTTCTCTTACATCTGTCGCATTTCATGCAAACAGCCTGTACAACTACTAAATTATCATCATTCTGGATTAAATAATCCCAAAAATGTCTGCCGCATTTTTTGCAGCGAAATTCAATTACTCCATTTTTATCCATCTCAGTCTGCTCCTTTACAATACAAAATCAACAAGTTTCATTTTGTACTTGAAAAGGAAAGGGAAATCACCTTTGCAAGTCTTCTTACTGCCGGGAGTTCCGACGCATACTGTGTATGCCCCTGCTTATGCTGATCTCGAAGCCAACTGATTACATACCTTCGTATATAATCAGACTCCGGCTCTTCCCTCTACAAACCACATATTGTTATCCTCATAGAATAAATGGCTTTCTTTTCCATCTATAATACAGGTATATCTCATTCCTGCTCCACCAGCTTTTAGACTGGCAGCCCGCCTGATATCTGTAATGCGCTGAATCTCATAAATGTGTCCATCCTGCCATTTAACACTGACCGGCTTCAGCTGTCCCTCTTTACTAAACACAGCAGTCACATCCACATACACTTTATTCGTATTCATGCTTCAGCCACTCCTTTCTCCACAACTGTTATTGTTCTTGGCATTGATTCTATCCATGTGATATGTCCTGAATCTCTTAGATTACTTAACTGTGCAGCCATACTTGATGTTGATTTAAGTCCAACTAATTTGCACAGTTCCCTGACCGTCGGTGAAAAACCATTTTCTTTTTTGAATCTGATAATCTCTGCCAATATCTCCTTCTGTCTTTCCGATAAACTTTTTTCCTGCATTATTCCTACCTCCAATGCAAATTGCGAATACATCAGTGTATTACACCAAATGTACCGTTCTTAAAAGTAACCATGTGGATGAACCGTATGCTCTTCCTTTGCATTTACTGCCGAAAGAATCGTGTCACCCAGCATCAGTCCACGTTGTATACTGTAGAAACCGAATCGTCTCCGTATGTCATCAACCGCTGCATCCATCTTCATCATTTTGTCTCTCAATTCTGCATTATGGAATAAATCCAGCTGCTCCCAATAGTTATCATTCACAAGGTCTGCTCCACGAATACCAACACTCCTGATCGGCTTCTGCCAGTTATAGCTTTGCTTAAAAAGTCTGAATCCTGCATCAGCAATCTCTTTTGTAATATTCGTAGCATTTGAAACCTTTGTCTGTTTTGTGTATGAATGCAGCTCATTATCACGGATACTGATTTCTACCGTCCTGCAACGAAAACCATTCTCTCTTAGTCTCGCTGCAACACTCTCTGCAAGAACATACAATACAATTTTTACATCTTCGTCATTCTCTAAATCTCTTGGAGTGGTTGTACTATTTCCAATTGACTTAACCGGAGCTGATGTATTCTCTTTTCTTACTGGTGAAGTATCATAGCCGTTTGCAAATGCCCACAAGATACTTCCCATTTTACCAAGATAACTGTTCAACCATTTTTCATCAGCCCTTGCTATATCACCTATGGTATGAATGCCCATTTTCTGTAATTTACTGTCTGTACTTCTTCCCACATATAACAAATCAGAAGCCGGAAGATTCCATGCTTTTGTCTGAAACTCATCCTTATACATGGTTGTGATGGCGTCGGGTTTCTTATAATCAGAACCAAGCTTTGCAAATATCTTATTAAATGACACACCAACACTTACTGTTATGCCAAGTTCTGATTTCATGCGATTACTTATTTCATGTGCAATCTTGTAACCATCACCTTTAATAGAAGCACTTGCTGTAACATCCAGCCAGCTTTCATCAATTCCATAGGGTTCCTGTAAATCCGTGTACTCACTGTATATCTCGTGAGCCATTTTTGAAAAACGAAGATACAAGTCCATTCTCGGAGGAACAAATGTAATGTCAGGGCAAACCTGTCTTGCCTGCCACAGAGCCATTCCTGTCTTTACTCCATGTTTCTTCGCTACATAATCAGCAGTTAATACGATTCCGTGTCTTGCCTCCGGATCACCACCTACTGCCACAGGCTTTCCACGAAGCTCCGGATGATGCAACAGCTCAATACTCGCATAACAGGAGTTAATATCACTATGTAAAATCACTCTGTCTCCCACAACATTCACCTCCAGTCTGTATGTGTTGTATTGCTTCTTGCAGGTACAAGTATAACTCTCTCATAAAGAGATTGTCAACGGACACATGTGTCCTTTCATCTCTCATACAGAGATTTTACACTTGAAATATTCTATTATCTGATATATACTGTAAGAGAAAACTATACATAATATAATCATAGGAATGAGGCGAGAATATGAGAAACATAGGTGATATCATTTCTTCTAACAGAAAGAAACTGAAGTTATCTCAGCCAAAGTTAGCTGAATTACTACAGCAGGAAGGAATTAATCTTACTGTAAAAGCAATCTCCAAATGGGAGACAAATGCTACTGAACCCAGTGTGGCAACCTTCCTTGCCGTATGCAAAATATTAAATATTACAAATATATATGAAGAATATTTTGGAGAAAATCCGGCAGATCCACTCTCTTCCCTTAATGATGAAGGGAAAGAAAAAGCTTTGGATTACATTGGATTGTTGCATGACAGTGGCAAATATGAGAAACAGACTGCAAAGGTTATTCCATTTTGCAGATATATTGATGTGTATGATAATGCAGTATCTGCCGGAACCGGTAACTTTCTGGTAGATGGACCGAAAGAAACACTTCAGCTTACGAAGGATATTATCCCAGATACTGCAAGCTACGGCGTAAAAATCAGTGGTGACAGTATGGAACCGGAATTTGAAGATGGACAGATTGCCTGGGTTCTGAAACAGGATATTCTTGAAAACGGAGAAATTGGTATCTTCTATCTGAACGGAGATGCCTATATAAAAAAACTACAGGATGATAAGAATGGCGTATTTCTTATTTCTCTCAACAAGAAATACCCTCCTATTCCTGTTAATGAAAATGATCGTTTCGATATACTTGGAAAAGTGGTTGGAAAGAATCATCCGAATGAGATTAGAGATTTTCTGCAATAAACGAGTCCGAATTTTAGGACAGTATTTTCTGTATCCTTGTTAATATAAGATATGTATGAAAGTAGGTGTTTACTATGGCGGTCGTTAATAACCTTAAAGAAATTCGTGAATCACAAGGTCTTCTCCAAGAGGATTTAGCCTCTGCCACCGGATTCTGCACAAAAACTATCGGCAGAGTGGAACGTGGTGAACGGGCACCATCCGCTGAATTTATGCTCCGTATTGCAGCATATTTTAATCTGCTTGTTGAAGATGTCTTTAAGTTGGAAGAGCACTGACTTTGGTCGGTGTTCTTCCTTTTTGAGTACACTAATATATACCTTTTTATTTACTCTATATATTATTTATTCTATACATCATCAATTCGATAAACAGGAATTGCACATCCTTTAATATTTTATAACATACTTTTTGTATGTTATAGATATTCTCATCTAGCAAAAAACAGGGGTGAGATAAAAGTCTCTCACCCCTGAATTTTCTTCTTTCGAAATTACATATAATATTCTGATATTACGCTTTCCACAAACCATGTAAGTTACAATATGCATATACAGCTTCTACTTCATCGCCTTCAGAAATGGCAAAGCTTACTTCCGGTGCATCACCTGGCTTTAACACCTTTCTTTGATTTCCGGATTTTGTCTGTAAAGATACCCATTCAATATAATGAGCTTCTACCATTGGATGCTCAACTGAGCCAACAGAAACCTTTACTGTATTGCCTTCCACAGTCCATACCGGAAGATGTTTTTCTACTGCACCATCGGATGTACCCGGAATAATTTCTGTCATTTTCTGACCACAACACATTACCGGTACACCAGAGTCCTTTACCATTGCAATAATATTTCCGCAATGCTCACAAATAAGAAATCTTTGTTCCATAGTTCTACCTCCAAAAACTATTTTAATAGTTCTCTGCATTTACTTCAAAGTATGACTGTGGATGTGCACATACAGGGCATACCTCCGGTGCCTTTGTGCCAACTACTATATGCCCACAGTTACGGCACTCCCATACCTTTACTTCACTCTTTTCAAATACCTGTGCAGTCTCGATATTCTTAAGAAGTGCACGATATCTTTCCTCATGATGCTTTTCGATTGCGGCTACCATGCGGAACTTTGCTGCAAGGGCTGTGAAGCCTTCTGCTTCAGCAGTTTTAGCAAAATCTTCATACATATCTGTCCACTCATAATTTTCGCCATCAGCCGCTGCCTGTAAGTTAGCAGGTGTATCACCTAAACCGTTCAATTCCTTGAACCACATCTTTGCATGTTCTTTTTCGTTGTCAGCTGTCTTTAAGAATAAAGCTGCCATCTGCTCATAGCCTTCCTTCTTAGCAACAGAAGCAAAATATGTATACTTGTTTCTTGCCTGAGATTCTCCTGCAAAAGCAGCCTCAAGATTTTTCTCTGTCTGAGTTCCTGCATAAGGATTTTTCTTCTCTTCTTCCATTAACTTAAACTTTTCCTTTGGCTGTTTGCAAACAGGGCACTGCTCCGGTGCTTCCTCTCCTTCATGAACATAACCACATACTGTACATACCCATTTCTTCATAGTCTTTACCTCTTCTTTCTTCATATTATTTTTTTCGTTATTTGGAATCATTTCTAATAACTTTCTTGCAACATCCACAGGAAAATCTTTGGTCGGTGGATTTGCAATCAAATCCTCTAAAAGTTCATGTGCATTGTTACTCTGAGGAAGCATAAAGCCTGCTTCTCTCAAAATGTCTTCAGCTACCAGTCTTTCTGATTTCGCAACCGCCTTCATCAAACGATACAGTCCATCTTTATCAGTAGTTTCTGCTATTTGAAGTGCTTCCTTTTCTTCATCCGCTTTTGCCTGTGCAGTCTTATTCAGCACTGCTTTCACCTGATTTGTCTTTGGCTGTTGTGCAGGATATTCCTTTGGCACCATGGAAATTGCACCACTCGGACAAGCCTGTGCACACATTCCGCAACCGATACACTTATCTACATCAATCACACTGTTTTCTGTGTCTGTAGCTCCAACAGGGCAAACATAAAGACACAGACAATCTTTTGTACAAAGTCTTAGATTTCTTACAGCTACTTTTTCATCCATGATTATGCTCTCCCTTCTATTTTCTCAAATTTCCAATCCGGAACCTTACACACCGGGCAAAGTTCCGGAGGTGTATCGCCTATGTAAACAAATCCACATGTTGTACATACCCAGATATTGGTGTCTTTTAACATCGCTTCACCTTCATTCAAATAACGATTCACTAATGATGAAAGCATTCTTGTAACCTTTTCACCCCATACACATACTCTTGCAGCACCCCTGTCTGCATTTGCATCTGCAGTAGCTCTTACAGCTGCATAATTGTTTGCATCTGTTTGAAGCTCTTTAGCGAGTTTTTCAACGGATGCATCATTTACCGCCGGTACAACTGCGGTAAAATAATCTGCTAACTGCTTAAATAAATCTGCTTCTTCCTGCTTGTATTGTTTCTCACAGCCTCTTGCAAGATTAGAACAAAGTGCTGCCAGTTGTCCTGCTGAAAGTTTCTCTAAATCTTCTTCCATTGGCTCTATGGCAGTAACTACTTTCTTTTCGTCACCATTTGCTTCCGGTTTAAAATCTGATTTTGCCGCACCACATAGTGGGCACTTCCAATCATCCGGCAATTCTTCAAATGGGACTTTTTCTTTGGCATCATCGTAGACATAGCCACAAATCTGACAAATGTACTTCATAGAAAATACCTCCTTTTGTTTTATTATGAAAAGCTATTGTCTACCCTTCTCTAATTCTCCGGAATAGTCAATTATGCCTCCAAATTCAATAACATTTGTATACCCTAAATCCACAAGCTTCTGTGAAGCCTGCTTACTTCTGTTTCCGCTTCGGCAATATACATAGATTGCCTGACTCTTATCCGGAAGTTCCGCAATCTCTTCTGTTCCAATAGATTCATTAGGGATATTGATTGCTCCGGGAATGTGTCCTTCCTCAAACTCATCATCTCTTCTGACATCCAAGAGAATATATCCCGAATCTTCCTTCATAAGCTCAAGTCCTTCTTCCATGGAAACCTGTTGATAACTTGAATTTTGTTCTGTGTTCTTCGCAGAATCCGTATTTCCACATCCTGTAAGGATACATAGAAAAGTCATACACAGAATCAGTAATTTTTTCATTATGTACCTCCTACTGCTTATCCATTCCACAAGGAAGTGATGCTTCTATCAAATTCGTTTCTCTCATAACATTCTCATAGAAACGATAACCTCCTGAGAAGTTGTAACAATCAAATCCTTCCCCAGCTAAAATTCTACAGGATATATAGCTTCTTAATCCGCTTTGACACATCACATATACCGGTTTTGACTTATCCATGTTCTCTAGACTTTCTCTTAAATCATCTACCGGAATGTTGATAAAGCCGTCCACATGACCTTTTGCATATTCGCCCTGTGTTCTTGTATCAAGAAGTGTCACACTTCCATCCCTTGGAAGCTTGTCCAATTCGTCAAAGTGGAACTGCTTTACGATTCCGCTTTCAATATTCTCAATCATAAATCCTGCCATATTTACCGGGTCTTTCGCAGAGGAATAAGGTGGGGCATATGCCAAATCCAAATCCTTAAGTTCTGCTGCTTTCATACCTGCACTAATGGCTGTTGCAATTACATCCAATCGCTTATCGACTCCATCGTAGCCCACAATCTGTGCTCCAAGGATTTTTAAAGTACTCTTTTCATACACAACCTTCATTGTCATGACTTTTGCACCGGGATAATAGCCTGCATGAGAAGCCGGAGATAAAACAACTCTTTCATAATCTATTCCGGCATCTTTCGCTGCTTTTTCGGTAAGCCCTGTGCTTGCAGCTGTCATATCAAACAGCTTGATAACCGAAGAACCCATGCTCCCTTTATAATGACTGTCTAAGCCGCAAATATTATCTGCCACGATCCTGCCTTGCTTGTTTGCAGGACCTGCTAAAGAAATAACCGCATTATTTCCCGTAACTGTATGCTTTACTTGTACTGCATCTCCTACCGCATAAATATCCGGTACGGATGTCTCCATTTTATCATTTACAACAATCGCTCCCTTAATGCCAAGTTCAAGTCCTGCCTTTTTTGCAAGTGTAGTTTCCGGGCTGACACCGATTGCCATTAGAACCATATCGGTACTTATTGGCTCATCATCTTTTAAAAGAACCTGTAACTGTTCCTTCTCCTCAAATCCGATTACGTCACCGCCAAGTTTTAGACTTATCCCTTTACTGCGTAGCTTATTATGTACAAGAGTTGCCATATCATAATCCAGTGTATTCATCAGCTGTTTCGGTCTTTGTACAACTGTTACTTTAACACCCAAGTCACATAGATTTTCCGCAACCTCAAGTCCGATAAATCCACCACCAACCATAACTGCAGTTTTGGGTTTCTTTTCTTCTACAAAGCTTCGTATTTTCAATGTATCTTCTACCGTTCGTAATGTAAAAATCTTATCATTATCTATTCCCGGAAGATTCGGCTTTATCGGTTTTGCTCCCGGTGATAAAATCAATTTATCATAAGATTCCTCATATACTTTTCCGGTATCCAGATTGTAAACTGTAACTGTTTTCTTTACAGCATTGATGTCTGTTACTTCATGATGAACCTTCATATCTATGCGAAATCTGTTCCATATGCTTTCCGGTGTTTGAAGTGTCAGTTCCTCCTTATCCTCAATTACACCGCCAATATAATAAGGCAGTCCGCAATTTGCATATGAAATGTATCCGGAGCGTTCAAAAACGGTAATCTGTGCATGTTCATCTAATCTTCTAAGTCTGGTTGCTGCTGTTGCACCACCTGCAACTCCACCCACAATTACAACCTTCATCCTTTCACAACCTTTCCTCTGTATGAACTAATACCTCCAATATTGGTAACATGTGAAAACCCCATCTGTTTCAATGCAGATGTAGCACTACTGCTTCTTGCACCACTTTGGCAATATACAAATAGAGGTGTATCTTTATCCGTTATTTTTGCAAGGACTTTCTCTATCTGTTGAAGAGGAATATTCTCACTATTCTCAATATGTCCGGATTCATATTCTTCCTTTGTTCTAACATCTAATAATACAGCTTTTTCTGTTTTCAAAAATTCCTGAACTCCTGCATTGATATCAGCTTGTTTAAAAAATCCGAAAATACTCATTGTAACATCGCCTCCACTTCTGTCTTTGGTCTTGCACCGACAGCTTGTTTTACAACCTTTCCATCTTTAACGAGTACAATGGTTGGAATGCTCATCACTCCAAACGCCTGTGATAATTCACCCTCCTCATCCACATTAACTTTACCGACTTTTGCTTTTCCTTCATACTCCTCTGCCAGCTGTTCAATAATTGGTCCCATCATCTGGCATGGTCCACACCAAGGTGCCCAAAAATCAATCAGTACCGGGATATTGGATTTCATCACTTCATTTTCAAAATTTTCTCTTGTTATTTTTAATTCAGCCATTTGTTAGCCCTCCTATTTTTAATTTCAGTAATCATTCCTGATTTCTAATTTCATTATATACATTAGGAGTTTTCTCTTCTGTGACTGAGTCTCATTATTCAATAATTTTTTTCAAACCTTCAATATTTTTTATAACAATTGCACCTCTATTAAGCTCTATTAGCTCATCTGATGCAAATTGTTTCAACATTCTCGCTACTACCTCTCTTGCTGAATTGACTTCTTTTGCAATGGCTTCCTGTGTCATTTGAATCTTATTTTCGCCGGTTTTCTCATAAACAGAAAGTAAAAATCTTGCCATTCTCACATCAAATCTTGCAAACATTATTTCCTGCATAACCCATACCACGTCAGAGAATCTCTTCGTCGCAAGTTCATAGGCAAAACATCTCGCGTAAATATTGCTATCCATCAGTTTTTGAATCATTCCGGAATGAATTGCCACAATCTCTGTGTCTTCTTCTGCCAGAAGCTGCACATCCAACGATATCCCTGCAATCACACAGGAAGCCGACAAAACACAGCATTCTCCGCTTCCAATATGGAACAAAGTAATTTCACGTCCTTCTTCGCTTGTGATATAAACTCGAATAGAACCTTTTTGCACATAAATCATTCCGAGACACGCATCTGTCATTCCATAGATATAGGAATCCTTTTTGTAAATGCGTAAGACAGCACCACTTAACAATTGTTTTTTCTCTTCATCCGAAAGATTCTTCCAAAATGGTATTTGCTTTATAACTTCATTGATATCCATCATTTATACCATCCAATTATCTTCATAGATTAATGACAGTTGTTACCACAGCCATGACTGCCACAGGTATGTCCACTTTCTCCGTGCTCATGGTCATGATGGTCACAATGTACATCCGGATTATAGCCAAGTGTTCCATTAATTAAAGCAAGAACTGCTTCATCTGCATTACCGGACACTCCACCATAAAGCTTGATGTCCGCTTCTGCAAGAGCCATCTGTGCTCCCCCGCCGATTCCACCACAAATCAAAACCTCTATTCCTGACTCAGAAAGCAAACCTGCCAGTGCTCCATGACCGCTTCCATTGGAATCCATTACTTCAGATTTCGTAATAACACCATTTTCAACTTCATATATCTTAAACTGCTTAGTATGTCCAAAGTGCTGAAAAATTTCTCCATTTTCATAAGTTACTGCTATCTTCATATCTTTTCTTCCTTTCGCTACTACATTTTTTTCTGAATTTTCTTTATATTTCCGGCAAGGTCTTTCACAACAAGATTTGTGTTTTCCGCTACAGATTCTATAATTTCCGCCGGATATCAATAATTGTTTCCCATTCACGATACAGTCCGAAATTTTGTACCTTGCTCTTTCATATATTTCCGTGACTGTCGTGCGTGAAATATCCATAGCTGCAGCACATTGTTCATGATTTTGTTTTTCAAAGTCTACAAGCCTTATCACTTCATATTCATCTACGGAAAGAACCACACTTTCCGGATTCGTAACTCCTTCAGGTTCAAAACATGAATATTCCGGTTCACTACAGACTCTTCTGCATCTTTTAGGTCTTGGCATTTTATCACCTCTCGTTTCCGACATATGTTGATTATAGCATATCTTTCAGTTTTAATCTATAAAAACTCTTCCTAAAATAAAAATTATCAAGAATAAAAAAGTAAACTGGCTAAAATATCAGTCTACTTTTCGCAATGTTATTATATTTTTTACTTGATACTTAAAATTCACATCTATTTAACCCCCCACACAAACGTATTGCTCAAAATACTTTTATGAATACAACTTATCCACTTCTTTTTCATACACTGATTCTGTCACAGAATCAAACAAAACCCATTCTACAAGGTCAAAGCTATTCTTGTTATCCTCCAAAAATCGGCTGACCGTCTTAACCGCAATCTTTGCTGCAAGTTCTACCGGAAAACTATATACTCCGGTTGAAATAGAAGGAAATGCGATACTTCTTATCTCATGCTCAAGTGCCACCTGCATAGAATGAAAATAACAGCTTGCCAAAAGTTCCTCTTCCTTACTTCTGCCACCATTCCAAATCGGACCCACCGTATGTATCACATAATCACATGGCAGATTATAAGCCTTTGTAATCTTAGCCTGACCTGTCTCGCAACCATGAAGAGTCCTACACTCTGCCAGAAGTTCCGGTCCTGCTGCCCTGTGAATGGCACCATCAACTCCACCACCTCCTAAAAGAGAGTTGTTGGCAGCATTTACAATTGCCTGAACATCTGTAATTTTCGTAATATCACCTTTTACCGTCTTTATTAAATACATTTTACCACCTGCCTGATTCTTATATTACTATTCCATTGCAATGGTCAATCTCATGCTGAATAATCTGTGCTGTCCATCCTGAATACTTTCCATGCTGTTTCTTAAAGTTCTGATCAAGATAGTCCACTTCTATGTCCTGATATCTCGTGCATGGTCTTACACCTTTCAGAGAAAGACATCCTTCCTCAGTCTGATATGCTCCGGATTTCTTTGTTATTACTGGATTTATCATTGCAAACTGAAATGGTCCGGCTGCTACTACAATGATATTCTTTTTTTCTCCAATCATATTGGCAGCCATACCAACACAGTGCTCTAAATTTGCCCTAAGTGTATCAAGCAAATCAGTCACAATCTGTTTATCTGCCTCTGTTGCATCCACTGACTTCTGTGCCAGAAACAGCGGATCATGCATTATCTTCTTTACCATTAATTCCATCCCTTCCATACATCAGGCTGATATCCAAGTGTAGATTGTTTTCCATTTCTTACTACTGGTGTTTTAATTACCTGCGGATTCTCAAGTACCTTTTCCAGTTTATCTTCATCTGCAATATACTTAATAAGAGCAAGTATATCCTGGTCTTTTCCTTCCCAGTTAATCATATTGTCAAGACCGTCATTAGCCTGAGCAACAGAAGTAAACTCTCCCTTACTCATGCCTTTTTCTTTCATATCAATAAACTGATATTTAATGCCACGCTCCTTGAAGAAGCGTTCTGCTTTCTTTGTATCATTACATTTCTTAGTTCCAAAAATCTGGATATTCATCTGCTTCACCTACCATAAATTATAAAGTTTCATTTTCTCTGTATTTCTATATTCATGCTTCTCGTAGTACCCAATCAGCTTTCCTTCATCTCTAAGAGCAACCATATATACATCCTTATTTTGTTTTTCATTGTGAAAAGTATATACAATATTGTGGTTATCATCTTCAATAAACCAATCAACCACTTGCTGTATCTTTTCTCTAGACGCTTGGTTATGACATTCCATGAGGCTTCTTCCAATCAACTTTTCTCCGCCCCATTTCTCATAGTTAAGTACAGCCGCCGGATTCATATAAATAATTTCATGATTCAAATTGCATATTACTACTGCACATCTATCCTGATCAACGATACTCTTATAAAAACTCACATACGACTTGAACTTTATGTTTTTCTCATTATCCAGTCGTTTCTGCAAATGTGTTTTAGGTCAGTTTACAAGGAACTACACGCAGACCGTGAAACGGGCTGCTGACAACAAACGGCGCTATGCTCCCGGCTGGGTGCATAGCACCTGTTTGTTGCGGGGGTTTCCAAAGGGGGCAGCGCCCCATTTGGCACACGACTTTGCGGAGCAAAGTGTAGTGTGTTATACGCTCTGTCGGCGTTGCCCTGAAAATACCGTTGCCGCCGGGGAGGGCAAGGGCATTTGACGCGGCAGGAAAGCAGGGCTTTGTTTGGGGCTGGTAAGCCGGAAACAAAGGGCTGATTTCAGCAGCAGACAGGGCGTATTATGAAAGCCCCCGTCCCTCGTCCTCCGCCCCCGGCCTATGGGACAAAAAGTCCCAAAGCTCTGGACACCGTGACCAGATGTGTGGCCACACTCCGGGAAAAGTAGCAGGACGGCAGGAAACCGTCAAGGCTGAAATGAATGGGCTGACGCCCGGCCTTGACCGTTCCCCGCCGCCCCGCTGGATGGGTGGACAAGGTGGCCAATCCCTAAAAGTGTTTGGCCGCACTCGTTCATTTTGGGGCCTTTCTTCTCCCAAAATTGAAATGGGCGGGAAAGCCCTAAAATGGCTTTCCCGCCTTGATTACCCATTAGCAAAGACGGGCGAGACTGTCAACGGCGGCGCTGAAAGCGCCGTTCATCTTGACCGTTGACTGGCTCGCCTGGCTTTGCTACTGCCCGTAAGAGATGGAAAAACAAGATGGAAAACAAGGTTAAAAATGGTTGACAAGTCTATCGGATGTGTGTTATACTGTGCGACAGTTTGAGATTGGAAGGAGGCTTACGTGTGTTAATTTGTGTACGCTAATAAGCAATAAAAAGTAGAAGTACCTTTCCACATGATGGTGGGCTTTTTTTGCGTGCGTATGCAAAGGAACACGTAGGTTTGACACGAGCAGTCTTTGAACTGTATCGTGGTGTTTTTTCGTGCTTTGTTGTTATGCAGGCGTCTGCCCTCTCTGTGGGACAACGCCTGCTTTTTATTGCAGAAACAAAGGAACAATGCAATAAAAAAGGAGGTTCGCATTATGACCCAAAACAACAATTCATGGAGAAAAACTTATTTTACACTTCTTGCCGGACAAGCAATATCCTTTATTAGCAGCGGTATTTTGCAAATGGCCATTATCTTTTATTTGGTTGCGAAAACTAATTCTGCAATCATATTGACGGCGGCAACACTGATTGGATTTTTGCCGCAAGCCTGTTTAGGCCCGTTTGCAGGTGCTTTTGTTGACCGGCACAGCCGTAAAAGCGTAATGATTGGTGCGGATTTGATAATTGCCGCCGCTGGCGGTATTCTGGCGCTGGTGGCGTTTTACATGGAATTGCCCGTATGGTCTATTATGGTTGTCCTGTTAATCCGAAGTGCGGGAACTGCTTTTCATTCTCCAGCATTCAGCGCAGCAACACCTATGATTGTGCCAAAAGAGGAACTTACAAAATGCGCTGGTTACACGCAGACCATGCAAGCAGTAAGTGCGATTATCAGTCCAGCTGCCGCAGCGTTTTTATATGCTGTTTGGCCTCTTAATGCAATTATATTGTTAGATATTGTGGGTGCAATCCTTGCCTGTGTGACTGTTGCGATTTCGTCCATACCAACGCCTGAACTATGTCCAGAAACGAAAAGACAACAGTTTTTACAGGATATGAAAGAGGGGTATGTGGTATTAAAGCAAAACAGGGGCCTCTTTGCTCTGCTCTGGATTGGTGTAATTTATATGTTCTTTTATATGCCAATCAGTACGCTTTTTCCTCTCATCTGTATGTCATACTTCAAAGGAACACCGGCCCATGCCTCTGCCGCTGAAATTGCTTTTGCGGTTGGTATGCTGCTTGGCGGAGTCATTCTGAGCATTTGGGGCGGTTTTAAGAAACGGCGGTACACCATCGGTCTTTCCGTTCTCCTGATGGGCGTTAGCAATATGCTCTCCGGGCTTTTGCCGCCAGACGCATTTCTTGTCTTTGTTGTGTGCTGTACTGTTATGGGAATTTCCGCTCCATTTTACGGTGTGCAAAATGCGATTTTTCAAGAAACGGTCAAACCAGAATATCTGGGGAGAGTTTTTTCTCTACTGACAAGCGCCGCTTCCCTCGCCATGCCGTTTGGCCTTGTCATTTCCGGGCCTCTGGCGGAGCGGCTGGGAGTTGAGAAATGGTTTGTCATTTGCGGAATTGGCATTATCATCGTTGCGCTTGCCGTATTTTTACTACCCGGTTTGAGAGAGATTGACAATACGCAATAATCAACTGCACCTTTTTCTATTACTAAACAAAATGCCTGGATGGTGGTTCTGAAAAACCAGAACCGCCGTTCAGGCATTTTTTATCTTCGTCCTCTCTGCGGTTTTGGATTCTTCAGCAAGTCGGATTTTTCCGCAATCTTTTTCAGCCACTTCCGTTCTTCTACTGACAGCTTCCTAAAATTCAGCTTGAGCCGTTTGCAGATAAACGCCAAGTACGCTTGTTCCGTGTCGCTGTCCTGGCTGACGATTTCACCAGCAGTTTCCAGCATTTCTTTTAGCGGGTTATCCTCTGGGACGCTGAAAAAATCGTCCTTGTGTGTTTCCCGCAGAGCAAGGGCAATCCCGTTTATGTCCCGTTGTATCACATAGCGGCAAAACTCGTCCTCATCAATATGGGCGGTGATAAGCTGTCTTAACTGCGTATCACTCATGCCAGGATTATGCTTTTTTATAACAGTTGCGCTCATCGTGTCCACTATGGCGTTTGCACCCTGCGCCTGTTTCAGTGCCGTTCCGTTCACATAGATTTCAAGGTCAGCCATCAGCCGGGGGAAATCCGGGTGCGCCGCCAGCTCACACAGCAGGGTATTGTCTATCCTCCCGCTTTTCAGCAGGTCAATCATTTCATCACTCAAACGCAGGTCTGCAAGATCGGCGTTTGGGTGATTTTTCATTTCAGACAGCCCCAGCAGATAATCAGCGGTCACACCGTAAAACTTCGCCAGCCGGATAAGGGCATAGTGGCTGATGTCCTTGAAGTCTTCCGTTTCGTAACTGCCCAGCGCAGACTTGGAAAGCCCGGTCTGCTCCGCAAGCTGCCCCAGCGTCAAGCCACGCTCCACACGTAGGTCTTTTAATCGCTCTTGTATGGATAAAGACATATTCACCCTCCTTGCTAGCTCAACGAAAGAGAAGCCGTTATGCTATGTACTATGCTCATAGCATAACGGCATAGGCATTTACAGTTTTATTTTACCATTTGCTACATCTTCACGAAATTTATCAACAAGCTTCGCTGTCAGCTTGGATTTACCGTAGTGTTCAAGTACAAAAGTACGATAACTTTTTCCATCTACAAGCACATCACTTTTTCTGGTCAACAACCAATTTCCGTTACCTCCTCCCTGTTCTCTAATATTCCAGTCTTTCCCATATCTTTTATAGATTTCATCTTTTTTACCTTGAACAGACATTGATTCGCTTGGAATATAAACAATTTGCATAATAGCTCCTCCTTTATTTTGTGCAAGAAGACCAGAAACCTGAATTTGTCTTTTATCTTTTTTTGATTATATCACAAATCCGAGAGCGTGGAAATAGGGAGTTTTTCAGGCTGATTTCCTACCTCTTGGATATACGGCACAGGCGGTCAAAAAGGTGTAGACTTGGGATAGTTCATCGATGGACAAGCACCTTGGAAACAGAACACGCCAAAGAAAACGGAGGGACGCATGAGCAAAAGACCCTATCAACACCTGCCGCCGCTGGAACACAGGCCGGACGGCTCCCCCTACCGCATAACCCCGCCCCAGAAGAGACGAGCCAGCGGCCTGATACGCCGGGAGTGCTGCAACTGCGAGGACGGAAACTGCCTTGCGCTGGACGATGGCGACACCTGCGCCTGTCCGCAGATGATTTCGTTCTCCGTCTGCTGCAAGTGGTTCCGCTGGGCGGTCTTGCCGCTGGACAGGACGCTGGAAGCGGAGATTTACCGGGACAGGGACTTGAAACGCTGTGCGGAGTGCGGCGGTGTGTTCGTCCCGAAGTCCAACCGGGGCAAATACTGCCCGGACTGCGCCGCCAGAGTTCACAGGCGGCAGAAAACAGAAAGTGAACGGAAAAGGAGGTCTGCTGTGGACAGTTAAGAGCGGGAAAAGCCTTGATTTGCAAGGCTCCGCAAGCCCTCAACCGGGGCGGCTGGTATCATTTATCATTCGCCCCGGAAAACGGGCCTCTAACCGTCCACAAAACACGCTATGACAAACACGATTTATATTCACCAGCCGGAAAAGGCGTTCAGTTTCACCCGGCTCCCCAATTTCCTTTTTGAAGCACCCACATTCCAGCCCTTGAGCAACGAAGCGAAGGTGCTGTATGCCTTTGTCCTGCGCCGGGCGGAGTTGTCCCGGAAGAACGGCTGGGCGGACGAGTACGGGCGGGTCTACCTGTACTACCCCATCTGCGAGGTGGTCGCTTTGCTCCGCTGCGGGCGGCAGAAAGCGGTCAACACCCTGCGGGAGTTGCAGTATGCGGGGCTGGTGGAAATCCAGAAACAGGGCTGTGGAAAACCCAACCGCATTTACCCGAAATCCTATGAAGCGGTTCCAAACACCGACTTCAAGAAATCCGGTTATGGTACGCCGGAGGGCTGAAAACCGTACTTGGCGAGTACGAAAATCAATCCTCTTGAAGTACGGAAATCTGACGGTATATAGAAATACAGAGATTAAAACCATCTATTTACATTCATTCCATTCCAATCCTATCAGAGATATTTTCGGCGGGAAAACCCGCCGGAAAGGAATGGAATGGGGAAAGGAGTTCAATGGCACAACACGCAATTTTGCGATTTGAGAAGCACAAGGGCCACCCGGCGGGGCCGCTGGAAGCCCACCATGAACGGAAAAAGGAGCAGTACGCCAGCAACCCGGACATTGACACCAGCCGGAGCAAGTACAATTTCCACATCGTCAAGCCGGATGGCCGCTACTACCATTTCATTCAGAGCCGCATCGAGCAGGCCAGATGCCGCACCCGCAAGGACAGCACTCGGTTTGTGGACACGCTGATTACCGCCAGCCCGGAGTTTTTCAAGGGCAAGTCCCCAAAGGAGATAGCGGCCTACTTCCAGAGGGCGGCGGACTTCCTCATTGACCGGGTGGGCCGGGAGAACATCGTTTCGGCTATGGTACACATGGATGAAAAAACGCCCCATCTGCACTTGGTCTTTGTGCCGCTGACAAAGGACAACCGCCTGTGCGCCAAAGAAATTATCGGCAACCGGGCCAATCTGACGAAGTGGCAGGACGATTTTCACGCCTGTATGGTGGAGCAGTACCCCGACCTGGAGCGTGGGGAAAGCGCCAGCAAGACGGGCCGGAAGCATATCCCCACCCGGCTGTTCAAACAGGCGGTCAACCTCTCCAAACAGGCGAGGGCCATTGAAGCGGTTCTCTCCGGCATTACCCCGCTGAACGCCGGAAAGAAGAAAGAGGAAGCCCTCTCCATGCTGAAAAAGTGGTTTCCGCAGATGGAGAACTTCTCCGGGCAACTGAAAAAATACAAGGTCACAATCAATGACTTGTTAGCGGAAAATGAAAAGCTGGAAGTCAGGGCAAAGGCCAGCGAAAAAGGCAAGATGAATGACACGATGGAACGGGCGAAGTTAAAAAGCGAACTGGACGATATGCGGCGGCTGGTTGACCGTATCCCGCCGGAGATTTTAGCGGAACTGAAACGGCAACAGCGGCAGCATGGAAAGGAAAGGTGATCTTATAAGTAATATCAGATACAAAAAGGAAATCGAAATCGTGACTTTTCAGGGAAAGGAAATCACACTGGAAAATCTCTCCCCGGTGTTCACGCCGGAACAGGAAGCAGCCAAACGCCGGGAACTGGAACAGCAGCTTTATGAGGTGTTCCGCAAGTACGCCGACAAGCGGGAGAGTGAGGAAGCCGGGACATAAGGTTTTCCAAACCCATCATTGATTTGCGGGGCTGCTGGCGGTATAATAGAACTGTCAGCAGCTCCGTTTCTTTTTTAAGAAAAGGAGCGACAATATGAACAATCGGATAGACGCAATCTATGCAAGACAATCGGTAGACAAAAAGGACAGCATTTCCATTGAAAGCCAGATTGAATTTTGCAAATACGAGTTGAAAGGCGGTAACTGCAAGGAATACACAGACAAAGGGTACAGCGGCAAGAACACAGACCGTCCGAAGTTTCAAGAACTGGTGCGGGACATCAAGCGGGGCTTGATTGCAAAGGTCGTGGTTTACAAGCTCGACCGTATCAGCCGTTCCATTCTGGACTTTGCCAACATGATGGAGCTGTTCCAGCAGTACAATGTGGAGTTTGTGTCCTCTACGGAAAAGTTTGATACCTCCACGCCGATGGGACGGGCCATGCTGAATATCTGTATCGTGTTCGCCCAGCTTGAACGGGAAACGATACAGAAGCGGGTAACGGACGCTTACTACTCCCGCAGTCAGCGGGGCTTTAAGATGGGCGGGAAAGCCCCTTACGGCTTCCATACGGAGCCTATCAAGATGGACGGTATCAACACAAAGAAGCTGGTGGTAAACCCGGAGGAAGCGGCCAATATCCGGCTGATGTTTGAGATGTACGCCCAGCCCACAACTTCCTACGGGGACATTACCCGGTACTTTGCCGAACAGGGGATTTTGTTCCATGGCAAAGAGCTGATACGCCCCACGCTGGCGCAGATGTTACGCAATCCTGTCTATGTGCAGGCAGACCTTGATGTGTACGAATTTTTCAAAAGCCAGGGTACGGTTATCGTCAATGACGCCGCCGACTTTACGGGGACAAACGGCTGTTATCTGTATCAGGGGCGGGATGTGAAGCCCAGCAAGAAAAACGACTTGAAAGACCAAATGCTGGTGCTGGCTCCCCATGAGGGCATTGTTCCGGCGGATATATGGCTGGCTTGCCGCAAGAAGCTGATGAACAACATGAAAATCCAGTCCGCCCGAAAAGCCACCCACACATGGCTGGCGGGGAAAATCAAGTGCGGGAACTGCGGATATGCGCTTATGAGTATCTTCAATCCGTCCGGCAGGCAATATCTCCGCTGTACGAAACGGCTGGACAATAAAAGCTGTCCGGGCTGTGGGAAAATCATCACTTCCGAACTGGAAGCGGTGGTTTACCAGCAGATGGTGAAGAAGCTGGAAAAGCACAAGACGCTGACGGGCAGGAAGAAAGCGGCAAAGGCCAATCCCAAAATCGCCGCCCTGCAAGTAGAGCTTCTCCATGTGGACAGCGAGATTGAAAAGCTGGTGGACAGTCTGACGGGCGCGAACAATGTCCTGCTCTCCTATGTGAATGTGAAGATAGCGGAACTGGACGGGCGCAAGCAGGAACTTGTGAAGCAGATAGCCGAGCTGACGGTGGAAACCATCAGCCCGGGACAGGTCAACCAGATTTCCGGCTACCTCGACACATGGGACGATGTATCCTTTGACGACAAGCGGCGGGTGGTGGATTTGATGATTACCACCGTTGCCGCCACAAGCGACAGCTTGAACATTACATGGAAAATCTGACGGGCGGTAATCCTCCCGTCAGACCGTTACCCTGTGTAGTCCCTTGTAAACTGTACTTTCTTTCTGTAATAATAACTAACAATTTCTCCCGACGGTATCCATATCTGTGCCTCATTAATCTTATCAAGAACCTCATCAATAATATGCTCATCCGCTTCTGAGTCAGGAACTTTTTCATTCTCAGTTACATACTTTTTGTATTCTTCGTATACCCATGCAGTAATCTTATCTTTCTGCTTCATCTTAAGATTGTTAAAAGACTTGTTCATCTGCAAAAGCTGTCCATCTGTTTTCTTATGTATTTTGGTTTTCTTGCTCTTTGCCATTGATTACTCTCCTTCTTGTGTCCGTGCCACTAACACCAGCTTCTCAAACGACTGTGCAAACCTCTTATCGTCTTCCTCCGTCCTTTTCTTAGGACCTTTCAAATGATTCTTATGAGAACCTCTCCTTGCTTTCTTATTTAGGTGTCGTTCCATTAACATCTGGTCAATATTTTCATTTGTGTACCATTTTCCTGATTGATGAATTGCATACGCACCTTTTCCAAGTGCCATTGCCGCTACTCCGTAATCCTGTGAAACAACGATGTCTCCTTTATGACAAATACTGATTAATTTATAATCAACTGCGTCTGCTCCTGCACCAACCACAATTACTTCGCTGTAATCAGAAGTCAAAATGTGATTCGTATCGCAGAGCAATGTAACATCGATTCTATATTTTTCTGCTACTTCTTCCACTATACGCACAACAGGACATGCATCTGCATCTACGAAAATCTTCATACCACCATTCCTTCAATTAGCACGATAATCTGTACCATTTTTATGTTCCAAAATCAAATCCTTCTCCCATCAAAATGTGTATATCTATTACATCTCTTACAATGAAATGTAACAGAACCTATACCATCATCTGTTATAATTACTTCGAGTTTTTCTTCATATCCACAATCAGGACATCTCCCTGTTTCACCAGTATTTGAAAATCTTTTAATAATCTCCATCCACTTCTGTGACTTATTCATATACAACACCTAACATTAAAATATTACTTTTATTATTCCTGCTAAAATCAATAATCCAATAATCACTAATCCAAATCCCTTTAGCCCATCGCTAAAAGAATGTTTTTCAATGGATTCATCCACTCTATCTTTGACCATCTCTTGTAAAAGTAATTCATCTTCAGAATCAATTCTTCCGTTATGATTATAATCTTTCATGCATACTCCTTATACTTTAGGAATAACCATCTGCATTTTTAGCCCTTTTTCGTCTGTAGATGGATTCTCCGGTATTATCTCTGTCCTACCCTGTGCATCAAGATTTGCTGTGACTGCAAGACAGACTGCATCCAAAATATCATCTGGTTTACACCCTAACTTTTTTGCAGATGTTCTCACATATTCCTCCGATACCCCTTGCAAATACCTTGATAATACCTGAACTCGGTCAGTGATTCCTTCTTTCTCCGATTTATTCGTCATAAGAACCTCTCCGTTCAGTCGTGCAAAGCACACCTCCGGATGGCTTTCTCTGATTACGTTCATATACTCTTCATTTGACAGTAAAAACTCATCTACTTCTCTCATTTTAGGAATAATGGCTATCGTCTGTTCTGATAAACCTTTTCCAATCGCTGATAAGTTTGCCTCTTTCTGTTTATCTTTTATAAACTCGTACACTGCCTGTCTTGTAGGAACCGCAAATACGGTTGAAGTTCTAGGCTTTACAATCTTTCTGGCAATTCCATCCGGTCTTTTCTCATACTGCTCTATATTGCTTGGAAGTCCTATTACCATATCCACAAGCATTCCATCAAATTGTGCGGTATCAAAAACCATTTTTGAAAAATCACTATATTTCTTCAAAGATAGCTCCCCGTTACTAATTATAGCTGTTATCCAGCCACCTTTGCATCCGTCAACCCCTACAAATATTCCTTTATCTAAAATCTGTTCGTCTTCTTCCTGACTTAAATCAAACATCTTTGCCACTTCTACAATATGGGCAATGTTTTTATCACCGGCATATCTGTTTGAATCTGCAAAATCATCTGTAATACGAATCCATTCCAAAGAATTGACTTCCTCTATGAGAGGTACATCATCTTCCAAAATACCAACATACATTTCAAGAACAAACTGCTGTTGATAGTATGTCATATCCATAAGCCTATGCAACTTTATATCTCTTCTAGAAATACCAGTTTCTTCGAAAAGTTCCCTATAAGCGGCATGCTCACTGGTCTCTCCTGGCTCCACTTTTCCACCAACGAAATTAATCAGTCCCTTATACGGATTTTTCGCACGTTTACAGAAAAGGAGCTTTTCTTTGTTTTTATCAAATACAACTATACAATTACAATACCTGAATCCCATTTTATTCACTTCTCTCCGGTTGCTTGTCCAACCAATTCTCACCATCGTATTCTTCAATCTGATTTACTATTTTATTAAGAAAATTTCTTAAATACTCGTTATCTTCCTTTCCTTGGCATAATACATCTACAACCTGCCTGATTCTTATATTACTATTCCATTGCAATGGTCAATCTCATGCTGAATAATCTGTGCTGTCCACCCTGTATACTTTCCGTGCTGTTTCTTAAAGTTCTGATCAAGATAATCCACTTCTATTTCCTGATATCTCGTGCATGGTCTAACGCCTTTCAGAGAAAGACATCCTTCCTCAGTCTGATATGCTCCGGATTTCTTTGTTATTACCGGATTTATCATTGCAAACTGAAATGGTCCGGCTGCTACTACAATGATATTCTTTTTTACCCCAATCATATTGGCAGCCATACCAACACAGTGTTCTAAATTTGCCCTAAATGTATCAAGCAAATCAGTCACAATCTGTTTATCTGCCTCTGTTGCATCCACTGACTTCTGTGCCAGAAACAGCGGATCATGCATTATCTTCTTTACCATTAATTCCATCCCTTCCATACATCAGGCTGATATCCAAGTGTAGATTGCTTTCCATTTCTTACTACCGGTGTTTTAATTACCTGCGGAATCTCAAGCACCTTTTCGAGCTTATCTTCATCTGCGGTATACTTAATAAGGGCAAGTAAATCCTTGTCTTTTCCATCCCAGTTAATCATATTTTAAAGACCTCCATTAGCCTGTACAACAGAAGTAAACTCTCCCTTACTCATGCCTTTTTCTTTCATATCAATAAACTGATATTTAATGCCACGCTCTTTGAAAAAACGCTCCGCCTTCTTAGTATCATTGCATTTCTTTGTTCCAAATATCTGTATATTCATCTTCGTATTCCTCGTATAAATGATTATTTAGAAGAGATGGCAAAAGCCCTCTACGACTATTGGTTTGTACAGTTTGATTTTCCGAATGAAAACGGTAAACCATATAAGTCCTCTGGCGGTAAAATGGTAAATGCTAATGGTCACATTATTCCAGAAGGCTGGACATTTTGTAAAGTACAAGATATTATTTCAAATATTTGCACTGGTTTGAATCCAAGAGATAATTTTAAACTAGGAACAGGTGATATAAAATACATTACTGTGAAAAATCTGACCACTAATGGAACTTTAGATTTTACAGGTTGTGACACTATTGATGAATCTGCAAGAGCTATTGTTCATAACAGATCTGATATTCAAATTGGAGATATCTTATTTGCAAGTATCGCCCCATTAGGACGTTGCTACCTCATTCAATCAGAACCTACAGATTGGGATATCAACGAATCTGTATTTTCAATCCGTGCAAACACTGATATTGTTACGCCATCATTTTTGTATTTATATTTTATGAGTGATGCTTTTATTAAACAAGCAACATCCAGTTCTACTGGAAGTATTTTTAAAGGCATCCGTATAAATACCCTTTTGGAAACAGAACTATGCGTACCACCATTATCTGTCATTTTAAAATTTGAAGAAAGGCTTGCATCTACATTTCCTTTAAAATCAAAGAATTATGAGGAAATTCAAAGGTTATCCAATTTACGAGACTGGCTCCTTCCGATGCTCATGAATGGTCAAGCCACCATCGGAGATTGATATGATAAATAATCATTTATACAGTTGTTATTTCTTATTTTCCTATCAATAGCAGATAATGTTGCTGCAATTTTACTCTGCTCCTCATGACTTGGTAAATTTATTTCTATATCGCCTAAAATATCAGTATTTAACGAAGCCATTGTAGACCCCACAGCAGAATTGTTTATCTTTGCTTTTACTGCATCAGTCAACAAATAATAAGATACAAAATCTGGAAGAACGAAAGAATCTGTAAACCTTACACGTATGCAATCAGAACCCTGCATCCAACCATCTTGCCCCTTTGTAATTAAACAATGTCTGTCAACTGAACCTTTCCTTCCAAAGACAATATCTCCCTCTCTCAGCTTATGATCAGCCAATCTTTCCAATGTATCAATCCCAACATAATCAAGTCCTGTTGTAATAATATCTCCATACCCTATATTTTTGACATTTATTACTGGTGTTCCCTCTAAAATATACTCGTTAGCACTAAACTGTGTGCCAAATGGACCTGTTTTTAATTCGGATATTTCTCTAAGTTTTACTGTTCTCATTGAACTTCTCCTATCCAATGTATTTTCTATGAGCAATCTTAACATTGCTCTGCTTAACCATTGCATATTGCAATGTTGTATCTATGCGTTGATGCCCTAACAATTTTTGTAATTGTTCTATTGGCATTCCTTTATCAATTGCTACTGTTGCCAGTGTTCTTCTGAATTTATGTGGATGAACTTTCTCTATATTCAACCGCTTTCCCATTTCTCGAAGTCTCAGTTCTATTCCACCTATTTTCATTCGATTGTATGGTGCTTTAAGTGATACAAACAATGCATCATTATTATCTGTCCTTGAATCAAGATAATTCTGCAAATGTATCTTCGTTCTGGCATCAAAATATACCATTCGTTCCTTATCACCTTTACCAAACACAATACATTCTCTTTCATCAAAAGAAATATCGTCTCTGTTCAGTAGCACTAGTTCACCCACACGCATTCCTGTTGAAGCCAAAATATCAATCAGTGCTAAGTCTCTAGGATTATCGCAGTTATCTCTCATAGATTCTAATTGTTCATCCGTGTATGTTTCCTTTATAGTACTAGCAGCCTTAATTCTATGTATTCTGCGGACTGGACTTTTAATAATATAATCTTCATCCTCCAACCAAGCAAAAAAACTTGAAAATATCCTTCTAATATTATCAATTGTTACCTTGCTTGATTGTTTCTCCTTTTGATATTCCGCCAAATAAGTTCTTAGATCTTCTGTAACTATTGTACAAACTGATTTTCCAATACTATCAATCATTTGCTGTATTGTATTTTTATAGTATATCAGTGTTTTTTCTGAGCAACCTTCAATCCTTTTTGCAGATAGAAATATTTCCAAATAATCTACTTCTTCTTTCTCTTTATCAGCTTCTTGTTTGGCTTCAATGGATACATTATAAAGATATATCTCCAATGTAGTCTTCAACTTGCTTAATTGTTCATTATTAAGCGACGAAAGCATCTCTCTTATAATCTCTGATATTATTTTCTCTTTCATGTGTTTCTCCTTTATATGTGAGAACCACCATGAAGTGGAGTTCTTGTATTTGCTCTCGCCACTTTCAAGAGTTATTTTTTATTGATTTGATAGACGGAAATCTTCTTATAAGCCCGCGCAAGTGTTTATAAAACCTCGCGAAAATGGCTTAAAATCAAGGTTTTCTGCATATCGTCATTTATCTTGCCATATCTCCGTATAAGATGATTTTGTAAGACCGGGCACCATTTTGGCACCACAAATTATAGGAGGACGACATGAAAAACGTACTTTTAGACAAGGGTATTATACTCCCGTCCGGCGAAATCAGCAAGGATAAGGTAAACCTTGTAACCGGAGCAATCACGCAGCCATTCGCAGAAATGGTATGGGTAACGACAGGCGGCGACATGGAAACCGTAAACCGCTTGACCGACGTACTTGTTACCATGAACACCCCCGCCGACCGGGGGAAGCTGTTCAAAATCATAAAAATGCTCTATGGGCTTATGGGCTTGCCCTTTTCCGAGGAAGCCGAGCCTATGGACGCAGACCCCGCCGTTTTGGAATACTTCATTTTTTCCTTTACGGCAGACTTTGGCGAAGTCATACAAGACCTCATAGCCGAAGAAGCAGAATAACGCACCGCACAGGCGGCGTTTCTCACTTCCCACAAGGAAGAACAGGAACGCCGCTTTTTTCATGCCCTTTGTTACGCAGTAGGCATGAAAAAGCCCTTGATTTACGCGGCTTTGCGGACGCGGTTTTCAGCGGATAAGGGATTGATACCTAAACCCTCAAAATCGCGTTTCTATTGCGTAACAGGTATGCAGCAAAGGAGTGATGAAGCTATGGCAGTTTTCAGAGTGGAGCGCAACAAGGGCTATACGGTTATGAGCAACCACCACTTACGCAATAAGGAGCTATCCCTAAAGGCAAAAGGGCTGTTATCGCAAATGCTGTCCTTGCCAGAGGATTGGGACTACACCCTTGCGGGGCTGTCCTTTATCAACCGGGAGAAAATCGACGCTATCCGGGAAGCCGTTAAGGAACTGGAACGCGCCGGGTATATCGTGCGTTCAAGGGAACGCGACGAGAAAGGACGCTTGCGCGGCGCAGATTATGTGATTTTTGAGCAGCCGCAGACCCCGCCTGTATCGGATTTACCTACATTGGAAAATCCAACATTGGATAATCCAACGTTGGAAAAACCTACGCAGAAAAAACCTACGTTGGAAAATCCAACGCAATTAAATAAAGATATACAAAAGACTAACTTACCCAAAAAAGAAAAATCAAATATAGATTTATCAAGTACCGATTCCATTCCTATCCATTCCCTAAATCCCTTGCCTTACGACGGGGAAGCGGCAGAGCCGCCGGAACGGAAACGAAAGGAAGCGACAGACGCATACAGCGTTTATGAGGAAATCATCAAGGACAATATCGAGTACGACCATTTTGTACGCTACGGGCAGGTAGACAAAGACCGTCTGGACGAAATTGTTTCGATTATCCTTGAAACGGTATGCAGCAAGAGAAAGACAATCCGTATCGCCGGGGACGATTACCCGGCAGAGCTTGTCAAGGCAAAGTTTATGAAGCTCAACAGCAGTCACATTGAATTTGTCTTTGACTGCATGAAAGAGAATACCACCAAAATCCGCAACATCAAACAGTACCTTAAAGCGGTGCTGTTCAATGCGCCGAATACCATTGACAGCTACTATACCGCCCTTGTCGCTCACGACATGGCGACAGGCAAAATCTAAAGGAGGATTACCACATGGCACAGAAAACAGGAGCTTTGATTTTTGACGAACAGACCGACCGCTACGACATTCGCTTTGACATTGCCGACTATTACGGCGGCTTGCATTGCGGAGAGTGTTTCGACGTATTCACAGGCGGCAAATGGAAGCCGACCCGCATTGAAATGAGCGCGGCGCAGGAATGGTACCTTGTGGGTATCCGCGCCGAGGATTTGAACGGCTTGCGCGTCCGTATCTAAAGCTTATGGGCGGCTACCGCAGCGGCGTACCACCCTAACACTATCAGACTACCGCGAAAGGAGGACGGTAAATGCAAGATGAAATCAACGAAAAGACCATAGCCCTTTACATCAAGACCGGGAAGCTGACCGCGCAGACACTTCAAAAGGCTATGAAAACGCTGCTTGCACAGATGAAGAAGCAGAAAGACAAAACGCCGCAGGGCAAGCAGACCTTAAAGCAGCTTATGAAGCAGAACGCGGGAGTTTCCAACATTGAGATTACCGAGGGCAATATCAAAGCCTTTGAGAGTACGGCGAAAAAGTACGGTATCGACTTTGCGCTGAAAAAGGACACGACGGAAAACCCGCCCCGCTACCTTGTGTTTTTCAAAGGCCGCGACGCTGACGTGCTGACCGCAGCCTTTAAGGAGTTTTCCGCAAAGAAGCTGACACAGGAGAAAAAGCCCTCTATCCGCAAGCTGCTTTCCTCTCTGAAAGAAAAGGCGGCGGGCTTGAACGCGCAGCGGGACAAGGTAAAGAACAAGGACAGGGAGGTATCGCTATGAAGCAGGAAGTCAAAAAGCTGCTTATCCTCAACCTGCCCTATCTGCTCTTTGTCTATCTGTTTGACAAGATAGGCGCAGCAATACGCCTTACCCCCGGCGCAGACGCAAGCGAAAAGCTCTTGCAGCTTGGGACGGGCTTTGCCGCCGCCTTTTCCAGTATCGCGCCGAGCCTGCACCCCGCCGATCTGCTTATCGGCATTGCGGGGGCGGTCATTATCCGGCTTGCCGTTTACATGAAAGGCAAGAACGCGAAGAAGTACCGAAAAGGCATGGAATACGGTTCTGCACGTTGGAGTGCATAATTTTAAGTGTAAAGGAAGCCTATATGGACGCACAGGAGGTTATGCACATGACTGATTATAGTAAAATTACAGCCCTTTACTCCCGCCTTTCCGTGGGCGACGAGGACAGGGACGGCGGTGAGAGTAACTCGATACAGAACCAAAAAATCTTTTTGGAGAACTACGCCAGAGGGCAGCACTTAACCAATATCCGGCACTACATTGACGATGACGAAAGCGGCAGATTTTTTGACCGTTCTGCCTACTCCCGCATGATGGACGATGTAGAGAACGGGAAAATCGGTGTCTGCATTATGAAAGACCTGACACGCTGGGGGCGTGACTATCTCCAAGTCGGCAATGCGATGGAGATATTCAGACGGAACAATGTGCGCTTTATCGCAGTCAACAACGGGATAGACAGCGAAAAGCCCGATACATTGGAGTTTGCGCCCTTTATCAACATCATGTCGGAGTGGTACGCAAAGGACATCAGCAAGAAAGTAAAGACCGGCATTAAGACGAAGGGCATGAGTGGAAAGCCGATTGCCACCGAAGCCCCCTATGGCTATGTCAAATCCCCGGACAACAAGGATTTTTGGATTATCGACGAGGAAGCCGCCGGAGTTGTTCGTTTGATTTTTCGCCTGTTTCTGGACGGAAAAAACCGAAACCAAATTGCCGTATATCTCACGCAGGCGCAAATCCCAACGCCCACATTCTACATGAAAGAGCGCGGGCGGGGAACCTGTAAAAACAGGGCGCTCAATGAGGCCAACCGCTATAAGTGGAACAAAGCCACCCTGACCCATATCCTCACACGGCAGGAGTATTGCGGTGATGTTGTCAACTTCAAGACCACAAAGCACTTCCGCGACAAGCGGAACCACTATGTAGACCGGAGCCAATGGCAGATAACCGAAAATGTGCATGAGCCGATTATTGACCGCACCGACTTTGAAACCGTACAGCGGATTTTGGAAAATGCGCCCGTCAAACGCCCCAACGGGGACGGGGAAATCCACCCTTTGTCGGGCTTGCTTTTCTGTAAGGATTGCGGTGCGAAAATGCACATTCGCATAGATTATCGGAATGGCGGCAAGCGTCATGTTGCCTATTGCAGCGAGTACCACAAGGGAAAAGCCAAAAACCCCAAATGCAATTCCCCGCACATCATTGACGCGGATTTGCTCATGCAGACCATCGCGGAAGTGCTGAAGAAAATCGAGGACTATTCTATCAGCAACTGGGCGGAATTTGAAGCCTTAGTGAAAAAGAACCTTGCCATGCAGCAGACCGACAAGACCAAGAAACAGCAGAAGCGTATCCCGCAAATCACGACGCGCCTTGAACAGATTGACAAGGTGCTGAACAAGCTCTATGAGGACAACGCCCTCGGCACGATCCCGCAAGACCGCTATGAGCAAATGTCGCAGAAGTATTCAGAAGAATACTATGCGCTGAAAGCGGAGCTTGCCGAGCTGCAAGAGCAGCTATCCGCTTTTGAGAACGCGGGCGGACGGGCGCAGAAGTTTTTGAAGCTGACGGAACGCTACGCTGCCTTTACCGACCTGACCCCCGCCATTCTCAACGAGTTTATCAGCCGGATTGAAGTGCATGAGCGCGACAAGAAAAGGGCAAAACAAGCCATTCAGCACATCGGGATATATTTCAACTATATCGGCAAATTTGAGAACGAAGTGACACAGCTTACAGAGCCAACGGAGCAGGAAATCCGGCAAATGCGGGAGAAAATCGAGGAAGCCCAAAAGGAAAAGAGCCGCGCCTACCACCGGCAGTATTCAAGGGAGTACCGGGCGCGTAACCTTGAAAAGCGACGGGAGTATGACCGCATGAAAGCACGGGAATACCGGGCAAAGAAAAAGGCACAGGAAGCCGCCGCAGCACCCGCACAGTAAAACCGAATACTGACAACCAAGAGGGATTTTCCGGGCTACGGGAAATCCCTCTTTTGCACCCAGAGAAAGGAGCCGCCTATGGCAGAACAGAACGGGACACCTCAATCCCCCGACAGTGTTATCACGACACAGAGGGACGGACAGACCATCGTTGCGGAGTTGTTTTTCAACCACAGCGGCACAGAAACATTCCGCGACAAGCTGCTCAAAGTGATACTTGCCGACAGCTTGCAGGACGGTCAAGAGCCGGAAAAAACGAAAATCACGCGATAGGAACCGCCCGGACGAAGAATGGTTCGCCGGGGCGGTTTCTATTTGAAAATCCCCATTTTCCCCAAGTCAAGAGCCGGGAAAATTCCCTCAAAAATGCCCCTCTCTCCAAACGAGGGCGCAGAAAGGAGAGTTTATGCGAACAGGGCTTCCCAAGCAAAAAAAGATCACAGACATCTGGTTTGATGAGAAAGACCCGTTGATCCATATCCGTACCCACAACACCGACTTGAAGAAGCGGCTTGCCGCCTATGCCGAGCAGCACCCCGATGTGTGCCGCCAGACCGACGCAGACCCGGAAACGGGCTGCATGGAGTTTGACATTGAGAAAGGCCGCTTCTCTTTCCGTCTGACCGCCCCATACAGCGAGGAACGGCGGGAAGCGGCGCGGCGGTATGCCAGAGAGAGCAACGTCGCCGACAGGCTGAAATAGAGTTGAAATGTTCATAGTTTTGTGCTATACTTTTTCTAAAAGCAGAGTAATACTGCGGAATTGATTGGAGGACAACACAATGGTTACATTTATGAGATTAAGATAAAACCGCGAGTTATGTTGCGGTTATCCGTATTGCATAACTCGCTTATTGAAGCAGAGATGTAATTATGGAGGAAAAACAAATGAATAATAATTTATCACGCTTTGCAGACAGCAAGGTTTATTTTCAATGCCCAATTTGCACAAAATCAATGGATATACAAGGCAATAGCCTAATTTGTAGACATGGACATTGCTTTGATATTTCAAGATATGGGTATGTAAATTTGTTGTTAAAATCATCGCCCAAAACCAACTACAGCAAGCGGTCTTTTGACAACCGGCACCAAATTTTGGAGTATGGCATGTATGATGTTGTGTTGGAGAAAATCATACAGTTTATTTCTGATACGCCATCTATAAGAAACATTTTAGATGTTGGTTGCGGCGAGGGTTTCTATGCAAGGCAGATACAGCAAAGAACAGAACGAAACATCTTTGCCTTTGACTTGTCAAGGGAGGCAATACAGATTGCATCAAAAAAAGACAAGCGCAAAGCAGTGAAGTGGTTTGTTACTGACTTATCAAAAATCCCTTTGAAAGACGGAAGTATGGATTGTATTTTAGACATATTTTCGCCTGCACACTACAAAGAATTTCAGCGATTGCTATCTCCTAACGGATATGTTGTGAAAGTAATTCCTACGAAAAATCATTTGAGGGAAATCAGGACTAAAGTGCAAGCACACTTGAAAAATCCAGATTATTCAAATGAGTCTGTCGTTGAATATTTTGAGAAATATCTTAAAACCATTTCAAGAGAAACGGTTTCAGCCACCGTACAGTTGTCATCAGAACAAAGAATGTCGTTTATTGAAATGACGCCGCTTCTCTTTTGCGTTGAAAAAGATTGCGTTGATTGGCGTACTCTCACACATTTGACAATCGAAGCTGATGTTTTAATAGGAATGTATTAAAGGGCGTATTGATATTTAATATTCCCATTTATTGAGCAGAACGGAGTAAACCAAACACCCTAATCAAAAGGACAGCCGAGGAAATCGACTGTCCTTTTTCTATGCCGACAGGTAGAAAGGAGTGACCACCCATGACGAAACCGAGAGAAAAAAAACGCGAGGAATTGCAAGCCGAGATTGAGGACGGGAAGAAGAAAATCCGGCAGCTTGAAAATCGGGAAAAGGTGTTGCGGCAAAAGTTATCCCAAGAGGAACGCAGGACGCGCAGCCATCGGCTGATCGTCCGGGGTGCGGTCTTTGAGAGCATTGTGCCAGAAGCAAAGACCATGACCGACGAAGAAGCCGCCGCCTTTCTCCGGCTTGCCCTGACGAGCGAGGAAGCGCGGGGCTATCTGAAAAAACGCACCGAGGGCGGGAAAAGCGAATAATCCCTTTGGTACAAAGGGCGCACTTATACACCCTTACGGGTGCGTGCGCTCTGCCGAGGGCTTGTCGGCACAGAGAGAAAGCCGCTTGCTTCCCTCTCTGACCGACATTGGCGGCTTTGCCGCAACAAGGGGCTGCACCCCTTGCGCCGCTTACGCGGCTATCCCTGCACACCCACAAAAACAGTATACCAGCCTTTGGCGTCTGTACCATTTTTGCGGGTTTTCATTTTATCCGGGAGGTGATACCCATAGCCATCTATCATTGTAATATCAGCATTGTCAGCCGGGGCAAGGGCAAATCAGCCGTTGCCGCAGCCGCCTACCGAAGCGGCGAAAAGCTGACAAATGAGTGGGACGGAATGACACACGACTACACCCGCAAAGGCGGTGTTGTCCATACGGAAATTATGCTGCCACCCCACGCCCCGCCCTCTTTCTCTGACCGTTCAACCTTGTGGAACAGCGTGGAGCTTTACGAGAAAGCCGGGAACGCCCAGCTTGCCAGAGAGATTGACGCGGCGCTCCCCATAGAGTTATCCAGAGAGGAACAAATCCGGCTTGTCCGGGAATACTGTTCCTCTCAATTTGTTTCCAGAGGAATGTGCGTTGATTATGCCATTCACGACACCGGCAAGGGCAATCCCCATTGTCACATCATGCTTACCATGCGCCCCCTTGACGAGCGCGGCGCATGGGCGGCAAAGTCCCAAAAGGAATATGACCTTGATGAAAACGGCGAGCGTATCCGCTTGCCAAGCGGCAGATACAAGACGCACAAAGTTGACCTGACCGGCTGGAACGACAAGGGCAACGCCCTCTTGTGGCGTAAGGCATGGGCGGATATTTCAAACGCCTACCTTGAACGAGCCGGAAGCCCGGAGCGTATCGACCACCGCAGCAACGCCGAGCGCGGCATTGGCGAGATACCCACCGTCCACATGGGCGTGGCGGCTTGCCAGATGGAGAAGAAAGGTATTGCCACCGAGAAAGGCGAACTGAACCGGAATATCCAAAAGGCAAACCGCCTTATACGGGAAATCCGAGCGCAGATTGGAAAGCTCAAAGAATGGATTGCCGACCTGTTCAAAGCGTGGGAAACCGCCCCGGAACAGCCGCAACAATCCCCCGGCCTTGCAAATCTGCTGATGAAGTATTTGAGCGTTCAGAGAGAAAAGAGCCGGAAGTATTCGCAGCGTTGGCAACAACAGCACACAGCCGATGAACTGAAAACCATAGCGGCAGCGGTCAACTATCTGACCGAGCATGGTATCTCTACCCTTGATGAGCTGGACGCAGCCCTTTCCTCTGTCAGCGAACAGGCCGACACTATCCGGGCAGGAATGAAAACCGCCGAGGAACGCATGAAGAAGCTGCAAAAGCTGATTGAATACGGGAAGAACTACACCGAGTACAAGCCCGTTCACGATGAGCTGAAAAAGCTGCAAAACGGCTGGACAAACAAGCGCGACAAGTACGAGGAAGCCCACCGCGCCGAGTTGACCCTATGGAACGCAGCAAGCCGCTATCTCCATGCAAATCTGCCGAAAGGAACAAAGACCTTGCCTATTGCGGAATGGGAACAGGAATATGCCGACCTCAAAACACAGAGGGACAGCGATTATGCCAAACTGAAAGATACCCGCGCCGATGTTTCCGAACTTCAAAAAATCCGCAAATGCGTGGATATTGCACTCCGCGCCGACCAGCCGGAGCAGACACAGACCCGCACAAAGCGGCACGACATAGACCGATGAAAGGAGTGAGTTTTTTGTACTACACCCAAGAACAGATAGACCGGGCGAACCAAGCCGACCTTGTTTTGTTCCTGCAATCGCAGGGGGAACCGCTGGAACGCGCCGGACAGGAATACCGATGGAAACGGCACGACAGCTTGACCGTCCGGGGCAACAAGTGGTATCGCCACAGCCAGAGCAAGGGCGGCGGCCCCATTGATTTTGTCATGGAGTTTTTTGGCAAGAGTTTTACCGAAGCCGTTGAACTTCTCACAGGAGAAAAGGGAGCCGCACCGCCGCCGGATAGACCAAGCTCCGCGCCCCTCTCCGACTTCCGGCTACCGCCCCGCAGCCCCGACAACCGAACAGCGAGGAACTACCTCACAGCCGCCCGCCGCATTGATGAAGATGTGACGGGCTTTTTCTTTGCCAGCGGCGATATTTACGAGGACGCAGCCCACCACAACGCCGTATTTGTGGGGCGGGACGAGGACGGAATACCGCGCTACGCCCACAGCAAGGGAACGGCGGGAAACTTCCGCCTTGATGTGAAAGGCAGCGACAAAGCCTTTAACTTCTGCTACCGGGGCGAGGGCGAAAGAGTGTTTGTCTTTGAAGCCCCCGTTGACCTGCTTTCTTTCCTCTGCCTGTTCAAAAAGGATTGGCAGAAGCAAAGCTACCTGTCATTGGGCGGCGTGGGAGAAAAAGCCCTGCTCCGCTTTCTCTCTGACCGTCCGAACATCAAGACCGTTTATCTCTGCCTTGACAGCGACGAAGCCGGAAACGACGCTTGCAGCCGCCTTGTGAAGCTCATGCCGGAGGGCTACACCGTCCACCGGCTTATCCCTCTTTTCAAGGATTGGAACGAGGTATTGCAGCACCGGGCAGAAATCACAGACGGGAAGTATTTGCGAGAAGCGGTCTACGGCTTGAAAGGGCCGCCGCAGGAAGAAACCGTTGAGATTATCCGCATGAGCGAGGTGGACACGCAGACCGTCGAATGGTTATGGGAGCCGTATATCCCCTTTGGGAAAGTAACCATTGTGCAGGGCAACCCCGGCGAGGGCAAGACCACCTTTGCCCTACGCCTTGCCGCCGCTTGTACCAACCGCAAGCCGTTCCCCCACATGGCAGTGCATGAGCCGTTCAATGTGATTTACCAGACTGCCGAGGACGGTTTGGGCGACACCATCAAGCCCCGCCTTATGGAAGCCGAAGCAGACCTTGACCGCATTCTTGTCATTGACGAGAGCAAGCAGGGGCTTTCCCTGTCCGATGAGCGCATAGAGAGAGCTATCCGACAGACCGGGGCGCGGCTGATTATCCTTGACCCCATACAGGCGTATGTGGGCGAGAAAACCGACATGAACAAGGCCAACGAGATACGCCCCATGTTCCGCCGCCTTGCCGAGATTGCCGAGCGTACCGGGTGCGCCGTTATCCTAATCGGACACCTCAACAAAGCCGCCGGAGGACAGAGCGCCTACCGGGGTTTAGGCTCCATCGACTTCCGCGCCGCAGCAAGGAGCGTCCTGCTGATCGGGCGCGTGAAACGGGAACCGAATGTGCGCGTTATCGTCCATGACAAATCTTCTCTTGCGGCGGAGGGTAAGCCCATAGCCTTTTGCCTTGACCCGGAAACGGGCTTTTCGTGGATAGGCGAGTATGACATTACCGCCGACGAGCTGCTGTCCGGCGCGGGCGGCAACACCGCCACCAAGACCGAACAGGCGGAACGGCTGATACTTGACCTGCTTGCAGACGGGAAAGAGCTTGCCAGCGAGGACCTTGTAAAGGCCGCAGCCGAAGCCGGAATATCCGAGAGGACGGTACAGAACGCCAAGCGCAACATGGGCGGTGTTTTGGGCGCAAGGCGCGTCGGCGGTCAATGGTACAACTTCATCAAGAAGAAGCAGCCGCCCGAACCCGCAAGCTGAAAACGCAAAGTGCAGACCCTTTGCGCTTTGCACTTTCGCGCTTTCGCCTTGATTGTGCGTCAATAACTCCAAATAACACTTGACAAAACGCTTCATGGGGCGGCGCGGAGGATATAAAGCCGTATATCGACCCTGTATTTGAAAATAATGTGCTGCTGACGCAGACCGAAAGGCTGATGATGAGCAGCCGCCCGAAGCAGCCGAAGTATGCAAGAAACAAAAACATTCTTGTTATCGGCGGTTCCGGCAGCGGCAAGACCCGCTTTTTCGTAAAGCCCAACCTTATGCAAATGCACAGTTCTTATGTTGTTACCGACCCGAAAGGCACCGTCTTAATCGAGTGCGGGAAGCTCTTACAGCGGGGCGGGTACAAAATCAAAGTGCTGAATACGATTAACTTCAAAAAATCCATGAAATACAATCCCTTTGCCTATCTGCGGAGCGAAAAGGATATTTTGAAGTTAGTCAATACCATTATCGCCAACACCAAAGGCGACGGGGAGAAATCCGGCGAGGATTTTTGGGTAAAAGCTGAAAAGCTCTACTATACCGCGCTTATCGGCTATATCTGGTACGAAGCCCCCGACGAGGAAAAGAACTTTACGACGCTGCTTGAAATGATAAATGCGTCGGAAGCCCGCGAGGACGACGAGGACTTTAAGAACCCGGTAGACCTCATGTTTGAACGTCTGGAAGAAAAAGACCCGGAACATTTTGCGGTCAAGCAGTACAAGAAGTACAAACTTGCGGCAGGCAAAACGGCAAAGTCAATCCTTATTTCCTGCGGCGCAAGGTTAGCCCCCTTTGACATACGGGAACTGCGCGAACTCATGGAAACCGACGAAATGGAGCTTGACACTTTGGGAGATAGAAAAACGGCATTGTTCGTTATCATCTCCGACACCGACGACACTTTCAATTTTGTTGTTTCCATTCTCTACACGCAGCTTTTCAACTTGTTATGCGACAAAGCCGACGATGTTTACGGCGGGCGGCTGCCTGTTCATGTGCGCTGCCTGTTAGATGAATTTGCGAATATCGGTCAAATCCCGAAGTTTGAAAAGCTCATAGCGACCATACGAAGCCGCGAAATATCGGCTTCTATTATTTTGCAATCACAGTCGCAGCTAAAGGCAATCTACAAGGACAACGCCGATACCATAGTCGGCAACTGCGACACGACCCTTTTCTTGGGCGGCAAGGAAAAAACGACGCTCAAAGAAATATCGGAAATCTTAGGCAAAGAAACGATTGACAGCTTCAACACTTCCGAAACCAGAGGGCGGGAGCTTTCGCATGGGCTGAACTATCAGAAGTTAGGCAAAGAGCTTATGACGCAGGACGAAATCGCGGTCATGGACGGCGGGAAATGTATCTTGCAGCTTAGAGGTGTGCGCCCGTTCTTCTCTGATAAGTACGACATCACGAAGCACCCGAAATACAAGTACCTGTCCGACGCAGACCCGAAAAACGCCTTTGACATGGAAAAGCATATCAAACGCCGCCCCGCTATCGTAAAGCCGGACGAAGTATTTGACTACTACGAAATCGACGTACAGGAGGACGCAGCACCGTAAAGGGAGGTGGTAATCTATCCGAACTGTAAACACGGGCTATATGGTACGCGCCCCTACTTGGAGCGTGGCAGGAAGCCGCAGCGTATCAACCCTTACAAAAATGACAACTGAATACCGCCGCGCCGCAGCAGTTTAAGCAGCGCGAGGACGCAGCCGCCGAACACAGGCGGCTTTTTTCATACCCAAAACCAAAAACAAACAATTTTTATCGCCGCAAAGCGGCAGAAAGTGAGGATATTATATGGCATTTTTCAACAGCGCAGTAAACGTATTGCAGACCCTTGTTATCGCTCTTGGAGCAGGCTTAGGCATTTGGGGCGTTATCAATCTTCTGGAGGGATATGGTAACGACAATCGTGCGACACGTTCGTAAGTGAAAAGCTTGCGCACAAAGTCGAAGGGCAATTGTAGCCCGAAACTTTGGAGAACTGATATTCCGATGGGTGAAATGAGGGGGTAACGTCCCGAAGCGCCACCCTAATACTCCGAATGGCGGGGAGCATGCAACGGCTCTCTCCAAAAGTTTATAGAGCTCGGTGAAGTCGGCAGAGAGCAACCGTAAGACTGGTTTTCAGACCAGACACGAAAGCTGTCCAGAGGTGGATGGTGTTGCCTATATGCCGGGGGTCGGATATCCATGGTGAGAATGTATGAAAATACTGACGAAATTCTGAATGTACGAGTCTAAACGTTGATGCTGTCAAAAGGCAGTACACCTTTCATGGTGGTATCTGTGGGCGAGTAAAATTGGTTGTTATGAAAGTCCATGCATCGTTACAGGCGGTGCGGTTATGCATGACCAGATACAGGCTTAGAGGAAGAACCTAAAGATATCCAATGATAGGAATATCGGAACGTGGAAAGCTGGGAACACGGAGGCGGTTGCAAGCCAGTGATGTGGTGGATGGAAATACCTTCGCGAGAGGGCAATAACCATTCTTTATTCCAGTGAGAGTAGTGGCACAGTACCTGTGAAGCCGTGAATAAGTAAGCGGTGGAGGGATAGCCACAAGTCGAATTCAGCAAAGAAAATGAAAACACAACAAACACAGCTTCGAGTATGACAAAGAAAATCCAAACCGAAGGGAGAGGATGCCTGTGTTGACTTCGGGGCAGCAAGAAAGGAAAAGTAAACAGAGAAAAATCCGCAACTCAGAGTATTACGACATGGAAGGTACTTTTGACAGGCTGTATGCAGAAAGTAAGAAAGATAAAACCTTCAACCATCTGATGGAAATCATCGAGAGTGAAGAAAATATCAAGCTTGCATACAGAACGATAAAGAAGAATACAGGAAGTGATACTTCGGGAGTGGATAAAAGGACGATAGCCGACCTTGCAAAGTTAAGCGAGGAAGAATACGTCCGTCTCATATGGAAACAATTCAGTAATTACCATCCACGACCCGTAAGGCGAGTGGAGATACCAAAGCCCAATGGAAAGACCAGACCTCTGGGAATTCCAACTATCGTGGATCGGATCGTACAGCAATGTATTTTGCAGGTCATGGAGCCGATATGTGAAGCAAAATTCAGTGAGAACTCCAACGGGTTCCGCCCGAACCGTTCCGCTGAGACTGCTATTGCGCAATGCATGAGGCTGATACAGGTACAACATCTGTACCATGTGGTTGACCTCGATATTAAAGGCTTCTTTGACAATATCAGTCATACAAAGCTGATTCGTCAGATATGGGCATTGGGAATCCGGGACAAAAAGCTGTTATGCATTATAAAAGAGATGCTGAAAGCACCTGTTGTTCTGCCAGATGGGGAGAAAACATATCCCACACGGGGTACCCCGCAAGGCGGTATTTTGTCGCCATTGCTTGCAAACATCGTATTGAATGAACTGGATTGGTGGATTGCCTCACAATGGGAGGAGATGCCAACAAAAACAAAATTCAAAACGAGGAGCAATGCGCAGGGAACAGAGATTAAGAGCCACGCTTACAGGGCTCTGCGCCGGAGCAGATTAAAAGAGATGCATGCAGTTCGGTACGCAGATGATTTTAAAATTTTCTGCGCAACACATGAGGATGCTGTCAGAGCATACAAGGCAACAGAGTTATGGCTAAAGGACAGGCTGGGGCTGGAAATCAGCCCTGACAAATCCAAAGTAGTTAATCTCAAAAGACAGTATTCTGATTTTCTCGGGTTCAAACTGAAAGTCCGTAAAAAGGGTAAGAAATATGTGGTTCGGTCTCATATGAGCGATAAAGCATACAAAAAGGCTCATGAAAAAGTATCGGAAGAAGTAAAGAAACTGGCTCATTCGTCAGATGATAATGCTCAGTTCATGCAGCTTCAGGAATATAACTCTGTAGTTGCCGGACTTCATGAATACTATTATATTTCTACAGAAGTATCCCATGACTTCAGCAGACTTGCCTTCAGTATCAACAAACAGCTCAGAAACAGACTGAAAGGCGACTTATCCAAAAAGGGACAGCTCAGAAATGGGTTCATTAAAGAAAAGTATGGAGCAAGCAGACAGATGAGGTTCCTTCATGGACGGCCGGTGGTTCCACTGGGATATGTCCAGTCAAAGAATGCCCAGCATAAAAGGAAATCCATCAATAAATATACGGTCAAAGGTCGGGAACAGATTCATAAGAATCTTGCAATCGACACAGCGACAATGTTATGGCTGATGAGAAATCCTGTAAAAGGCAGAACCATTGAATATGCGGATAACCGTATTTCTTTGTATGCGGCACAGTATGGTAAATGTGCAGTGACAGGAATTCCGATGAATTCCCACGATATTCACTGCCACCATAAAGTGCCGGTTAGCAATGGCGGTTCGGATGAATACGCAAATCTTATTCTTGTCAGCAAAGCGGTTCATATCCTTATCCATGCTTCTTCAGAACCTACGATTGAGAAGTACCTGAAATCCTTAAATCTTGACAATAAACAAATAGAAAAGCTTAACAAACTTCGTACTATGGCAGAAATGCCACCTATTATTCTTTGAATTTAATGCTGTAACGAAGTGTGTAAGTTGTGTTTAAAAGCCCTGGACGGCTGAATTCGATGGAGCGCCGTGTGCGGTGAAAGTCGCATGCACGGTGTGGAGCGGGGGAAAATCCGGAGATAACTTCAAAGGATTACCTATCGCTATCGGGTGCGAATGCTCATGTACGGTAAGGAAGCAAGCAACCGAAAACAAGAGATAGACCGCCAGCACTACACTATTCCGAACCAAAGACCAAAAGATAAGCATTGTGGGAAAATCTAAACTTTTGGATTTTCCTACAATGCCAACTACGGCGGAATCCCTCCCACTCCTTATATCTTTCTGTATACATTGAATTTGTATTTAGTAAAATGCAGACAACACCACGGATCGGCTTTTGGTTGGACAATTCCAACCAAACACCACAGCAGACAGCAGAAAACATTCTGAACGCTAGGAAGCCGGTATGATTGTTACATATAAGGGGAAGAAAAATTTCTTTTAGGTACTTGCTTTCCTAAAACTGATGTGATACAATGATTTAATCCAGAAAAGGAGTAAAAAATATGCGGCAAGGTATTCTTAAATAAAACTATAATCAAATAGTGGGAACAAAGGATTATGATAGCTCCTTTTGTAGGGGCTTAGTTTTTTGTACCCAATTTAAGAATACTTTTGCCTTATCAATTTTGACATATCCCCAAAAACAGCAATCACAAACAGGTGTATGCTGTATATGTGTATGTCCGCAACTTATAATCCCCAGTGGTAAAAGTATTTTACTGCTGGGGATTTTTATGCCCTTTGGGGCTGTAAAGGGAGGACAATCACATGAAAATAATCAATATTGGAATTCTTGCCCATGTAGACGCTGGAAAGACGACCTTGACGGAGAGCCTGCTATATGCCAGCGGAGCCATTTCAGAACCGGGGAGCGTCGAAAAAGGGACAACGAGGACGGACACCATGTTTTTGGAGCGGCAGCGTGGGATTACCATTCAAGCGGCAGTCACTTCCTTCCAGTGGCACAGATGTAAAGTTAACATTGTGGATACGCCCGGCCACATGGATTTTTTGGCGGAGGTGTACCGCTCTTTGGCTGTTTTAGATGGGGCCATCTTGGTGATCTCCGCTAAAGATGGCGTGCAGGCCCAGACCCGTATTCTGTTCCATGCCCTGCGGAAAATGAACATTCCCACCGTTATCTTTATCAACAAGATCGACCAGGCTGGCGTTGATTTGCAGAGCGTGGTTCAGTCTGTTCGGGATAAGCTCTCCGCCGATATTATCATCAAGCAGACGGTGTCGCTGTCCCCGGAAATAGTCCTGGAGGAAAATACCGACATAGAAGCATGGGATGCGGTCATCGAAAATAACGATGAATTATTGGAAAAGTATATCGCAGGAGAACCAATCAGCCGGGAAAAACTTGCGCGGGAGGAACAGCAGCGGGTTCAAGACGCCTCCCTGTTCCCAGTCTATCATGGCAGCGCCAAAAATGGCCTTGGCATTCAACCGTTGATGGATGCGGTGACAGGGCTGTTCCAACCGATTGGGGAACAGGGGGGCGCCGCCCTATGCGGCAGCGTTTTCAAGGTTGAGTACACCGATTGCGGCCAGCGGCGTGTCTATCTACGGTTATACAGCGGAACGCTGCGCCTGCGGGATACGGTGGCCCTGGCCGGGAGAGAAAAGCTGAAAATCACAGAGATGCGTATTCCATCCAAAGGGGAAATTGTTCGGACAGACACCGCTTATCAGGGTGAAATTGTTATCCTTCCCAGCGACAGCGTGAGGTTAAACGATGTATTAGGGGACCAAACCCGGCTCCCTCGTAAAAGGTGGCGCGAGGACCCCCTCCCCATGCTGCGGACGACGATTGCGCCGAAAACGGCAGCGCAAAGAGAACGGCTGCTGGACGCTCTTACGCAACTTGCGGATACTGACCCGCTTTTGCGTTGCGAAGTGGATTCCATCACCCATGAGATCATTCTTTCTTTTTTGGGCCGGGTGCAGTTGGAGGTTGTTTCCGCTTTGCTGTCGGAAAAATACAAGCTTGAAACAGTGGTAAAGGAACCCTCCGTCATTTATATGGAGCGGCCGCTCAAAGCAGCCAGCCACACCATCCATATCGAGGTGCCGCCCAACCCGTTTTGGGCATCCATAGGACTGTCTGTTACACCACTCTCGCTTGGCTCCGGTGTACAATACGAGAGCCGGGTTTCGCTGGGATACTTGAACCAGAGTTTTCAAAACGCTGTCAGGGATGGTATCCGTTACGGGCTGGAGCAGGGCTTGTTCGGCTGGAACGTAACGGACTGTAAGATTTGCTTTGAATACGGGCTTTATTACAGTCCGGTCAGCACGCCGGCGGACTTCCGCTCATTGGCCCCGATTGTATTGGAACAGGCATTGAAGGAATCGGGGACGCAGCTGCTGGAACCTTATCTCTCCTTCATCCTCTATGCGCCCCAGGAATACCTTTCCAGGGCTTATCATGATGCACCGAAATACTGTGCCACCATCGAAACGGCCCAGGTAAAAAAGGATGAAGTTGTCTTTACTGGCGAGATTCCCGCCCGCTGTATACAGGCATACCGTACTGATCTGGCCTTTTACACCAACGGGCGGAGCGTATGCCTTACAGAGCTGAAAGGATATCAGGCCGCTGTCGGTCAGCCGGTCATCCAGCCCCGCCGTCCAAACAGCCGCCTGGACAAGGTGCGCCATATGTTTCAGAAGGTAATGTAAAGATACATAATCGTCAAGACGGCAACAATCAGAAGTTATGGAGGGTAACAATGGAATATAGTAAGGAAGATTTAATGGAAGCAAAAAAGCAAATTTGGGGAGTGGGAGAGAACATGGGAACAGAGGAAAGTAAAAAAATCTGGGAGGAGAACGCACAATTTTGGGATAATGCAATGGGTGACGAATCTAATGAATTTCACAGAGAGGTAGTGCGTCCCAAAGTAACGGAACTTCTATCTCCTAATCCTGCGGATTACATTTTGGATATTGCGTGTGGCAATGGAAATTATTCTTCGTATCTTGCACAAAGAGGCGCTTCGGTTGTCGCTTTTGATTACAGCAAAAAAATGATAGAATTGGCTAAAAGACGGCAATCACAATATGCAAAACAAATTGAATTTTGTGTGGCGGATGCGACCGATAGAAAAAGTATATTAGAATTAAAAAGAAATCGAGCCTTTACGAAAGCAGTTTCTAATATGGCAATTATGGATATTACGGATATTGAACCACTTCTTATGGCTGTTTATGAACTGTTGCAGGAAAGCGGAATTTTTGTCTTTGCAACGCAACACCCTTGTTTTGTCACGTTGACTGAAAAATATATGACACCGCACAGTTACTATGATATAGCGATTGAAGGGCAACCGAAAGAGCAGATTTATTATCATCGTTCCATACAAGATATTTTTAACCTTTGTTTTAGAGCTGGATTTGTCATTGATGGATTTTATGAAGAATGTTTTAAAACCAACAAAGAAATTCCTATGGTAATGATAGTAAGGCTTAAGAAGGTAAAACGTGATAGCTTAAAATAAATTCAAGTTTGTCGGGTAAATAGCAAACCCAGCCGAGCCAGTCAACGGTCAAGATGAACGGCGCATATGCGCAGCCGTTGACAGCCCCGCCCGCCTTTGCTGGTAGGCAATCAAGGGGCGACAGCAAGAAGTGCCACCGCCCCGCACTATTATTCAGAAAGGGGAATTTCCATGACCGACCAGATAGCCTATCAAGAATATATCCAGCGCAGGTACAACGCCTTTTGCAAGACTGTTATCCGCTGTGCCGCCTTGGACAAGATTTTGAAGCTTAAACGGCAATGGGAACGGCAAGTTTCCCTTGACTATCTGATGAACGAGAAGTTTGTCCAGTTTGCCGCGTCGGAGCCGGACGAGGAATACCCATTTACCGTCTGCGGTCAGACCGTCCTGCTCTGCAACGCCGCCCTTGCCGACGCGATCTCTGTTTTGCCGGAGCAGACGCGGGAAGAAATCCTGCGCTATTACTTTCTGCGCCAGCCGCAGCGCGTGATCGGCGCGTGTATTGGCCGGTCACGCAGCACAGCGGGGCGGCATATCCAGCTTGCCTTGCAGCGGCTACGCGAAGAAATGGGGGTGAGCCGGTATGAGTAGACTTCTCCCCTATGAAACAATCCTCAAAGCCCGTGAGGGCGACCCAGAAGCCGTGAACGCTGTCCTGCTCCACTACGCCGGATATATCCGCTATTTCTCAAAAGTGAACGGGCAGGTCAACGCCGAGGTGGAGGACTATGTAAAGCAGCGGTTAATTGACTGTCAATTCAAGTTCCGGCTTGACGAACCACCGGACAAGTCATAAAAACTGAATACCAGCCGCCACCGACGCGGCCAGCGAAAGCAGTAAGTCTTGAAAAAGATTTACTGCTTTTTTTGTTGTCCGGCTCCGCTCCCGGCCATTTTGCCCCCTGCCGGTTGTAGTAGTAAGCGAGGAGGGAATTTTTCTGCCCTGGTGTTTGGCATTTGGAGCATTTACCCGTAGTAGAGGGCAAAGAGAAAGGATTTCTCCAACACCGGGTAGAAACCACTGCGTCCGGTGTCATTTTAGCGAAAGCGGGCAGGAATGCCCTTTACAGGATTAGTAGTAGCAGAAAAAGAGAAACAAACTTTTGTGGTTGCAGTTTTCCAAAAAAGTGGCGGACGGAAGTGAGAGAAAGTTTGCAGTCACGGAGAGCAAGTTTCTACCACGGTGCCAAAATCCGCAATTCTGCAGTTTTGCCCCTCGCGGGAAACTTGTTGGGGAGTGCCTTCCCCAAACCCTGCTCATGCGCCCTTACGGGCGAGAAAGGAGGTCACACCATGCGAAAGAAATACAACACGCCCCACCGCAGCCGCGTTGTGAAAACCCGGCTGTCCGAAGATGAGTATGCCGACTTCACAGCGCGGCTTGCGCCCTATGGTATCAGCCAGTCCGAATTTCTCCGGCAGGCGATACGGCGGGCGACCATACGCCCGGTTGTCCATGTGTCGTCGGTCAATGACGAGTTGCTTTCCGCTGTCGGGAAGCTGACAGCCGAGTACGGCAGGATCGGCGGCAACCTCAATCAGATTGCCCGGTATCTGAACGAATACGGCGTACCCTACAACACCCTTTCCGGCGAGGTACGCGCCGCCATATCCGACCTTGCCGTCCTCAAGTATGAAGTCCTCAAGAAAGTAGGTGACGCGGTTGGCAACACTCAAGCATATCAACTCTAAAAACGCCGACTACGGAGCCGCCGAGCAATATCTTCTCTTTGAGCATGACGAGTTTACCATGAAGCCCGTCCTTGATGAAACCGGCAGGCTTATCCCCCGCGAGGACTACCGGCTGTCCACGCTGAACTGCGACGGGGAGGATTTTGCCGTTGCGTGTATGCGGGCCAATCTCCGCTATCAGAAAAACCAGCGGCGGGAAGATGTGAAAAGCCACCACTACATCATCAGCTTTGACCCGCGGGACGGGCCGGACAACGGCCTGACCGTAGACCGGGCGCAGGCGTTGGGGGAACAATTCTGTAAAGAGCATTTTCCCGGCCACCAGGCCCTTGTCTGCACCCACCCGGACGGGCATAACCACAGCGGCAACATTCATGTGCATATCGTCATAAACAGCCTGCGGATTGAGGAAGTGCCGTTCCTGCCCTACATGGACAGGCCGGCCGATACGAAAGTCGGCTGCAAGCACCGATGTACCGACGCTGCCCTGCGCTACTTCAAATCCGAAGTCATGGAGATGTGCCACCGGGAGGGGCTTTATCAAATCGACCTCTTGAACGGCAGCAAGAACCGCGTCACCGACCGGGAGTATTGGGCGCAGAAAAAGGGACAGGCCGCGCTGGACAAGCAGAACGCCCCCATGATTGCCGATAGTATCACGCCCCGGCAGACCAAGTTTGAAACGAACAAGGAGAAGCTGCGGCAGACCCTACGGAAAGCCCTTGCCACCGCCGCCAGCTTTGACGAGTTTTCCTCTCTGTTGCTGCAGGAGGGTGTGACCGTCAAGGAGAGCCGGGGGCGGCTTTCCTACCTCACGCCGGACAGGACAAAGCCAATTACCGCCCGGAAGCTGGGCGACGATTTTGACCGCGCCGCTGTCTTTGCCGTTTTAGAGCAAAACGCCGCCAGAGCAGCCGAAGCGCCAGCCAGATCCCCCGATCCCCCACGCACCATAAAAGACCGCTTGCAGGTTGCCAGAGCCGAGATAGCCGCCCCGAAACAGGACGGAGTGCAGCGGCTTGTGGACATTGAGCAGAAAATGGCCGAGGGCAAAGGCCGGGGCTATGAACGCTGGGCGAAGATACACAATCTGAAGCAGGCCGCCAAAACGCTGTCCGTCTACCAGCAATACGGCTTTACTTCCCCGGAGCAGTTAGAAGCCGCCGTTGACACCGCCTATCAGAAAATGCGCCAGACCAGCGGCGAACTGAAAGCACTGGAAACGAAGCTGCAAGGGAAAAAGAAGTTGCAGCGGCAGGTGTTGGCCTACGCCCAGACCAAGGCCGCCCGCGACGGGCTGCGGGCACAGAAATCCGAGAAAGCCCGCGCCGCATACCGGCAGGCCCATGAGAGCGATTTTATCATAGCCGACGCAGCAGCCCGGTATTTCAAGGCGCATGGCATTACCAAGCTGCCCGCCCGGAAAGCGTTGCAGGCCGAGATCGAGCAGCTTATCTCCGAGAAAGACGGCCTGTATAACACCTATCACGAACAGAAACAGCGGTTCAAGGAGTTGCAGACCGTCAAGCGGAACATCGACCAGATTTTGCGCCGGGACGAGCCGCACCGCAGAAAGGAGCAGAGCCATGAGCGATAACCTGCCCCACATGGACTACCGCCAGCACCGGCGGGCGCGGCGGCTGGTACATGAGTGCTGTAACTACGATGAGGGGAACTGCCTGCTATTGGACGACGGGGAGCCTTGCGTGTGCGTCCAGAGCATTTCCTTTTCCCTCATGTGCCACTGGTTCCGTGTGGCTGTCCTGCCCCTTGACGGGGAGCTGGCCGCAGCCCTCTTGTGCCGGGGAAGCCGGAAACGGTGTGCCGTCTGCGGGGCGGCCTTTGTCCCCAAATCCAACCGGGGAAAATACTGCCCCGACTGCGCCGGGCGCATGAAGAAAATCAAAGCCGCCGAGAGAAAGCGGAAACAAAGGCAGAGATGTCACGCTTTAGAGCCTTTCAAACCCGCATAAATCAAGGCTTTTTTCGTGGGTGTCAAAGGGTACGCGATACATTTATCCTTTTCCCCCGGAAACGGCGTTTTAATGCGTGACAATACGCCAAAATCAACCCGAACACAGGGAGGTGATCCTATCGCTGATTATATCAGGGCAGACACGCGGCTGCCCGCCTATCTGCCGTATCCCCGTTTCCTGCTGAAAATGGAGATTTCACAGACCGCCAAGCTGCTGTATTCGCTGCTGTTAGACCGTTCCACCCTCTCCCAGAAAAACAAGTGGCTGGACGACGAGGGCAGGATTTATATTATCTATCCCATCGCGGAGATAGCAGAAATACTGGATAAAGGCAGCACCACCATCAAGGGGGCGCTTAATGAACTGGACACGGCGGGGCTGTTGGAACGGGAACGGGGCGGCTTCTCCGCACCGAACCGGCTTTATGTCAAAGTACCGCCAGTGCCACAGGTACAGTTTTCAGACCAACTGATGGCCGGAAGTCCGCCCCTCATAGAGCCGGAAAACCGTCCTACTGATGGTCAGAAAACCGACCTTATGATGGTCGGAAAACCGTCCCCTAACCAAACTACTATAAACAACCTTACAGAGAGCCAAACAAAGGGAGTGAGTGGGGGGCCGTCCGCGCCCTATGGCCGATATGGAAATATTTTTCTGTCACAGACCGAATACGACGAGTTGCAGGCAGAGTACCCTGACAGGCTGGAACGGTTCATCGAGGAAATGAGCCGCTACCTTGCCGCCAACGGGAAAAGCTACCAGAACTATGCCGCCGCCCTGCGGATATGGGCGGGGAACGACAAAAAGGAAGCCCCTAAAAAGGGCATACCAGACTACTCATGCAAGGAGGGCGAGAGTTTATGAAGAATGAAATCAACGCGGTTTTGGAGAATATGACGACCACCATCCCGGAGCCGGAGGACTACACCGGCGAGGACGGTTTACTGTACTGCGGCAAGTGCCGCAAGCCGAAAGAAGCCTATTTTGCGCCGGATAAGGCCGCTATCTTCGGGCGCGACCGCCACCCGGCAGAGTGCGACTGCCAGAGAACCGCCCGCGAGGAACGGGAAGCCGCCGAAAAGCGGCGCAGACACCTTGACACCGTGGAAGAACTGAAACGCCGGGGCTTTACCGACCCCACCATGCGGGACTGGACTTTCGAGAACGACAACGGCAGGAACCCGCAGACCGGGCTTGCCCGCCGGTATGTGGAGCATTGGGAAGATATGCGGACAGACAATATCGGCTGCCTGTTCTGGGGCGGCGTAGGCACCGGCAAAAGCTACCTTGCAGGCTGTATCGCAAACGCCCTCATGGAGAAAGAAATCCCCGTCCGCATGACGAACTTTGCTCTTATCCTCAATGACCTTGCCGCCAGCTTTGAGGGGCGCAACGAGTACATTTCCCGCCTTTGTCGTTATCCGCTGCTGATCCTTGACGACTTCGGCATACTCAAATCTTTATTTGAGCCACATCCGACACTTCCTATCAGTACTACGGATAATAAGATAAATAATAGTTTCTTCATATGAATCACCTATTCCCTTTCCGTAAGAGGGATAGGCTTGTGTCCTCATGACAAACTGACCTGTCCACTCTTACTCTATGTGAACAATTTATTCGGTTGTCACGGGACATCTTCTATGGGACTGTCCCGTATTCTGTGCATTGTTAGTCTCCTTTCATTTTGCTTTTTTCTTTACGCAGTTACAAGCTTCTTCATAGCAAAGAAATACTTTACCAGTCTGCGATTCTTAAGATAATTCTCAAATCGAAACTTCATAAGCCACACCCCCTTTCATGGTGTTCCTGCACCTACAAATGCCATAAACACTCTGAATACCAGATTAAGCAGAAGCAGAAATATTTTAGCCACCTCCAATACCAGTCTGAGTATTCCTAATACAATTTTTAGTATCCATTTCAATATGGTAAGTAACACATTTCCGATTCCGCTTAATACTGCCATAGGCGTTTACTCCTCTCCAAAATTTCCCTGGGCAAACAATACCGACATTTCCTCTAATGCTGCATCGGTAGGCTCTGCCTCTTCCTCAGGCTTATCTGAATCTTTCTTTTTTTCTGCATTTTCTGGTATCATCGACATCATCTGTTGCATAAGTGCAGGCGTAACAACCTGCTGTGTATTCATAGCTGCATTTCCAAACAACTGCGCAACCTCTTTCATCACATCGGCTTTTATCTGAAGCTTTGCTTCTGATAACTCCTGTCTGGTTACATAGCCTTCAAGATTCTCCTTTTCATTCTTTCCGCTCTTTGTAAGACTCGACCTTGAGGCATCATTGATATACTGAATCACTGCCTTAATCACAAAGTTTGAAACAGATTTATGAATATCTGTATTCAAATCCTCCAGCGTTCGGTATATCTTCAAATGGTCCGGATTATTTAGATTGAGATGAAAACTGTACTGCTTACTTCTTTTTGCCATCTTAAGTTACCTCCCGCTTCTAAGTGCTATTTTTGCCATCGTCTCAAAACCTTTTGCATTTGCCTTTACATCAAGCACATAGTGGATATTAGACTGCTGATATCTTCCAAAATTTCTCATAACGACAGCCCCACCACCTACAAAGTAGACCGGCATCATATCAAGACTGTAACCACACTCGGTCTGATAACGGTACACCTTATCCACAAAAATCTGAATCTGCTGGTCCATAATCTCCTTAAAATCCTTTGGAAGCTCTGTCTTTCCAGTTTTCATATATTCCTGAATCTCTGCTTCATCAATCTTTCTGTTTTTGACCTGTACCGCCACTCGGTTGATGGCTCTCATACACTTAATCAAGCCCTCATTCTGTGTATCACACTTACTGTTGTCAGGCTTCTTGTTCACTATCAGCATACTGTCAACAGTCCATGAGCCAACATCAATGACAAGTGCCTTTTTACCAAAGGTAGGAAGCATCCCTGCTACTGCTGCATAGCACTGAGGATATACAAGCACATTCAGTATATGAATTGTATAAAGTTTCTGCTCAAATCCGAATACCATATCCCTATTCTTGGACAGGTAATCAATAAATGGTTTTCTCTCTGCTGAAAATCTTGTGAGAGGAAGCCCTACCGCAAGAACCACATCAGCCTCACTCTTTCCTCTTATCTCTAATTCCTTTGCAATTGCTACCAGCGTCAGTAAATAAAAGTTCTCATTTTCCACCTTGCTGTCCAACACCTCCAGTCTTTCCTCACCAACTGCAAAGTATCTGTCATCATACTCAAGCACATTATCGTGAAATGCAGGAGCATTTGCTAATTCCTTAATGGAAGTATTGAAACAGGTATTGCTTGTTTTCATCTGAGACCAACCATGGTCAATTCCGATTACTTCGATATTATTGTTCATTCTGTGTTTCCTCCTTTTCTTAAATTCTCGCCCTAACATACTCTAAATCTCCTGTATAGGGGGTATCCACCAAATACCAGTTACGGTCAATATCCATTTCCATCCGGGTTTTTACCCACTTATCATCAACCTTGACTTCCAAGCATTCTCCACAGTGGAATCCAGTATGTTCCCATAAATCTGATACCAGTAATCCATATCTGCCATTCTCACTGTTATATCCCAGTCTACCTTCGATCTTCTTTTCTTTATTTGCCATAGCCATCCCTCCCGATATACTACTTTGATTTGTTTTCAACTGCTTTTCTTTATCAAATGTTTCTCTACTTCGTATCTCCGCTATTCTTTGATCTGCTATAGCCGATACTCTAACTGTTGAATACAGTATCAAATAACTGCCCGCAATAAGAATTATTACGAGGACTTCAATTAGCACTTTGCTCATACAATCTCTTCCTTTCAAAATAAAAAGTAGGACTATATCAGCCAAACGGAATATCTCCGTGATAAATGCTAATTTAGTCCTACCAAAATAAAATCTATTAAATTGTCACCTCACTTGGATGCACGAAACACACTCAGGTCATGACTCCTGAATTGTTGATGCAATGTTTGGATTTCGGTTTGATTTGTCAGCGCTGCCTTATCTACCGATAAAATGGTATAAAAATAAGGACTAAATTAGTGCTACCCCCTTGATTTTACTGGGTTTCTCTAACTTTGTCCTTATTATAACGCGCTCATCATCTATTACAATGATATCCCACCAAGCATTCTCTAAATGAGTACGATATTCCAAATCATTTTTTAATGTATCAATAGAAATAATCGTCTTATCATATCCAGGATAAAAAAATGGATTTGCATTGGAAGGCATTTTAGAACGAATACTCTGAATCTTATTAGAATCCAGACGCACTAAAGGAATGGTGAATCGATTCCACATTTCTTTTTGAAACTGAGTCATCATACTCTTGACTGTAACCACGAGTATTCTTTTGCCTTTTCCTCTAGCGATTAATTCACTCATAAGAATTCCTGCTTCAAGTGTTTTACCCAAACCAACTGTATCTGCAATCAAAATTCGCTGACGTGGTTTTGACAATGAAACTTGTGAAGGTGTCAACTGATACGTCATCAAATCCATTGCAGCCTTATCACCCACATGTATCTTGCTATCTGTCGGGATCTTTTGACGCCACTGGCTTTCAATAAATAATCTTGATTTTCTAAAACATGGTGAATCATCCGGCACAAGTTTTACCTTTGTTGGATCAACAATTTCAATATTATCTTTCTCCAGATCATCAAGAAAAATTGCTTCCTGGTCCTTTACTAGACGAGATAAGCCAACAACATATAAAGCTTTATTTCCTAATGTGTTATTCTCTATTTTCTTTATCATCCACTCCTCACCGCGAATCATAACTCGCATTCCAGGAGCATACTTTTTAACATTCTCCGCCATGTTCATACCTCTATTCTTTGTTCGTATGTTTTCTCACACTAATCCTACTAAATACACTGTCCTATTCTCTGGACTTGATGTACTTTCCCGACTTAATTCTTTTATCCGCTGGCTTCTGTGCATCCATTGGAATTGCCCATGATCTTCCAAATTTTATAACCCCAGGAATCATTCCTTCGTTACAGATGGTTTGAAGTCTTCTTTCTGACAATCCCCATTTTTCTGCAGCCTGTTTTACTGTCATAAATTCCATAGTTGTAATCTCCATATATTCACTATAAAACGACAAAATTTCCTTCTTGTATTATACAGCGGATTACCGCCGAAAATCAATCTAAAACTATACAAAATTCAGTGTGCAGTTCCATACTATATCGCGTACAAAACCATATAAAAATAACCTTTCAACGTACTTGATGTAAGCTACGCCAAAAGGTTTGTTTTCAATATATCCGTATTATATTTTCACTCTTATACTTTTATAGGATTATTTAAAATAGTTTCAAAATGTCACCCTCAACTGCAATATTAGGAGCAACAGAATAATTCCCAGCACTTGTTTCATCATGCTCTTTATGCCACTTCCAATGCTCTTCATTGTCTAAAGATAAGGCATAACAATCAAGTTTACGTCCCAACTCAGTAACTATATTTTCTTGTTTTTCAATATCAGCATTTGCATCAACACCAGCTTGCATCAATAAACCTTTTCTCTGCAAAGTATTAATTTGAAGAGAACCACTATATGTACAAGTTGTTATAGCAATACTAGAAAAATACTCCAAATCTTCTGGCAACATATCTACAATAACATCAATAAGTCTAAAATACAAAGAGTTATCAATAAGTCCCATCAACAAAGATTTTGTAGCATTCAATACATATCCCATTTTCTCCGCCGTATCTATTTTCTCTAATTCAGCTAAAAGCCTAGTTCCGTTTCTTTTTTTATCCTTATCACTACCAAATAACTTAGTACTAATACTAACCCCTTCACCTAAATTATCCTGTATATCTTTAACTCCATATATGAACCCTTTTAACTTTGCCCAGTACCAAGCATCCCTAAAGTATAAAGGCGCATTACCTGTTTTCTTTGCAAGATTTTTTATCGATACTGGGTCCAATGAGATTGCACCAACCAATTCATCTATTAACGCTTCACTATTATCAGCTATATTCAATTCTTTAAATACTTCAATTACTTCCATTTAACGTTTTCCTTTTTTTATCTTTCATAATATCAGCTATATGATTTATTTGCTCCCTACGGCCTATCCTCAATTATCCCCTCAATAATACTTGCAATATTACTGGATACTACACCCTTTACATTGTGTATATCCTGGTTAATACACTTTTCTTGTTCAATTGCAATAGCCACATTCTCTGCAAGATCAGCAATCTTACTATTCTTCTTTGAATTCATACCTGTGGCCTCTAGTAACACATTATATGGATGTCTGTATCTTTTCTTCTCATCCAGTTCAAAGAACTTATCATTATTATCCTTGATATACTTTTCGTATGCACCTTCAATATGCAAAAGCAAGAACACTTCAAAGCCAGGATTCGTAATTCCAATAATATTACTCTTCTCGCCTTCTTTGATAAGGTCCTCATATCCCGATACCTTTTCCTCAAATATATCAGCATCGAAAATGACAATCATCTTATCATGTTCCTTATCAAAATCCAGAGTCTCATCATCTTTCAATGTTTCTGCAAATTCTAACAATTGCTTCGGATAAGAAAGATTACTGTGTTCTTCTGTCTTTTCCATTAGTCGAATATCAATTAATGGATGAATGTTTAAGGTCTTTCTTAAATCAATTAATTTTCTAAAATAAAACGTTTCCGTATTAGCTCCTTCACAGATGAAGAAGTACTTTCTAAATGGCTCTATCTGTTCTTCTGCATCTGAAGGTCTAACATTCCAATTTGTGTAAGTATGAATTGGCATAGCTACTCCTCCTTTCGGAAGGAAAACTGCTTAAACACAGGAATAGCACCATATCTTCCTTCGAGATAGGCCTTGCTTAATTTCTTGTCATACCTTTCTTTGAATCGATCAAGAGAATAGATTGCGCTTGCATTGTTGGCATCTCTTTCTACGAACCATATCTCATCTCTTCTGAAAAGCTCCTGGTCCATAATTGTATCTTCGTGTGTTGTAAAGAGAAGCTGCATACGCTCTCCCTCATGAGCCTGCATGAATAATTCAAGGAAATGCTCTGTAAGTTTTGGATGCAAGCTTCGCTCTAACTCATCCACTACAAACAATGTATCTTCTCTCTTTGTTAAGAGCATATCTATCAAATCAAACAGACGCTTTGTTCCATCTGACTCTTCTGCAAAGTTAAAATCAAAAATTGATTTACCATGCTTTAATACTAATGTTGTAATCTCTGGCTCCTCATTGCCTTCCATCTTAATATTAAAGAATCCATCCGCAAGTCTCCAAGACATCTGTATTTTAGGCATATTTGTGGCCTGCATCTGTTTCTTTAATGATGCAAATATTCCAGAGAGCACTTCTACAGGGATCATCTTGCTGAGCTCATCCATAGAAATAACACGTGTACTAATCTGGCTTACACCTGTATCAAATGTCTGTATCAACCCACTAATCTTCTCCAATGACTCCTGATTATAATACGCATCAGTATTAGAGATACCCATATTCGGATTCAATATGATGATATTGTTATTCAACCAGTTAAATACATCTCTAAAGAATATCAACTTTGATGTTTCTTCGTACTTCTTACCTCTATTCATTTCAGACAAAAACAACTGACCTTCATGGCCGGCAAAGTCCTCTGCATATACAGAAAAACGATTTTCTTCCGCTTTTGTCAGCTTAACCTTCTCGCCTAATGTCGGAGTATTCACGCCTTCTCTTATAAATAGATTATTAGCTGAACCATCCTGCAATAATTCATATAGCCATTCTTCTGTGATTCTTCTCTCACTTAATACCGCAGAAAAGCCATATGCATAAAATTTATCTCCCACAGTGAACTGCAACTCAAATACACTTTCTCTACTTTTGTTCTCCATAGAATTACGGCAGAAGTCATTTACAGAATTCACTGGAAGTCCATCATTAATAGTTGCTTTAATAAAATCAAAAACTCGAAATAGATTTGACTTACCAGAAGCATTCGCTCCATACACGACAGCATTCTTCAATAAATTGATCTGCTTAATCTTTATTTTATGATCCTTATTCCCCTGCATCTTGCTAGAGGAAACCATAGAAAGTTCTTCACGCTTATCAAATGATTTAAAGTTCTCCACCGATACTTTTACTAACATGGCGCACACCTCCTAATATTAACTGAATTCATTATATTATAATTATATGCAGTTTTCAATATTTATTTCTTTATTTAGAGATTTTTTCTCCAAATAAACACGTCAAGTCGTCAAAACATGCATTTCCCATAGAAATTCATCCCTTATTCACACTAACTTGACTATACTACCAACTCCTACTACTAACAAAAGCGGCCAACCCACAACACCTCACGAATCAGCCGCCATATATGCAATATATTGTTCAATTATCAGTCCCTAAGTAGTCTTTTACTACTAAGGATTTCTCCCAATTTCTTTGACTATTCTGCATCTACCCCTATGTGCCTTAGTAGTCGAAACCGTAGTATTTGCAAGGCTTTCCGCCATATTATGCCGTACTCTGCCCCACTTTGCAAAGTCCTGCATTATAGTAAAACTGGAGTGCCGTGACAGATGAATAAGACTTTTATCATAGTAATTGTTTGCTCCTTTTTGCCCGGAAAAGCCCAGTTTTGCGGGATATTCTGGGAATTTGTTATATTTCTTTTCTATGTGTCAACTAGGCAAATTATAGCATAATTGAGCAAGTTATGACTACCTGTTAGTAGTAGAAATGGTAGTAAAACGGAAATTCTTACTACTAAGAGTTTTACATATTTCTTATTGTCTCTAAACGTTCTGCTAATTGTATCTTTCTAATTGTCCTTAATTTGTCCAACAGTGCTTCATAAAGTTGCAACTCTTTCACCTTAGGTATTCTTTTATGCAGAAATATTTTGTATTTATCATCCTCACACAATTTCAATAATAACTGGAAAAAAATAGCATGAAACCATCTGGTTTTGGTATAATTGAGTTGCCGAAAAACAATTAATAACCGGAGGTTCATGCTATGAATAAAATTGTACCAAGTCGCTAGTGCGACGGCTAGCCCTAAGTACGTGAAACCACTACTTTTTCATAAAAAAAAATAGCAGTTTTTGTTTTTCT
>NZ_LNAM01000035.1:0-2491 GCF_001461035.1 Acetivibrio ethanolgignens | reverse complement strand
AAAAAAATAGCAGTTTTTGTTTTTCTGTTGTATTGTTAAGTTACCACACTAAAACAAACACATAACAACAAGAACTGCTATGCATATTTTATCATGTTTTTTTATACTTAACAATTACATATCTTATTTTTTTTCCAGACCTCCACCTGTTTTTTGTGATGTCACTTTATTTTTCACATATTTCAGGAGGTTTTTTCATGGATTATTTAAAGCGTTATAAAAAAATGATTTCTCTTCGTGGTCTTACCGATCACACTATGAAATCTTATCAGACATACATTTCTGCATATCTTACTTTTGTTTCTGACACTCTTCATAAGACTCCTTCTCAGGTTTCTTACAATGAGCAACGTCAGTTCTTAGAAAAACTTCAGAAAGAGCGCAATCTTTCTGACCGCACGATTAATGTTGCCATCTCCCAGCTTCGTTTCTTTACTCTTTATGTTCTTCATAAATCATGGGATGATACGCAGCTTCCAATGCGAAAATTTGATACCTTTCTGCCTTATGTCCCATCTCAGGAGGATACAAAGCTATTTATCTCTACTATAACTGACCTTAAAGTGAAAGCCATGGTTGCCATCATGTATTCTGCCGGTCTTCGTATTGGTGAAGTCTGTAACCTTCGTTACGAAGATATTTCCCGAAAAAATATGCGTATCCACGTCACTCACGGTAAAAATCGTAGTGACCGTTATGCCATTCTTTCCAAGTATGCCTTGGATATCGTAACTGAATACTGGTTTGCTTATGGCAGACCTACTGGATATCTGTTTCCCAAACAGCGTAATCCTGATAAACCCATCGACACTTTTTATCTTTCAAGAAATATCCACAAACATGAGGAAGAACTCGGCTGGCCTAATCGAATTACCTGCCATTCATTCCGGCATGCATTTGGCACTCATCTGTATGAGAATGGTGTCGATCTTATGACCATTAAAACTCTGCTTGGTCACAAATCTCTGGAGTCTACGACTATTTACGTGCATTTGGCTGTTAGTGGAAATCATTCTGCCATCAGCCCTCTGGATGCCTTGTTTGGAGGTGCAGATCATGAGTAATTACGCTATTCAGGAAGTTTTTGAAAATTCCTACAATTCTTTTGCCTCTACCCATTACCAGACAACGGTTCAATCAAAAGCTGCCCGTTCCATACTTAACTGTAAAACCGGAAAGCTTGGCATAAATGTCAGTCAGTGTACGGAATGCGGACATATGGCTTACCATAATAATTCTTGCCGCAATCGAAACTGTCCAATCTGTCAGGCCGTCAAGAAAGAACTGTGGGTTGATAAACGAAGAGCCGAAGTGATTGATTCTCCATACTTCCATGTAGTATTCACACTTCCCCATGAATTAAACCCACTTCTTTATCATAACCAGTCCCTCTTGTACGGGATTCTTCACAAATGCTCCGCCGAGACACTTTTAGAGTTATCTGTTGACAAAAAGTATCTCGGAGCAACACCCGGGATTATTCAGGTTCTCCACACATGGAACCAGACACTGGATTACCATGTACATATGCACTGCATCATTTCCGGTGGCGGACTTACCTCTGACAGAAAGATTCGAAAATCAAAAGGAACTTTCTTTATCCCAGTCCATGTCCTGCGCGATAAATTTAAAGGAAAGTTTCTTTATTACCTTGATCAGATATATCTGTCCGATACCTTATACATTCCTGGGAGTCTGAAACATTTGTCAGCACTTTCAGAATGGAAGAAATTTAAAAATTCTCTTTATGAGAAAGACTGGTGTCCTTATATCAAAGAGACCTTTAATGGTTTTGGTAATGCTATTGAATATCTTGGCCGTTACACACATAAGGTTGCTATCTCTAACAGCAGAATTATCTCCGTATCCGATACTCATGTGGTATTTAGTGCAAGAGCTCTTAAAAAAGGTAAACCGAGACGTACCATTACTATGACCAACATAGAATTCATCCGAAGATTTCTCATGCATGTACTGCCTCCCGGATTTCAGAAAATTCGTTACTATGGTTTTCTGAATAATCGAATGAAATCCTGTAATCTTCAACTTATCTTTCGCCTTCAGGGACAGCAGAAATTTAAACAGCGCTATGCACACTTATCCATAGCAGAACTGCTTAAGCTGGTCTGGAAAAAGGATGTATGCCTTTGTCCGGAATGCGGAAAATCCTCGATGAAACTACTCGGTAAAACATACGAAGCCTTTGGATAATTCGACGACGCTATATATGTTTATTTTCAGCCTGCTACAATGGAGGCTTATTTGTGATACTCATTTTTAAGAGATACCAAGGAAAGCATATCATTTACCTGAAAATTTAAAGGTTTTATGAAAAAATCAAGGTACAGAAAACCTATACAATCCCCATGTACTGGCTAAAAGTCCGCGAATTGGTACAATCAGAAAGAATCACATTCAGAGCAGATTTACGTTGAGAATAAATCTGCTCTTTTTAACTGCTCTGAATCTGATACTTTCCTAATGAATTATA
>NZ_LNAM01000034.1 GCF_001461035.1 Acetivibrio ethanolgignens | reverse complement strand
CCAAAAGCGGCTCCTGCCAGGGTTCCGACCACTTTTCCCACCCACTTGTCATCTATGTCGAGGTATTTTTTCAGTTTCTCTGTTCCGGCAGTTCCCAACGTTCCCTTGGCCAGACCGGCTAAAGCGTCCAGTCCTAAGTTTTTCAGATCAACCTTTCCCGTAGCCAGATAATCATCGACTGCGCCAAACAGCATTGTGCCTCCTATCTGGGAGACGAGATTCGCCACCTTGGTCTTGGGACAGATCCCATCCCAGAAGTCCATTGCTTTTCTGGCAAGCTTCTGGACTTTTGACGCTTCTTCCATCCTGGAGAATGCCCCCTCGACAGCCTTTCCCGAAACCACGTCAAACACCATGTCCGTAATCATGGATGTGGTATCATAGGCTGCCTGGTTGCCGCCAAAGACCGTATCCCGCAGGAAGTTTGCCGGCCTCGACGCATCCATGGCATTCATCTTGCTGTATCCGTCCAGCCCCTCGGCGATATCCGCCACTGCAAATGTCGCCTTGACTCCTGCCGCGATGGCAAACGGCGCCGCCATTCCTCCCGTTGCCACGGTCAGGGCGGTCAGGCCCACGACCGTCGCCAGGCTTATCACGCCGCCCACGATCTTGCTCTTGCCCTCCTGCTTCTTCGTGATCATGTCTTCCTTGACCGCATTGTTTTCTGCCTCACGAGCCTCCCCGTCAGCCGCTTCCAGCTCACTCAGCAGTTCATCTCCGGAGGGGACTGCCGCCGGGGAGGATAGGCATACTCCCACTGGGAATCACTCATCTTGAATCCTTGTGCCATCATTCCCTTTGCTTTCTGCTCACTCTCCACCATGCTGGAAATGACTTTGGCGACTGCAGGTCTCCACTGCTTGCCATTGCCAATATCAAGATACGGTTCAGCTACAAAATGAAGAACGATACCCCTTTCATGACAGAACCTTGCAAAAGTATACACCTGACGCACAGATTCAAAACGATTACAGCTAACGGTATAAACTACATCTCCACTCTGCAGAACCGATGTAAGTTCACCAAGACTTCCAGCATAATAAATGTTATTGCCCGAATCTTCTTACTTCTGAAAAACACCTTTGTTGTCTCATCATCCAGTGATGATATAAATCCATAAATCATAAAAGCCAACCTCCTTTTGTTCTTGGTTAACTTATGCCTATATGCGTCATACTGAAAACAGTCTGTATGTTTCCAAAGTTCCTTAAAGTCAGCAGGAAATGTTCAATAGATTTGTTTAAATTTATACACCTTTTTCATCTTATTACTTGATACCACACCTCATACTTCAGAAAAACACGCAAAAATCGGGAATAAGCAAAAATTCAAATGCTGTGACAAGAGAAAGAATCTGCGGATTTATGGAACTATACAGTATCGGTGGATGAGCAGGTTGTTGAAGATATTAGTTGATTTGATATTAGGAAAATCAGAATGAATCGAAACAGAGGTGTGATGTTAGGATGTGCGGATTAAGATTGGAGAATTTCGATGGTATCAGATACAGATAGTTTCAGATTACTGGGGATTATCCAGCATTGTCTAAGTTGTCTGTATTCATGAGACCTCAGCGAATTATTTGTAAGCTATCTGTGAATGTCATAATCCATCTTGAAGTGAAACTTAATTACGAAAAAATCTTAGAAAATAGCTAGATTTCTAAAGTAAAAAGGGCTTCTGTAATATCTTTGATATCAAAATCAAAAGAATCCGATACCGTCTTTATGACAAAAATCTGTATGTGATTTACCGCCTTTTGAAGCAATATTTGAGTCGAAATTACCGCTTTTCAAACGGAAATTTTATATAATTCTACCGCTCATAATAGAAAAATACTTCTTTCGCAACAATTTATTATAAAAGGATGCATACCTTAATAGTACGCATCCTTTTCGAGATATAGTTGTTTTATTTTTCTGGATTAATAGGTTTATCTAAGAATTTCATCCAATCCGCATTCCCCATTAATCGGTCTATAATATGATGTCTATCCCATGCTGCAACTACCTCTAAATCTTTGCACTCCTCATACGTACATGGTTTTATTTCTCCTTTATAATAGAGTGACCCTGTCTTTGTAATCGCATCAACTACACACTGTGGAGGTGCCCATGCGTCTTCTTCTGTTATAAACTTCCTATTACCTACAATCTTCCATTCACCATCTTGCAACAAATCCTTATATACCCCAACAAAAAAATCATAGTCTTCTGTATTGGGTAATTCTTCAATTGAGGTACATCTTTTTTTGTAAATGGCTAATGTATATTCTCTGTATAAACGTCCATATGCATTTTTGCCATTTGGTAAAGGTATCTCATAAATATCTCCTAATCTTAATCTCTTTTTTCTCATTTTATCTCTCCAAATAATTCTTTTGCTGCGTTGATATATATTTCCTTTTTCTTATTGTTAGAACCAATTCCGTTAATTGCATTACCTGATGTACCACCAACAGATTGTGCATGACCATTTGCATCAATAAGCATCTGTTCACGTCCCCTAATAGCATTATAATTTGTTGAAGTTTGGTCTAACTGAGCAGGTAAAAAACCTTTTTCATTCATATGATGATTTGCATCTCTCCTTCTAACATTTTCAGCTGGTGTACCATATCCACTTGTTCTACCTGAATATACTTCCCCTGTTACTGGATTTTTCTTAGTATAAGTCTGATATGTTTTTTGCTTTGAAGATGTACCACTCTTACTACCATACTCTCCTGTGCCATTTCCTCCCTCACCTGTCTCTTCCTTACACAGTAGGTTAGTTTTAGCCTTGTACCCGCTCGGATCATAGTACACCACCGGATTGTTCTTACAGTACGCATACAGGTTCAGCCCATCCCCACGGTACACATCCTCCTGCACAAACCTTCCCAGCACCGGGTTATAAAACCTTGCCCGCAGATAGTACTGGCCGCTTTCCTGGTCATACTGCTGTCCCGTGTAGAGGATTCTGTTTGGGAGCTCCTCCCGGCTATTTTTGATTACGCCAAACGCATCGTACTCGTACTGGTTTTCTATCCCCCCGCTGCTTCCCGTGATATAGGCAGTGCTGTTCTGCTCGTCCAGATGGTAGTAGTGGTAGCCGCTCTTTTCCCGGTTCCAGCCTGCCGCCACCCCGTACCCCGGAATATAACGGCTTATCGTATCGCCGTCCGGACTGCTCTCTGCAAGCAGTTCCCCGTTATGGTACGAAAAAGTTGTGACTGTTCCGTTTTCCACTGTTCCGGCGCGCAGGTATTCTGCGTCATACTGGTTTTCCAGACGCTTTCCGTCGGGCATGGTCACGGCTGTCTGCTGGTGGAACACATTGTACGAAAATACCGTTGTTCCCTCTGCCCCGGCTGCTTCCAGCAGGTTTCCCTGCCGGTCATAGCGATATGCCGTTTTCTCTTTTTCTGAAAAGCGGCAGATCAGCTGGTTTTTCCGGTTATAATGGTACTCCTCCGTTCCATTTTTATCCAGCTTTTTCAAGCGGTTTCCACACCGGTCGTACACATAGGAGGTTTCCTCCCCCTGGTAAGTCTCGCTTACCAGACGGTCCATAGAATCATAACGGTAGGATACCGCCAAATCCGTCAGGCTGCCACCGGAAAGCAGGCAGCTTCCCTGCTTCAGGGTACGGTTCCCATTCAGGTCGTATGCATACCGCAGGTCGGAGATGGTTTCCCCGTCCTCTCTCTGAAGGTGCCGATGGATGATATTCCCCTCCGTATCGTATTCATAGCGGGTGCAAAGGCCGTTGCCATGATGGATTTCTTCCAGTTTGCCACCAGCTGTGTGGGTATACGCCGCAATTCTCTGTCCGTTCTCATCCCTGATTTCGGACAGTTTTCCACGCCAGTCGTACTCATAAAACACCGGCCTTCCGCTGGCGTCGGTCAGGCTTTC
>NZ_LNAM01000033.1 GCF_001461035.1 Acetivibrio ethanolgignens | reverse complement strand
TGAACTGTTGTTCTTTTATTACTTTTCCAAAATCGGAATTTCCTATAATGTCAAAAAAGGAGCTGTGCATTCATTACCTAGTGCAACAGCTCCTTTTATTATGCCCTTATTTTCTTGTGCTCAATCTCTTTGTTACAGTGATACCGAGTAGTGACAATACTCCAAGTATACTCCACAGTAGCATGTGACTTCCATCACCCGTTTTCGGAACCTCAAAGTCCTTGCTTCCCTTTGCAACCTCTTCCTCTTCAATGACAATTTCGTCATCGCCGTCCTTCTCTTCTAATCCAGCCTTCGGAACCTCATCATCTTCGATATTGGTTGTCGGAGCCTCTCCATCCTCAATACTGGTTGTTGGAACCTCTCCATCCTCAATGGTGGCTGTTGGAGTCGGTACTGGATCTGGCGTCGGAATCGGTGCCGGAATAAATGGTATCGGCTCCGGCGTTGGCTCTGGTGTTGGAACCGGTATCGGCTCCGGTATCGGCTCTGGTATCGGCTCCGTTGTTGGCTCTGTATATCTGTTTATGATATCAAAACCTTCAACTGAACTCTCATATCCTTCCGGAACCTCTGCCTCCTTTACAGAATAGGCTATTTCCTTTCCATTCTCGTATTTTTCAAGATTATCAAAGGACCATGCCCAGTTATCATCAGCAGTTACCATTTTACTCTGGATTACCTCGCCTTCCTTCAGAAGATTAACCTTAATCTCTTTCGGTCTTTTTCCTGCTTTATTCCTATCATCATCCCATATCTTCTTTCCCGGGATAGAAATGGCTCCTCCAGAAACTGGTTCATCAGGAATCACCTCGGAAATACGTGTATTAGTAACGGTAAAGCCCTGTTCAGCATCTCCACTGTAAGTAGGCCTATATGAGGCTACCTCCTCTTCTATGACGGTATATTTTATTGCTTGGCCGTTATCATCTGTTTTTCTCAGGGATGTAAAGCTACTCTTCCAGCCATTAGCTTCATTTAAGATTACTGAGATATCCGTTTCTTTATCATTGGCATATAGCTTAATTTTTACATTTTCCGGTCTTGCATCGGTCTTACCGTCATCCTCCCATACCTTTTCAACACGGATATCTATCGTTTCTTGTGTCGGCTCTTCTGTTTTTTTAAGGGTATCCCCCTCTACCTGATAGAAAAGTTCCTCCTTATGACCGGTAGGCTCTATGCGGATTAAATTCTGAATTTTTCCAGAGAAAGATATAGCTTTATAAAAATAAAACTTTACCTGCTCATAACTGTAGCTGATAATAATCTCAGCTTTGCCCGCCGGCTCTGTCTCTGTTTTTAAATAAAATTTCTGACCTATACCTAAAGAAGCTTTCGTGATTTCTTTATCTGTATCGCCATCGTATACCTTTGTTCCGGCAGGGTATTTTACCAGCTTTACACTTCCCTTCTGTCCGATAACAGAAACTGTGTTTGTCTTCCATCCTTCCTCCTGCTTGCTAAAAGCAAGGTTTCCACTCAACGCAATTTGCCCCTGCTCAAATTTTTTATTCACATCCTCCTTATACTTCAGAACATACTGATATAACTCCTGACAATATTTTTTTGCGTCACCGGAAAAAAGTCCTTCCGCAGCTTCTGGATTTCCGGATGTAATTTTCCACACCATCGTCTGGGTTACAAATCTTGCTAAGTCATCTTGTAAATTATATTCTTTACCTAATCCATAGCCATCATGTGGGTAACCTGCATAAAGAGCTATTGCAATCTGTTGCTTTTTATCTCTGCCATAAACATCAATATACTCATCGGAACTTTCCAGATAGTTTTCAACCCTCGTGTAATAAGTTTTATAACCACTGCTTTGCAGTGCAGGAATGTTTTTCTTGATATCATAGCAATATGCCACATTACCTGCTCCGCCTACACCATCTTTGATATAAAAATTATTAGTATTATCCACTGTATATCCTTCATACCTCTGTGTAGCACCGTTGCTCATGGCAAAAATTACCGAAGATGGTGTAAAGAAAAGTGCTACTGCTAAAAGTGCTGCTATTATCTTGCACCATTTTTTTCTCTTTTTCATGTCTTCCTCCTTCTATTAATTATTTTTGGTTCTCTCTAAGTTCTTGCTAAAGTCCTTTCTTCATCTCCTTTTCTTTTTTACAATACTACAGTCCTATTATTTTTGTTTAATTACGTTGTAAAAACATATTTTTCTGTTGTAAATTGCGACCATCAGGAATTTACAATTTGCAAAGGCATAGCGTCTGACACAGCCTTACACCCTTTGGCAGGTTTAAAAGCTTCCTCCTGCAAGGTTTTATCCACCTTACCCAACAGGTCTAAAAGAAGCTTCATTTCCTCCTTTGTGAGCCCCTTCATAGCCAGCTTATCCCAGTCTTCTATCAGTGTATAAATTTCATTAAAAATCTCCAGTCCCTTTTTTGTTGAATACAAAAGCACCTGACGCCGGTCTGTTTCACTTTTCTTCCGGTCTACATATCCCAGCTTTTCCAGCCTTAAAATACATCTGGTTATATGTCCATGATCCATGTGGAACCACTCTGACATCTCGCCCGGCGTTGTCCCTGGCTTCTTACAAACATAAATAAGATACTGGTATGTACCATCTGTAAGTCCATACTGGTCTAAAAGTACAGCCCCGTATTTGATGAACTGCTTCCGAAGCTCTGCAATATAAATGGCTAATGAACCTTCCAAATTACTTCTCCCCTTTCTGCAAATTCTCTTACCCCTATTAATCCACTTAATTATTTTTATTACTTAACAACTGCCTTTACCTGAGAGGAATAGGTTGTGTAAACCTTCTTTCCATCAACGGTCTTTACACCTCTTACCTTGTAGTAATAGGTCTTTCCAGTCCTTAGGCTCTTCGTAGAAAGCTTAACGGAGGTCTCTGTTCCTTTAACCTCTTTTACCAGCTTGTAGCTGCCATCCTTTGATGAGGCTCTGTAAATACGATAGGAATCCACATCATAGGAACCAGACTTCTTCCAGCTAACCTTAACGGATCCCCTGGAGGCCTTGGTTGTTGTGATTACCTTTGTAGCCTTAACACCAGCAGTAATCTTTGCATTTTCGAGAGCAGTCTCAAGCTCTGCATCATTTTCATAGGTATTCATCAGTCCCGCATATTCTGGCATGGTCTTCTTAGCAGCCTCGCTGAGGGCAAATGGCTTGCTGGTATTTCCAGCCTTGATATAAGCCTCTAATTCCTTCTTAACCTGCTCTGCTGCTGCGTAAGTCTGCTTTGCAATATTCTTTCCAAGAATAGTAGCCACAACAGATGCCTTTGCCGGGCTTTCCTTATAGATAGCCTGCATCTTTGTATCTACAATCTTCTGCTGCTTGATTAAGCTCTTCTGATATTCTGCAAAATATGCCTTTACCGCATCAGCCCTCTTCCCACGATCCTCTGAGCATAAAATATTCAGCTTACTGAAAAGCCAGAAATAGGAATTATCTACATATTTCAGACTTTCTACATTGTATTCATCATTTACACTTGTAACTAATGCAGAGTAGTAAGGAACATAAATTGCAAATTCACTTGGAGCATTGGTCTGCCACTGAATAGTAGCCAGGGCCTTCGGCATATTCTTTCTAATTTCAAAAATATGGCACTCTGCCTGTTGAGAGTTACCAATAGAATAACTGGCTTTTCCCTCCTCCTGTGCATAAGGAGTGTTCTCTCCACGGGTAGCTAATAAACGAAGAATCTCATAAGTAGTCATTTTTCTGTCCGGATTATGTAAAAGGGTAATTGGAGATTCCTTACTATTATTATCAATAAAGCTATAATCTTTGGTCTTTTTATCAACCTTTAAAGCTGCATCCAGTTTTTCTGCCTCTGCCCTGTTAATGTAAAACATACCCTGCATATAACGCTCATACTGACCGGCACCAGAGTTTTTATCGCTGTA
>NZ_LNAM01000032.1 GCF_001461035.1 Acetivibrio ethanolgignens | reverse complement strand
GGTTGCGAGGTCAATGAAGCAGGAAGCCCATTGGCTTTAGACAATGGGTAGTTCACATTGAGTCTGAAAAATAAGACATATATTATCGTAATATACCGTGGTATGTATGTAAATACAATCAACTATTGAAAGAGAGGATTTTGAAGATGGCTGAACAAAACAATGCTAATATTGGCTTTGAAAAACAAATATGGGATGCTGCTTGTGTACTTTGGGGACATATTCCAGCGGCAGAATACAGAAAAGTAATTGTAGGTCTTATATTTTTGCGTTACATTTCAAGTGCTTTTAAGAAGCGTTATGAAGAACTTGTTGCAGAGGGTGATGGTTTTGAGGATGACAAAGATGCTTATGCAGAAGATAACATCTTTTATGTGCCAGAGGAAGCTCGTTGGGATAAAATTGCTTCTTGTGCTCACACTCCCGAAATAGGGATCGTGATTGATGAAGCAATGAGAGCGATTGAAAGAGAAAACACATCTCTTAAAAATGTTTTGCCTAAAAACTATGCAAGTCCTGATTTGGATAAGCGTGTTTTAGGTGATGTTGTTGATTTGTTCACGAATATGAATATGGACAATACAAAGGAAAATAAGGACTTGCTTGGCAAGACTTATCAATACTGTATTAAGGAATTTGCAGCATATGAAGGCGTTAAGGGTGGAGAATTCTATACTCCGGAAAGTATCGTTAAAACAATTGTAGCAATCTTGAAACCTTATGATAACTGCCGTGTATATGATCCTTGCTGTGGCTCTGGTGCTACATTCGGACAAGTAAATGTTCAAGAATGGTTAAAATGCTCAAAGTCAAAGTCTGCAAACGTTATGAAGGCAATGAAGACGGCGAAAATAATTAAGAAAGTATCAGGTGCCGGATTTGGTAGATACCAATTTATAGAGTTGTAATGGATCTGGGGTGTATTACTAAATAGGTAGCCTGATATTAGACTGAATTAGTCCAAAATACAGAAAAGAGATGAGAGATTATGGTTTTGACAGAAGTACAGGCAAAATTATTTTATGATTTGTGGATTCCACTATTAGACTTTGTTAATCGAAAATATAAGTTGTGCAAGGACTTTTATGGAATGGATTCACCGAAAGGATTACCGTTGGATGTGGTTAGAATTATTAGTGGAAAGCTTTGGGAAAACACATCGGTTATTGATGAATATATATCTAAAAATGTACAGAATATGAGTGAGGAACATATTTCCATCGTAAGAGGATGGAAAAAGGTAGTACATGGAAAATTTGTGGTGGAAAGACATCTGAAAAACGGTTCGATTCTGGTATCCTGCGATGAGGACGGAAGTGTATATAGAGTTCGAGGGATATATTCCAGTTGGAGAGAGTTGCTGGGAACATTGCCAATGCCTCAAATTGTGGAGACATCTCTTATCCCTTTTCAGGATGTAATTATCCATGATGGAATTGTAATGCCGTATGGAGTTTTCCTTGGAAAAAATATGGCTGATCAGGCACGTCATATGTATATGAATGCGAAGGAGCAGAAACGAATAATAGAGTGCATATGAGAAAGGCAGATAAAATGAAGAATAGAACTGCATTGGAGGAAACTATATGTTATTAAAAGAGCATTTAGAAGAATATACAAAAGAACAGTTGTTAGAGCAGGCAAGGAGTTTTGAGTTGAGAAAATGTTCGGGACTTCGTAAAGCTGCACTCATAGAACGGATTCTTGAATGTTTCTGTGCAGAGGATATGCTTAGAAGCAGACTGGCATGTTTGACAAAGGAGCAAATGATTCTTTTTCGCAAAGCATGTGACGCACCACAGGATATTTCTATAAATGAAGTAGTGGATAGTATGCAGTTACATATGTACTGGCTGGGTGCTTTTGAGGAGATGTCGGACAGATTCTGTGTGTTTGAAGAGGTATCTGCTGTTTTCAAGAGGATTGATGATGAAGCTTTTGAATCAGATCAATACAAAAAAGGATGGATGATGAAATGCGTGCACTTTTTCATAAACTATTATGGAATTGCTCCGGTAGAAGTTATCTATGAGTTATACAAATTAAAGGTTAAGGATACTATAGATGAAATGATTGCTATGCTATGGGAAATGCCCGTAGATATTGTGGAATCGTGTATTTTCCCGATGAGAAGCTTGGGATTACAAGATTGGCCGAAGGATGCTCCGATTTATTCTTCAAAAGGATTGTTTATACATATACCAATACTGGAAAATGATGAAGCGGGATATCTATTGGATTGCCAAATGGATAAAGATTTTTATATACCATCGGTACAGCAGATTGAAGAAATTTGTAGAATAGGATATGAAGAAAGCTCATTGGCATATAAAAAATTACAAACATTTTTTATGAGAAAATTAGATTTACCATATGAGCAGGCTGTTTCGTGGTGTCTACAGGTATGGGCAAATAGCTACGAAGGGGAATCACCGGCGGATGTAATTAGTAAAATGTCAGATGCAGATGTGGTATTTAAGAGTGAAAAGCAAATGAATGAGTTTGTGGGATTGCTTATGGAAGCTCATAACAACACAAGAATGAAAGAAAACAGAGGCCATAAGCCAAAAGAACTGATAAGAAGAGAATTAGCCGGCGGAAGGCCTACAATCGTGCCGGGAAGTTCTCATGCAGCTGCAATGCTAAGAGATGTAGCACCACAATTAAAAGAGATGGGGATACCTGTTGATTTAGAAGGTAATGCGGATACCATTGCGACATCTCTTTATCCAAATGGATTAGGTGGAAAGGCTGTAAGTGTGGAAAAGAAAATATATCCTAATGATCCATGTCCATGCGGTTCGGGAAAGAAGTATAAGAAGTGTTGCGGTAGAAAGTAAAAAGCCTTGCCCATTTCCCACATCAGAGTCATAATACCGGTAGGTGCACTGATACCCAGATTTATGAGAGTATATTCATTTTTGGGGAGGTGGTGTATGTGTGATTGGAAGTAGCCGAGAGGCTGCCCTTTTTGCTGTGTAAAATATCGTTAAATCTTTGGATTTGCGGAGAAAATTGATATTATCAACATGGATAGCATGCCTATGCAGCATACGATTGAACTTATGAAAAATAAGAATCAGTTGCAGAGAAAGGTTGTAGAGTTCATAAAAAATGCAGACTTGTATATGGATAATTTTGAATATGTGGACATGGATAAGATACAACTGAAAACTGGCGGAGGTGATGAAAAGCCGGACGAGAAAGTACTTGATATTCCAGAAAATATTATGGATCAAATTAGACTGGTTCTCGTACATTTCTTCGAGGGAAACGCGCTGGTGGTTGAAGCTGCGATAAAACGAATGCTTGCTTTTGGAGATAGCATGATGGAGCTTAGAATCAATATCACGGTGGCGTGCATAGAGCCCGCCATACCGGATCATTTTGTAATTCTTTTCGGGGATGTGACGAATGAGCCGCTGAATGAATTCCATAGCAGGAATCGTTTCTTCTACGTATTGTTCATCCTCGTGCCGGTTGTAATGGAAAGTAACCATTTCACCGTCGTATTTATCAATGCGGGAAGTGGCAGTCACAGGACGGCCTAGATAACGTCCAATGTATTTTACAACATTTTTAGGATCACAGACATTCGGCTTGGCATAAACATAAAAACCCTGTGGGTGATCACGGCAGCATTTTGCTTTCACTTTTTTGAAAGAAGGGCCGATCTTGGACTCCATTTCATTGAGCAGAGCCGTGCGGAAAGCGTTACGTAAAAATGTGTAATTAAAGTGATTGACATGACGCCAGAAGCCGTCATCACTGTATCCGCCTTCCGATATGAGGCAGTGGATATGGGGATTCCATTTCAGATCTCTGCCAAATGTATGTAACACCATGATGAAGCCGGGAGTGAAGTTCTTGGATTTGTTCGAAAAAATTGCTAGAGAGAAAGAACACGACAAACGCATGAATGAATAAATTATGAACACCCCCGTCCAGATTTTTGATATA
>NZ_LNAM01000031.1 GCF_001461035.1 Acetivibrio ethanolgignens | reverse complement strand
TACAGCGATAAAAACTCTGGTGCCGGTCAGTATGAGCGTTATATGCAGGGTATGTTTTATATTAATAAGGCAGAGGCAGAAAAGATTGATGCAGCTTTAAAGATTGATAAAAAGACCCGCGATTATACTTCTATTGATAATAATAGCAAGGAATCTCCAATTGCTTTGTTACATAATCCGGACAGAAAGATGACTACTTATGAGGTTCTTCGCCTGTTAGCTACCCGTGGAGAAAACACTCCTTATACACAGGAGGAGGGCGAGACAGGATACTCTATTGGAAATCCTAGACAGTCAGAGTGCCATATTTTTGAAATTAGAGAAAATATGCCGGATACTTTGGCTACCATTCAGTGGCAGACCAATTCTCCAAGTGAGTTTGCGATTTATGTTCCTTATTATTCAGCATTAGTTACAAGTGTAAATGATGAATATAATGTAGAGAGCTTACAGTATGTAGATAATTCTTATTTCTGGATATTCAGTAAGCTGAATATCTTATGTTCAGAGGATCGTGCAAATAGAGCAGATGCTGTAAAAGCATATTTTGCAGAATATCAGAAGAGCTTAATTGAGCAGCAGAAGACTGTAGATACAAAGATGAAGGCTATCTATAATGAAAGTCCGGCAAAGGCATCTGTTGTAGCTACTGTTCTTGGAAAGAATATTGCAAAGCAGACCTATGCAGCAGCAGAGCAGGTTAAGAAGGAATTAGAGGCTTATATTAAGGCTGGAAACACCGGCAAGCCATTTGCCCTCAGTGAGACTGCTAAAAAGACTATGCCAAAGTATGCAGGTCTGATGGATACCTATGCAAATGATGCAGAGCTGTTAAAGGCAGTAAATGCAGAGGCAGAAGCAGAGCAGGATAAGCTGGTAAAAGCAAATGAAAAAATTGCAGAGCTTGAAGCTACTCTTGAAAATGCTAAAATTACAGCTGGTGTTAAGGCTACAAAGGTAACCACAACAACAAAGGCTGCCAAGGGTTCCGTTAAGGTTAGCTGGAAGAAGTCTGGTTCTTATGATGTGGATTCCTATCGTATTTACAGAGCTTCTTCAAAGGATGGTACCTATAAGCTGGTAAAAGAGGTTAAGGGAACAGAAACCTCAGTTAAGCTTTCTACTAAGAGCTTAAAGACTGGAAAGACTTATTACTACAAGGTAAGAGGTGTAAAGACTATTGATGGAAAGAAGGTTTATACAAGCTATTCTTCCCAGGTAAAGGCAGTAGTTAAGTAATAAAATAATTAAGTGGATTAACAGGGCTATTCGTTTTTAGATAGCCCTGTTATATTATACAAACAAATGTGAAAATTTTATCAAAAAGTATTTGACTTAGTCAAATAAAGTGCTATAATAGGGGTAAGAGAATTTGCAGGAAGGGGAGAAGTAATTTGGAAGGTTCATTAGCCATTTATATTACAGGGCTTCGGAAGCAGTTCATCAAATACGGAGCTGCACTTTTGGACCAGTATGGACTTACAGATGGTACATACCAGTATCTTATTTATATTTGTAAGAAGCCGGGGGCAACGCCGGGTGAGATGTCAGAGTGGTTCCACATGGATCATGGACATATAACCAGATGCATTTTAAAGCTGGAAAAGCTGGGATATGTAGAACGGAAGAAGAGTGAAACAGACCGGCGTCAGGTACTTTTGTATCCAACCAAAAAGGGTCTGGAGATTTTTAATGAAATTCATACGCTGGTAGAAGACTGGGATAAGCTGGCTATGAAGAGTCTCACAAAGGAGGAAGCAAAGCTTCTTTTAGAACTGCTGGGTAAGGTGGATAAAGCCTTGCAGGAGGAAGCTTTTTAATAAAAAACTATATTTTATAAGAAAGAGGGATTGCTATGAAGATTTTAGAGCCAATCAAAGTAGGAAAAACAACCTTTAAGAATCGTATTATGTTTCCTCCACTGACTACAGGCTATGAGGAGAGAGATGGTTCTATCGGTGAGCAGAGCCTGAATTTCTACAGTCGTCTGGCTGAGGGTGGTGTAGGCTATATCGTAATCGGGGATGTAGCACCATTGAATACGGTAAGTCCAACACCGAAGCTCTTTAAGGAGGAGCAGGTAGAGTCCTTTAAGAAGCTTTCGGATGCCTGTCATAAGTATGATTGTAAGCTGGGATTACAGCTGTTTCATCCTGAATATGATGTAGCGGCACTGGCTGCTTTATTTGCCAAGGGAGCGATGCAGGAGGCCAGAGTAAAGCTTCATCATGATATGCAGCATTTTGTAAATGAGGTAACAGAGGAGCAGCTGGATGTTATTCTTGAAAAAATGAAGGCTTGTGCTGCTCTGGCAGTAAAGGCAGGTGTGGATGCGATTGAGGTTCATGGCGATCGTCTGGTGGGCTCTCTTTGCTCCAGTATATTAAATAAAAGAACGGACAGCTACGGTGGAAGCTTTGAAAACCGTACGAAATTTGCCTTAAAGCTGGTAAGGGCTTTAAGAGAAGCGGCTCCCGATATTGTAATTGACTATAAGCTTCCAGTGATTACACCGATGAAGGAGGGCGGCCTTCGTGGAAAAGGTGGCCTGATACCGGAGGAGGCATTGAAGCTCGCACAGCTTTTAGAGGAGGCTGGCGTAGATACCCTTCATGTTGCTCAGGCAAATCATACTGGTAATATGGCAGACACTATTCCTCCGATGGGTGTTCAGGATTATGGCTTTACGGTAGAGTATGCTAAGATGGTTAAGGATAAGGTTTCCATACCGGTATCCTGTGTCGGAAGAATTGTAACTCCGCAGGCAGCAGAAGCAGTAGTGGCTGGTGGCCTGGCAGATATGGTTGGTTTGGGACGTTCCCTTTTAGCAGACCCTGATTTTGTAAAGAAATGTGAAGAAAATAAGCCTCAGTGTGTAAGAACCTGTATCATGTGCAATAAGGGTTGTACCGACAGCATTCAGAACCGTACATTTTTAAGCTGTGTGCTAAATGCAGAAAATGGCTACGAGTATAAGAGAATGATTAAAAAAGCAGAGCAGGTAAAGAAGATAGCTGTTATTGGTGCCGGTCCTGCCGGTCTGGAGGCTGCAAGGGTAGCGGCAGAAAGAGGTCATAAGGTAACGGTATATGATAAGGCATACCATATTGGCGGTCAGCTTAGGATTGCCAGCGTACCACCGAGAAAGGAAGAGATGCTTCGCTTTGTACGATACTATGAAGCTGTTTTTGCAGAGCTTACGGTAGACTTTAAGCTGGGCGGTACTCCTTCGATAGAGGAGCTAAACGCTTATGACGAGGTTATTGTAGCAACCGGTGCCCAAAATGCGATGCCTCCAATCCCGGGTGCAGATGGGGCTCAGGTAGTAAGTGCATGGGATGTCCTGGATAGAAAGGAAATCGTATTTGGTAAGGTGGCTGTTATTGGTGGCGGCCTGGTAGGTGCAGAGACTGCCGAATATCTGGCACATCAGGGAGCTGAAGTAACGGTTATTGAAATGCTAGATGCTATTGCAAAAGAAGAAAGTAATACGATTCTCCCTACTATGCTTGAGGATTTTAAAGAGTATGGCGTAGTTCTTTCTCCAAATACAAAGGTAGATTCTATAGAAGCTGGCATTGTAAATTGTACACGGACAGCAAAGGATGGAGAAAATGAGATAACAGAGGCGGTTCAGATTCCGGCAGATTTTGTTGTTATGGCTGTTGGAGCGAAAAAGGTACGTCCTGAGCTTTCTGGCATCACAGTACCAGTTCACTATATCGGTGACTGTGCAGAGGATGCAAAGGGAACGATTGAGTATGCGGTTAAGAGCGGTTATGATGTAGCTTGTGAACTGTAAATAATAGAGAGTAGATAGGCTGTTGCTTTAGCGGTTGCAAAATCGCAGGGTGACAGCCTTTACTTATAAGTTAAGTTAAGAAGTTGAAAAATAGGAGTGAACGGTGTATACTAAGGGCATTAGTCGTAATAGCATTCTGGTGATATGTCAAGAACTTTTTGAAAAAGATTTTGATATGTTTTTCAG
>NZ_LNAM01000030.1 GCF_001461035.1 Acetivibrio ethanolgignens | reverse complement strand
TCTGAAAAACATATCAAAATCTTTTTCAAAAAGTTCTTGACATATCACCAGAATGCTATACTTGACAACCTATGTACATTACACAAAATATACCATATCGTATATAAAAAATCAAATATGAATTGAAATAAACGGTTGACAATAAAAAATAATAGGAATATAATCACATAAAGCAAAAACGTATATAATCATTCAAAAATGAAAGGAGAAATAATATGAATACACAGGAAAAAACTTACGTTACTGCTTCTGAACTTGCCGAAACCCTTGATATTTCAATGGGAAAGTCATACAAGATAATTCGGCAGTTAAATAGCGAATTGGCAAGAGAGGGTTTTATTACCGTAGCAGGTAAATGTCCGCGTCGTTACCTTGAAAAGAAGTGGTATGGTTATGGCGTATCGGAAAAAGCGGTAAAGGAGGAATAGCATTATGGCTGCAAAGGCAGAGAAAGACCCTAAGACTGGAAAATGGCTTATTCAATATCGTTATACTGATTGGCAGGGTAACAGGAAAAAGTCAATGAAGCGGGGCTTTAAGACCAAGAGAGAAGCAGAAGAATGGTTGCAGAAATTTCTTGCAACAAAACAGGCAGACTTTAATATGCTTTTTGAGGACTTTTTGAAAATCTACTATGCGGATATGGAAACGCGGTTACGGGAGCATACCATGAGGACGAAAAAATATGTTTTCGATTTAAAGGTTCTTCCGTATTTCGGAAAAATGAAAATGAACGAAATTACAGCGTCAGATGTTCGTAAATGGCAGAATGAGTTGATAAAACAGGGATATGCACCTACTTATCTTAAGACGATAAACAATCAGCTTGCGGCATTGTTCAATTATGCAGTGCGGTATTATGATTTATCCAATAATCCGTGTAGGAAAGCAGGGAGCATTGGAAAAGCGAAAGCCGAAGAAATGAACTTTTGGACAAGGGAAGAATTTGACAGATTTATAGACGCTGTTATGAATAAGCAACAGGCTTATATGGCATTTATGACATTATTTTGGACAGGAATGCGTATAGGTGAATTGCTTGCTCTTAATGTAGCCGATGTAGATTTTGAAAAGCGTACTATCAGCATTACAAAATCTTATCAGCGCATGAGCGGCAGGGATGTAGTTACAGAGCCTAAAACATCAAAAAGTAAGCGTATTATTACTATACCCCAATTTCTTGTCGTTGATTTGCAGGATTATGTGAGCAGTATGTATGGCGCACAGGGAGAGGACAGGCTTTTCCCAATTACCAAATATTTTTTGGAACATGAAATGCAACGAGGAATTAAGGAAAGCGGTGTAAAACGTATTCGTATTCATGATTTGAGACATTCTCATGCATCAATGCTTGTGGAAATGGGCTTTTCTCCGTTGGAAATTGCAAACAGGCTAGGGCATGAAAAAATTGAGACCACATTGAATACCTATTCTCATTTGTATCCGAATAAACAGGAACAGCTTGCGGATAGGCTTGATACACAGTATAGAGAGGGACTTTAATGAGTGGATTAGATAAAAATAGGATACGAAATCAAACAGTATGTTTTCGGGCAACGGCAGAGGAACGACGACAGATAGAAGCGCGTATTGCTGTAAGTGGTATGCCGAAAGGGCAGTTTTATATTCAATCCCTGCTTCATCAAGAATTAAATATTGTGGTTGGAAAATATCAAAGTGACCGATTAAGTCTTGAAATTCGCCGTTTAAGAGAGCGGTTGGACGAAATACCGCAACAGGACAAGGATGCCTTGTATGAGCCGTTAACGGAGTGTAAAGCACTTCTGACAGAGCTTGTAGATTTGATGAAAAAGAGTGAAACAGAAACAACAGTAACAATAGAGGACATTCTTACGGAAAAATAAAAGCCCTTGTATCTGCAAATACAAAGACTTTTCTGCTGTGATAGATACTTTTGTGACTACTAATATACTATCATGGCAGGTCTCCGATTGCAATAAAAATATGGAGGACTGAAATGAGTGAAAACACAAATAAAGCAAATTTAATGCAGGATAAAGATGAAAAAGTAAATGGGTTAAACCCGAAATCAATGGAAGAAATATTCGATTTGGTTTATCAAAGCCGTCGTCCTATTGTAAAGGGAATGATATATGCGGGAGCATATTTGTTTGTTGGTGCACCGAAAATTGGCAAATCTTATTTTATGATGCAGTTGGCGTATCATGTTAGTATGGGATTACCCCTTTGGAGTTATGAAGTGAAAAAAGCCACGGTTTTGTATTTGGCATTAGAGGATGATAACCGTAGAATACAACAACGATTATATCAAATGTTTGGTGTAGAGGAAGTGTCGGATAATTTGTTCTTTTCTACTGAAAAAATTGCATTGTCGGGACAGTTGGAAAATGAAATTGAATTGTTTTTGAAAGAACATAGGAACACAGGGCTGATTATCATTGATACATTGCAGAAAGTAAGAGGAAATGAAAGCGATACATTAAGTTATGCCAAAGATTATGACACTGTAAGTAAGCTGAAAGAAATTGCTGATAGAAATGATGTGTGCATCATGGTTGTTCACCACACACGTAAACAGCAATCTGATGATGCCTTTGATATGATTTCCGGAACAAACGGGTTAATGGGGGCGGCAGACTGTTCCATGATACTCCACAAGGAAAAACGTACAAGCAATAAGGCGATTTTGGATATAACGGGGCGAGACCAAACAGACCAAAGAATATATTTGAAGCGTGATGAAGAACGTCTGATATGGGAATTTGAAAAAAGCGAGAGTGAATTATGGAAAGAAAAGTCCGACCGACTGCTTGAAAAAATCGCAGATTTTATTACTTCTAACAATGGAGAGTGGAGCGGTACGCCTACGGAACTTGCAAAAATATTGGCAGGAGATATCCAACCTAACGCACTTTCTATGATGTTGAATGTAAGAGCGGGAAAACTATTTGAAGAATATCAAATTTGTTATGAAAAAGGACGTAACCATAGTGGAAGATATATAAAACTTTCTTTATGTGAAAAGAAAGCGTGACGACTGTGACAGCCGTGACGGTCGTAGATATAGCCGTCACGGTTGTCACGGCTGACACGACCGCAGGTGATTTTTTCTTTTATTGCTTGAAAGATAAGCAGTAAAGGAAAAAGAAAAGGGCGGGATATGCTTCAAATTCAATATTAGCAAGCATAGGAAAATGTAATGCCACATTTTCCACTTGCCAGTGGGGTTGCACCCCCCCTAAAACCCCTGCTTCGGTAGTCTACTTTAGCGATGAATTTAAAGTTACTTTACCATGTAAATTATACTGTTATCACCGTGATAAAATATGAGCAAAAATTGGAGAGGATAATATAATATAAGTGAAAATAATCGACCAAAAGAAAGAATAGTTGGCGTACGCTTATTGCCCGAGGAAGCAGAAGTTTTACAGGTAAAAGCAAAAGAAGCTAATATGTCAAAGGCAAGATTTTTGAAGAATGTAATTTTACAAGGGGGTGCGTATGAAAAAACAAATTTTACGGCAGAAGATGCAGGAAAGTTACAATATGAAATTGACAAAATAGGAAACAACATAAATCAGATTGCCGTTCGTACAAATGATAGTTCCAATATAGATGAAATTGACTTTTCAAGATTAAAGGATAACTACATGGAGTTACTGTCTGCTTTTTATGAATTTATACATGGAAAAGGGGAAGTAAATTGAGTATCGGGGTATGCAAGGAGCGATAGACATATGGGGACGGATAATAGAATACGAAAACACTATTTTAGCATGCGTTTACACGAAAATGAGGATGCTTTACTTGAAGCAAAAAAGGATGAAGCGAACATGACAAAATCAGATTACTTGCGAAATGTGATTTTGTTTGCGCCCGCAGGAGAACGCGCTCATTATTTTGCTGATTTTGCAGAGGAAATATGTCAAAAGCTAAATGAAATTGGAAATAGAATTACCTGAATCCGTGAAGTTCAATGCAAGTCAACCTATTAAAAGCCAGTATTTTCTAATGT
>NZ_LNAM01000029.1 GCF_001461035.1 Acetivibrio ethanolgignens | reverse complement strand
GCAGAAAACGAGGTAAAAGTCAGTAAAATTAAGTGTTTTAGCTTAATCAGCAGACACTATTTAATATGGAATTTCAATACCATTCGGCAAAATGGGTATTTAACCGAATAATATAAAACAAAAATAATACTCTCTTCTATTCCTGATATACATAAGTACTTACACATATCAGGAATAGTTACACCAGTTCTTACTTTACAGAAAAAGTTTCATCTCTCATTTTTCAGATACCTGTATGGAGCGTTTACTTGTATGTATTGTCTTGAATAATCTTTTTCCTATTCGTTCTGTATCATGATACCAATTTTCTAGTCCGGGAATAATAACTCGCACTACAGGTATCGAATCGATGCCTTTGCTCGATAAGTTAGCCACAAAGATCTCGTAATTTGATTTTTTTAATTGCTCAATTTGCCATGAGAGTTCTTCAGCTACTGTTTTAAACTGCTTTGACGTAATATCACTAAAAGAAATGCTCTTATTTTTATCATAGGAATACCAATCTTTGTTTTTTCTTAGAATCCTATCATAATCCATTTTATCATTATGATTCGGACGCATATACTTTATATCTTCTCGCTTATTTTCATATATCACGCGCCTTGTTTGCTCTAACTCTGTCATTGCTCTTAGTAGGGCAATCTCTTTATCAGAGTGGCATCCAAATCCACCGCATAAAAAAAGTGAAGATTTTTGTTTCTTGTCATTGCCTGTAACAATAAAACAAGGCATATCAAATTCATTTTTCACATATTTTATATTAACTTCTATTCCATTATAGTTAAATTGATTAATCAACTCCTTACAAATATTGCCATCTACTGTATTCATGTCTAAATCATAATAGTTCTTTGTTGCAAAGGCAGCGGATAGTCCATCTCGTTCAACAACTTCATATATTCCCTGCACAATTGCTGAGGAAAAGTTTAAACCAGAGGCTAATCCATTAGAGTTATTATAGAACAGTGGCACATCATCATAATAGTCAAACAACACAGCTATTGTAGGACACAGGAAATTTTTACCATCATTTAATCGTATAACTGGAAACCAGTTTATTGTATTCGAATTAGACACATATTCTGCAAAATGTGTAGATAAGCTTGCTGGTTCAATAGCCAGGTCTTTATCCAAATCATAATATGACATATTAATTCTTGTGGGCTGATGTTCTGTAGCTGATTTTCTTTCAATAAACTCCATTACTGCAGACATTTGTGCTTGGTTTTTTTCGAGCCCTTTTCCACTATTGTAAGAAATAACATTTTCATTTTTCTTCGCATGCTCCGCTGAAAATACAGATATATCGATGTTATCAAAATGATGTATTTCCTCTATCCTTTTTAGTCCCATTTTTTTCGCAATAGAAATATATTGCTCTAAATTAATTTTATTATTATTAGGACGGGTTCCTAATACATATGGCAAGTACTCAATTTCCTCATCAACCATTTCTTTCATCATAATGTAATTCCGTTTCAATGACTCTTTCATTACATCATCAGCATTTAAAAATAATAATTTAAACATCTTCGTCTAAACCTCCATGTAGCATATAGTCATCTCTTAAAATACTGTAAATATAATCATCATAAAAAAAACTATTGTACTCATGATGTTGTCTCAATCTTGCATCAACGCAAAATCCGCATTTTTCAAGGAGATTACGTGATCTTGTATTAAGTTCACAAGTTTGTGCATATATTTTATTCAAATCACACACGCCAAACAATTTCTCTATTACGCTTAGTAAAGAAGTTCTCATTATTCCATTCCCCTGCCAAATTTCCGTTAACAAGTATCCCATTTCAACACTTTTATTTCTAGGATTGTTGTCATAAAATGATATTCTTCCTATTATCTCAGTTTCTTTACCATTCTTATGATATATGCCAAGTAAAAGGTTAGAATTATTTTCAACTAAATCACTAAATAATGCTATGTGTTCCTCTTTTGTTTTTTCTATAATAGGACGGCATGTCATTAACCTTCTATCAAAATTCCCTTTTTCCCTTAACTCTTCTAATTCAATTACCGTTGCAAGATTTACAAAGAACTTTTTGTCTCCAATGCTAAAATGTATCGGAAACTCTTTTTTTACTATTTCAAATTGTTTATTAGCATTTTTGCATTTCATTATAGAGCCTTCTCCCTATTCGGTTTCTAGTATCATACCAGTTTTCCATCCCAGGAATTATCACTCTTACTACTGGAACAGATGCACTTGTATCATAAGCTGTCAAATTTGCGACATAAATGTGCATATTTTTTTCTAATAAAAGATTTATAATATATTCAGTTTCCTCATTCATATCAGAAAAGACAGTAGAATTGATTTCATCAAAACCAATTTCTTCTTTCACTACGTTCCAAATTGTTTCTTTTATAGTTGATTCTCTTTTAATTAATTGTATTTCATCACCACTATAGGACAATGATTTTATACTTTGTGCCAATTCTGTAAGTGCTCTCACTAATGCAACTGTTTTACTTGTATGACATCCATATCCGCCATATATTCCTTTAGCATATTCGTCGTTACAACATGCAATAAAGCATGGAATGTCAAACTCATTCACAATATACTTCACAGATACATCTATGTTTTGTTTTGAAAACTCAGCTAGTATCTCATTTATAGTTTCATCAGATATACTTTCCTTTTTTACATTTTTATACTTGCCTGTTGCAAGTCCAATAGATATTATATCCCTTTCAATAACTTCATACGCCCCTTGTATAATGGCTTCATGGAAATTACTGCCAGCTGCAATTCCATTTGTGTTATTATTAAAAAGTATTTCTTCATCTTCATAATATGGAAATAATACGCCTATTGTTGGTAAAAATGCTATCGCCATCTTTGATATATTAAAAACAGGAATCCAATTAATTCTTAAAGTTTCAGATACATAATTAGTATATAATGTTATCATATTCGAAGGGTTAACAATCTCATATGGTACTTTTTTTGTCAATTCATCATAAGTGCCCCATATATTCGTAGTTCCACTCTTTTCAGCCGACATACGCTCGATAAACTCCATTAATGCAGAAATTTTTGCTTGAGAAATAGTAATTCCTTTCCCATAGTTGGTATGATAGAGTGCCCCATTCTTTTTTACTGTGTATACAGGAATATTTAACTTATTATAATCTGAAATATCGATTACTTCATCCATTCCCAATTCTTTTGCACCCATATAGATCCAGTCATATATTTCGTCAACATTTTTACATCTCGATCCTGATGTATTTTTAACATATTCGATATCCTCATTACAGAATCCATAAATCATATTTGATATATTGCTTAAATAGCAACATGTTTTGTTATCTGAAAAGATAGTAATCTTTTCCATAAGCTAATTGATCCCCCTTTCCTCCATATTATATATTTGTCTATTTATGTTACGATTAATTTCATCACGTCCAACCTTCTTCCAACCCTTATTGGTGTCACATAGCATATCCAATGCGTGTGGATTAATAAGACTTAATCTCACATAACTTCGTATTACCATTTTTATTATTTCTATCCAGTTAGTACAATCATCCATTGTGGTTGGTGCTTTATCCATAAAGAGCTTATGATAGCATGTTCCACCACATAACCTTAAGTAAATACATTCACCACATATTGAATTTCCCGATATTTTTTTAATAAACTGAGATATAGTTTTATTATTAGGAATCCCTGTATTATATTCGCCTATAGCCTCACCTCCAACAAAGTGATTACAAAGATAATATCTTCCATCGTCTCCTATGCATATATTCTCTATTCCTGCATTGCATGGATAAAAAGATGTAAAAAAAGTATGCGGATATCTGATTTTTCTATATAAACTATAGAAAGGTTCAATTTCTATACGATAACCGCTTAATATAATCTGCTCATATATCTGTAATGCATCTTTCCATGTTTCAACTTTTCCCGAGTATTGCTTATTTTGGAATCCATAAACAGGCATCAGATGCATTCTTTCAAATCCTAATTCCAAATTATTATTAATTACTCAAACTTCGCACATAAATTTTCGCTATGCACCTTGAAAATTCAATATCTGGCAGT
>NZ_LNAM01000028.1 GCF_001461035.1 Acetivibrio ethanolgignens | reverse complement strand
AGGAAAGTATATCAGATATAGGAAGAAGATTTAAGAACGCTATGTTTTGAAGCACTTACCAGTTTTTGAAAGACTTTCACCTAAATCATAGCATTGATTTGTAACATCTTCTAATCCTTGTGCCGTTAAATTAGATACTTTTGATAATTCAACCATTTTAGTATCTAATTCAATTACGTTACTTGTTGCTTTGCGAAATGCTTGCACACCTTCCATCACTAAGCCACTTACGCTAATCCACTGAGTAAAACGCTTTGCTTGGTCAACCAACCCACCAAGGAAATTATTTCCAAGTTTTCCCGCTTTACCAGATCGCACTTGCAATTCTTTAAACTCATTCTTGATACCATTAAATCTAACAGCATCACAAGTTTTACATTCTTTAATGAGTTTGTTTACCTCATTCCCTACTAACTTTGTAGCAGCTTTATTCTTTCTCATCCACTCCTGCATAGAAGTCATTTGAGAAGTTCTCTGATTCATACTAACTTGAGTAGTAGTAAGTTCTTTAAGAGAAGATTTTGCTTTATCAAGAGCAGTATCATATCTTTGTATTTCTGTAGTTAATCTATCAGTACCTTTTGCATTAACAACTGCTTCTTGTGCAAGTTTAAGTTCTTTTAGATTATTCTCTACTTCCTGACTGACAACATCGAATTTCTGATAGTCAGTAGTAAGCTTTGTAACATCCGTTGAAAGTTGGATTTCATTTGCTTTTTTTGCAATAGAATCCGTTACATTACCAAAATCACGTATAGCAATACCAGATGCTTCTGCTGCTTTTGTAAATGCATTAAACTTTGCACTTACAACAGAAAAATCGCTTTGTGTATTAATTTTTGATAAGTCAGATAATAAACTTTGTACAGTTACTTTCGCACCGTTGATTTCTGTTTCAAATTTATCAATCTCAGGACTAATTTTCTGTAAATCTGCAATTTTAGATTGTAAACCAGATATATTAATGCCAACTTTTTCATTTCTATTAGAGGCATTAGTTTCTGACTTAATCTTTGCCAATTCAGATCTTGCAACTCTTAAACTATCATTAAATGAATTAAGAGAAGAAGCATCACCAACTTTAGAAATTGCAGTATCTAAATCTTTTATTGTTTGTGTGATTTGAGGGAAATCTTTTGCATCTGCTTTTAATTTCTCCAAATCATTTTTAGCAATAGCAAGACCAGAAGTTACATCTGTTCCTTTCATTTTTGTAGAAACATTATCTGCATTTCTGAGTTCTTTCTCTAAAATTTTTAATTGTGAAATTTCTTCCTGTACTTTTATTTTTGCATCATCAAAAGTAGTAGAAGTAGCATTTCGCAAATTATTCATCTTCACTGTCTAATTCTAAATCAACTCTCTTGACAGTAATATAACTGTCTTCAAGCAATTCATCCATTGCATATTCAACAAGCTCCTTATTTGTAATTAACGCAACAGTCTTATCTGTGTGATAAACCTTATCAATAAAGATATCTACAATATCCTCAATCTCATCAAAAGTTAGAATGTCTACAATATTTTTCTCTTGTTTATTCAATATAGACACCTACCTTTATGCGTTTACAATATCCTTCAAAGAACGACCTGCTTTAAATTTTGGTGACTTAGAAGCAGGAATAGTAATGGCTTCACCAGTCTTAGGATTTCTACCCTGACGTTCAGCACGTTCAGCTACTTCAAATGTTCCGAATCCAACTAACTGAACTTTTCCACCATTCTTTAATTCCTCTGTAACTGTATCAATAAAAGCCTTTAAAGCCTTTTCTGTATCAACCTTACTCATATTTACGTTTTCAGACATAGCTGAAATCAATTCTGTTTTGTTCATATTTTCAATTATTCCTTTCATTCTTCCAATTATTTTCGGCACTTATCATATTTGCCGAATTATATATAAAATAGGAGAGCAGTACCACCACTCTCCATACCATAGAGTCGCAAAACCCTATATAACTGTGATAACAATTTTTTTGATTTGTAACATAATTTAGGTTACAATTACATTTTTATGTTATTAGGTCTGGTTTTCTAGGAATCTGCTCCTGAAACTTAGCCTTGACAAGCCGAATGTCTGACCAGACCATATGAAATTAGTATTCTAATCAACTTTTAATCTATGCTCACAAGTCAATCCTTTAATTTGGTCAAATTCAAATAGCGAAGCACCAGCATTAGATGTAGCAAGTAGACTTATTCCATATGGATCAACTCCGACCATTGAGCGAATAGAAATTGCTTCTGAGTTTATACCTGTTTCTTTTTCGACAATATGATGCACATGAGCACCAATAATATATGAAATAGGTGTTTGATATGCTCTTGAATAATCATCAAGTGCATCTCCAAGATTTCTAACTTCTCCATGTATTCCAAGAACTTGATATGTAGAAAACTGACCAAAATTTAATCCAGTAGGATTGCTAATAATCGTCACATTTGGATTATTTGCAAGTTCCTTTTCAATAGCAAGCATAATAACCTTACTCATATTTTCATCTACAAAAGAGTTTTTAGGAGCACCACAAAGGCGAAGTTGATTATGATTACTATCCATTGTCATTTGAAATTTTATTCTTACATGTTTGCTTAATTCATTAAGCCAGTGTCCAAGAAAATCCCCATAACGAATAGCTGAATCAATTACTCCATATCTCAACTGCATCAACTGCGAATTAAGACGCAATAAACCTTGAATGCCATCGCCTAACTCCCAAACGCTAATTTCATTTATATGTTTTTCTTCTATAATTTCTATAATCTGATTAAATAAATCCCACATTCTCTTTTCAAAAATTTCAGGACTATATTCATTAATTACATTTCCAAAAAAATCTTTTATAGAAAATTCAATTCCGTAATGACAATCTGCCAAACAAACTAAATATGACTGATTACAATGTACTGGTTTGATGTATTCAGGTATTTCCAAAGATGGTAATGCAGCAACAGCATTTACTATCTTCTCTGTAATAAGTTCATCTCTGGCAAGTTCTCTTAGCCAACGATTCATTTCAATCTTTTCAGTCTGCAACTTATATCGTTCTTTCTGAATAGCGTATTTTTCGTTAGAACATCCAAAATCAACAGTAGTAGAAATCTCATTTTCTTTTGGTTCATTTACCCAACCAGCATCAATATATTCATAAAGCAATTTACTTCCTTTACGAACTGTATCACGATGCTCCAAATCACCTATATTCTCACTTGTTTTATAATCTAAATCAGATTTTTGCGCATTTGTATAATACCTTTTTGATTTTTTAGCAGCGACCCTGTTGGCAGGAACTTTGAATACATTATAGTTCTTTAATGCTGCATTTATAATTATTTCATTATCAGATATAATCATCTGATCTGAATCATAATCTGCACCAGATAAACGCTCTAATATATTCTCGCCAATAGCATTAATACAAACAATTTCATCAGTGAGATTAAAATACTTATCAATCAAATCATGTCTCATATTTTCTGTAATGAGGATATTTGATGTTGAAATGTGTGGACTACGACATCCGAGCATTTTTTTCCCATAGTCATAGTGAGTAGTATGGATATATCCTGGTGGGAGAGAAGTAGTCCCATCAAATTTTCCAATAGTATGTAATAGCATCTCATAAGGATTGCCAAAAAGAACAGAATAATTTCCATTAATAAGAATATGTCCTTTTTTCATATTCTTTAAATATGCTTTACATGTTTCTCGTTTGAAATCATAAAAATACTTAGTTTTATAGAATTTATTTGAAATATTCATCATTGTGTAAACTATATCATTTTTGTCTTTAAACACATTTGATATGGTTTCGTCATCATACTCATCAAGCGATAAACATTTTACATGATATTTCAGGACATCGGTGTCTGTATTTAATAAGTTCACATATTCTAACGATGGTTTTAGTAGTTCATGAACTTCTTCCTTACTAAGTTGTACTGTATTTAGTAACTGGTAATGAGCTTGTACCATCTTCCCATCAAAAAAGTGTGTTTTCTTTTCGTGCTTAACGACACTAAAAGTAGAATCAATGTAAGCGATGAATAACCTACCGTTCCTATGCATCACCTTTTTATGAGATAATCCTAAT
>NZ_LNAM01000027.1 GCF_001461035.1 Acetivibrio ethanolgignens | reverse complement strand
AGCCTATGGGACTCCACATGAATCCGGATAACCGCTGGATCAAACTGGCTGACCGAATCAAAGGAACGCTGACCATTGATGCAAACTGTGCACCCGCAAATATCCGTTATCCGCAGGATATCTCACTTCTGAACGAAGCAAGAGAAAAGCTGGAAACCATCATTTACCGATTTTGCAAATCCTATGGTCTGAGGCTGCCCAGACGCTACCGCAAACAGCTTGGTTATGTGAAAAGAGATCTGCGGTATCTGGAACAGTTCATGAGTGATGGATATGCCATGACAGGTAAGGCTATCGACTGGTATCTTACCATCATCAAACTGTATGAACAGCAACAGTATATGTATGCTAACAGAGTCCATTCTGTGGAGCATCGCATTGTAAGCATCTCGCAGCCATGGCTTCGACCGATTGTCAGAGGGAAGGTCAAAGTACCTGTTGAATTTGGTGAAAAATTTGATCTCAGCCTTGACAGTGAAGGCTATGGGCGTATCGAAAAAATATCTTTCGAGGCATACAACGAGAGCACCTGCCTGATTGAAGCGGTAGAACGCTTCAAAGAACGTACCAGATATTATCCGGTACGTTCTTTGGCAGACCAGATATACCGAACCAGGGAAAACAGGCATTATTGCAAGGAGCATGGATACGGTTATCAGGTCCAAAGCTGGGCAGACCAAGTGCTACAACAAAAGTGGATAAAAAACAAGTGTATCAGGATAATACCGATAGAATCGAAGTAGAGCGTAGCTTTAGTCTGGGCAAACGTTGCTATGGGATGAACTGCATTAGCACGAAGCTGAAAGAAACCCAGTTGACTTCTATCGCATTATCTGTATTCGTGATGAGTCTGTTTAGGGTTCATCACGAATACCTTGCACTCTTTTGCAGTTACTCCGATTCTGGCATGATTGGAGTAAAGGTAGGAGCTTGAACTTACAAATATCCGCTTAGTCAGCAGACACTAAGTACATCTTCAAATTGCTCTAGTGGAATTTTAACTAATGTTTTTTGTTGATTTTTCATACCAAACATAAATACGGCTAGTGTCTCATAACCTTCTTCAGCTAATCTTTGAGCTTCACCAAAATTCGGGCTACCTTCTGAGCCACCATAACAAATGACAACTCCTTTGTATAGCTTATTCTCAGGTTTCAAATGAAACCCTTGAAAAGTACCTTCATCAACATATTTTACATCAATACCCTTTGTGTTTTTAGGATACAAATCTATATTGGTTACATTTTTATAATATTCAGATGCAGACAAACCATCATTTCGATATTTATAGTCGTTGTATAGTCTTAAAATAAATACAAGGACACCTACAACTATTATAATAATTAATATAAACAAAAATATTTTTTTAATTTTTTTCATCTTATCTCTTCTCGTATAATAAGTTTGTAAGCAAGAAAAACCGCTTACAGACTTATTCTTTTTTTGTATAAATGGTAAGAACATCTAAGAGGAACTCCCCTCATCCCGATTCCCATCTATACAGTCAAAGTTACATTTCAATATAGGTAGCTCCTGTGGTATAATATCAGGCAGAGTCTGCTGTCCGAAGGCACCGCTGTTCCTCCTTTCAGCCGGCTTAGTCCGAGACTGCTTCGAAAGCATTCAGCCTGGCACATACGGCACATTCCGCTGACACAGAATTTTCATTCCCAGCCGTTAGCCCCAGCAAGAAAGGCTGACTAGGTGCAGCTTTCTTTTTATCAGTAATAAGCAGGTTATTTATCGCTTACGCATTATCCCTTTTATGAAATATTGATCTGTAATTTTGCTATTCCACTTCTCCATTGAATTTTTGCAAGTAAAGTAAGGAACATGACCCATATTATGCCTGTTAAAATGTTTAGGAAAAAAGCCTCTGAGCTTTCACCTGATAACAAAACATTAATAGGAGTATATATATATAATTTAAATGGCAAATACATCAAGATCCCTTGAAGTATATCAGGAAACAGATAAATAGGAATCAAGGAACCAGATGCTAACATTCTTAATGCCTTAAATGCTGTCATGGCACCTCTGATTTTTTCTATTTTTAAAGCTAATAATCCGACATTGTACCACAGTAAAAACTCAACAACTAACCCAATAAGTAAGTATACAAAGAAATATAATAAATTTAAAGGTTTTATATTACCATAAAAAAACACAAAAATTAATGCTGGTATAAAAACCACAGAGTAGCATACCATCCAAGCAATAAATTTACATACCTTTGGTACTATATATCCTATAGGCCTCACTAAAAAATTAGATAATATGCCTCCCTCCACATCACTTTGAATATCAGTTGCAATATGAGCAAATGGGAAAGCGTATCCTAATAAAATAACAAACAAGTAATAACATATCATATATGAAAATTCAAAAGCATCATAGGATAGCAAAGATTTCCAAAGGAATATATACATAAATAGCTGTATAGGTAAATATATGAGCTTTAAGAATAATTCCAATGGATATTTCAAATTGACTTTCACATACGTATTAATAAGTATTATATATTTATCCGTTAATGCTTTCATATCTTTCCAGTCCTTTTTTCCAAATAATATTATTTATTACAAGCCACAAAATTATATTAATAATCATGCCTGCAATAGAAATACTTATCGTTTTTATCCCAACTAAATTACATACTATTTCAGCCGAAAATGTACTAAAGAAATAAAATGGAACTAAAAACTTAAAAATATATATAATAATGGGAGGCATTATAGTCAAGGGATATTTGTTAAATGAAGTCAGGGCATCAGATACTTCACATATAGCACTCATTTTTCCATGCCAAAAAGCAAAATAGCTACCACATAACCTTATCAATGACAATACAATATTTGCCATAATAACTATTATAACTCCAAATAAAACGGAGGTAATGCTAATCTTTGTGTTTGATACAATAAGTAAAAAAATAAATTCCAGAAATGTGAGAATAATCTCTACATAATCAATATTTAGAATAATAAATCTGACTCTGGGATCCAACGGCCTGGTCAGAGTGTTATCAAGGATTGCATTATAAATATAATACCAAAATCTTGAAGCCATCGAAAAAAAAGCATTGTTCAATCCGTAAAATAACTCGGAAAATGCTATAAATACAATTACATTATTATAACTCCAACCAGGTAATTTATAATTTTTGGAATTAATAACATACCAAAATAATAAATTTAATAATAAGTAAATGAATTTGCTAAAAACATTTATTATTGCATCTTTTTTATAATATTTAAATCTTCTTATTTCAAATGAAAATAAAAGCTTGATTATATTAATTTCCTTGCGAAAGAACATCTTCAAGTACCTCTCTTATATTTATTTCTTCAACATTTATAGAACTAACCTTATATGCCTCCAAGGCCTCTTTAACTATATCATCGAATTCATTAGCATGGCTAAGAAATAAAATCAGTGAATTTTCATTTATTTCATGACATTTTTTTGAGAATAATATAGCTTTGTTTTGGTCAAGAATATCTGTATATGAAATAATAATTTTCTTATTCAGTCCTATTTTATCTGTGACAGCTTTAGGATTACCACAATATGCAATTCTTCCATTTTTCAAAATCACGGTCTTATCACATACCCCCTCTATATAATCAACCTCATGGGTTGTAATAATTATTGATTTTCCATTTTTTTTAAGCTCATTTATGAGGTTATATAATCCTTTTTTTGCATTGTAGTCTAAACCAATTGTTGGTTCATCTAATATTATGTATTTTGGATCATGAAGCAAAATAGATATTATTTCGCATTTTACTCTCTCTCCAAAGCTTAATTTACGATATGGTTTTTCCAGTAATTCATTTATATCTAGGAAGCTATTTAAATAATTAAAATTTTTTTCATATGTGTTATCTGATAAATTATAGATGGCCTTAAAAAATTTTAAATTATCAGAAACGGATAAATCAATAATAAAAGAGCTTTTTTGGTTAAAAATTACCCCCATATTCTTTATAAGTTGTTTTCTATATTTAAAAGAATTTTTCTCTTCAATCAATACTTCACCAGAGGTGGGCTTTAACACACCACAAATGCACTTTAATAAAGTAGATTTGCCAGAACCATTATGCCCAAGTAATGCAATTACTTCGCCTTCTTTTATTTCTAGTTCTATGTTTTCTAATACACAGGTTCTTCTTTTGTTCAATGATACATATTCTTTGTGGACATTAGCTATTTTAATCATTTTTTATCTCCTTTATCAGTGGACACCATGCCAGATACAGCTGCATCAGGATATCCGCTA
>NZ_LNAM01000026.1 GCF_001461035.1 Acetivibrio ethanolgignens | reverse complement strand
TTATTTTGAGTCTCATAGGCTTCCACTACCTTTGTGGCACTTAATTGAGATTGTACTTTCTTGCTTTCTCCGTAGGTTGCATAGAATCCTGTAATAACATAATGCTCCCCTTCTTTTTCTATTTCGGATTTGTATAGCTGCTCACCTTTATCACCGTACAGCCCTCCGGCAGTTTGATAGGTTTTACCACCATTCCTGTATTCCACTTCGCCAGGGTCTTTATAAAGTTTGTTGTCTGGGTTGTTTTCTTCGATATAATGGACTTGCACATACTGAGGTTCTGCTGTATTTTCTGTCCATTTGTACTCAAAATTATAGTTCGTATGAAAAGTAGATGAGTCTCCCCATTGCGTTCCCGGACCCAAAGCATTAATCCAATCCTTTACTGATAGAATGTTAGTATTAATTATCTTACCAGTGCTTGCATTGTATGCCTCAATAATAGGTTGGAAGTAAACAAGGTAATATGACTCATAATCTCCCTTAATCTTCTTAAACTGATTCTTAGGGTTATTCTTATTCCATTTCTCAATTTCTTTCGTAACATAATTAGAGGAAATTACGTGTCGTGTGGTAATCATTGTACCATTTGAAGATGCTCCAATATCATATTTTATCCTGTACTTAGAGTTAATCTTAAATCCTTTAGTATCATCCACTTTGTAATTAGGTACTTTCACCGAAACTCTATTTTTGTAGGCGGTTACACCGAGACCAAAATAAGTTAGCGGTTGCGGTGTGATGTAGTATCCTACAGTTCGCCATCGAATACCGCCGCTTGCCTTTTTGTTTGTGGTAGTCCATGTTAAATAGCGTGCTCCTTTTAGTATATTTCCTTTTTCAGAGAAAGTTCTGTCATCCTTGTAGTCTTTTTCCCTGGCATCTACCCAAGCTTTTAATGTTTTGTATTCCTTTCCCAAAGACTTTTCATGTTTATCAAGGCTCTGCATCATACCCGTCTTTGTCCATCGTTTAGCATTCTCCATACCATCTGTGGATGCTGCTTGAACTTCTTGGGGTTGGTTGTTAATTTTGAGGTTGGTTAGTGGAGTTATTGCTATTGCCAGGACTAAAGTAGTAGCTATAACTCGTTTTGTTATTTTCCTAATCATAAGAAGACCTCCTCCTATTCTTATTTTTGTATGGTATCATCAAAATCTAACTCCTTTCTTGGCTATATTACCTGAAGATGAGATGCTTAATTTTTGCACCTCTTTTTTATTATCTTCAAGTTAAAAAGAGGATAGCAGGTGTTATCTGCTATCCTCTTGCTATAGGAACCCTTACCGGTGATGAGACCGGTGGGGTTGGGGCTGATTTGTTTGATTAATACCAATTTGCGTTTTCCCATACAAACAAATCTTGGTATTTTGTGTGGTCTACTTTATCATGACCTACTTTTACCTTTAGCTCTTCCAAGTAATGCTCATGAGTACCTGGAATATCCTGAAGCATCTCACCATGATAAAAAAGCTCTGGCTCCCCGTTAACTTTATGGCACTCTAACTCTGGTTCAAGCTCATCACGTTTGGCATCCCATCCCTGTATTAAAGGATGATAGGTAATTTTAATACCTGTCCAGTACTTTTCAGATACTTCTACTTTTTCAGTAATACTAGGCAAACAATGGTTGGAAGGGTCGACTTCCCACCACTTGCCGTCTACCTTAACTCTGTTCCATTCATGGTTAGGGTTAATCTCTTCATTTAGATAACACTCAGCTTCCATACCTAAAGCCTCGCACATATCCCTTAATAGTATCGCCTGGTCATGACACATACCGTAGCCACGGCTTATCGTTGTCATGGAGTCATGCTCCTCTCTAAAAGTACGCTGGTAATCAATATTTCCATTAATCCAAAGCATAGCTACATGAACCTTTTCAAAGTCACTTAATTGCTCTACATTAGGACCAATCTGTTCTTTCATAATCTTGAGCAGCTGTTTATAGGTATCATCAACATAAACCGAAACCTTTGCTTTGCCATATTTAGAACTTACAGTAATTGTACACTTACCGCCATTTTTACCGGTGACAACCCCCTTACTACTAACGGTTGCGACCTTCTTGTTACTGGACTTAAAAGTTACTTTATACTTCTTGTAATTTTTTTGTGAAATCTTTGAATGCTTTACATAACCTATTTTATCTCTCCATTCACGTCCTACCCAAAGAGTGTAAGGCTCATCTGCATCAAGGCAAACATCCGGCATAACAACATCCCCAAACTCAAAACTCCCATCGCCGGCAACAAATTTTTTCTTGGTTGCTGCTTGTGCAGTTGCTGCTGAGGTTACTGGAGTTAAAGTTGTAGTAAGTATTGCTATTGCTAAAGTGATTATTGTAAAAAGTTTGGATTTTTTCATGGTGGAACCCTCCTCTTGATTTTTACTTATTTATAGCAAACTGGGGGTTAGTTTTAGGTTTTGCTGTAACTATTATACTGGATAATTTTGGAGAAAGCAATAGCTAAACTGATTACTTATCACCTATAATTATTTGCTACTACTTTCTTGCCCCTATTACCTGAAGATGAGATACTAGTTTTCTAGTACCTCTGTTTTATTATCTTCAGTTAAAAAGAGGATAGCAGGTGTTATCTGCTATCCTCTTGACTGCTCTTCTGTGCAGTACTACTTCTAAAGTGAAATTTAAGCTAACCGCTTGACATCTGTATACAACTATGCTAGTATTATAGTGAAAAATTATAGGCACGGCTCATACCGTAAGGAAGAAATACCAACAAAGGTATACTAGTCACAGAGCCTACTGCTCTCACCACACAGAGAACATACTTCATCAACACATTAGGAGGAAAGTGAATGTCTTTTAATCAAAACAACTTAGTAGCTCTCACAGGAACAAATTACAATGTCTACACGGGAATAGACCTCCCGTTAAGACCTTTAGAGAGATACCCGCTACCAATTCAAGCTGGAGCTCTTTGCTCTTATTATAAAAGCCTAAGTATTGAAGAACTTTCTAACACCCAATTAGGATTGCTTACAGCGTTACATTCACTCTACACCACACCCGAAGCTACTAAATGCTTCCTAGCTGCCATCATAACTCAGAGTGGCTTACTGCGTGTCCGCCAAGACCTTTTTGCAGCTGAAGATTTAAGAGACGTTGTAAGCTTCGTTGAAAGAAATCTACCAACAAGCCTTCCCGGTGTTTGTTATAATAGCAGAAAACTTTTTGCAACCAAAACATTTGTAGACCTAACTAATGAAGGAACCATTAGTTATACTCTTGTACAGCCTACAGCCAAATTTTATGCTTACTCTTCTCTTGTGCACATCCTAAATCTGCTAAATGAGTTTTGTAATGGGCATCCAATGCCTGCCATCACCAGCCTCTTTGCATTACTAAGTTCTAGTAAATTTGCCCCAAGAAGATACACCAACTTGCTATTCGATATTGAAAAGAGTTTTAGTGAAATTAAACTATCAATATTTAATGGCTCTCTGATAGTACTGTCTCCGGACTTACCTGACTTTATAAAAGAAGCTATGAAAGATATCTTCTTTGTTATGTCAAACAAGCGTATCAGCTACCGTATGGCAGATACAGAACATCCAATGCTCCTACCGTATCCAATGTGTTGACTCCACTAAACTATGTGCTTAGTAGTTTACTAAATTCTAATCTTTTGGAAAAGAATTTAAAAACCCCTACCAGCGGTGAAACTGGTAGGGGTTGTTTTTTTTTGTTTTTTTTTTTAATTCACTTAGCAAGACTACTACACTGCACCAAACAACATCAATGACGACAATACAAAAGAAATTACCATCAGCAGCATATCCGTCCAAATTAAACAACAAAATAGTTTATTGTGTTTTTGTGAAAACTCTTTTCTTGATTTCCCTTTAACAGCCTCGTACCAAAGTAACAGTAGTGCAATTACTTGGGTTACTATCCCAAACGCTAAAGGGCTGTATCCGTACCACAGTAAGAGAGCACTATCTTTATTCAACCAATTTACTGCCTCTGTGCCTAGCACCCAGGCTAATTCATCTATACTCCCACTAAGACATACGAACGCCACCATTGGAAATAGACCTAACCTTTTCAGCTCTTCATATTCGTACCCACTTATCACGGTACCAAGTTCTGTAATCCATTTCCCAAGTGCCTTTACAAATGCGTATACCAACAATGTTAAAGCTAAAAGCACTGGTGTTAACATAAACATAAAACTATAAACAATGCCCATAACATCTTTTACTGTTACCGCAATCCCAAGAAAATAGTAACAGTATCTCCTTTCTTTGTCAAATTTGTA
>NZ_LNAM01000025.1 GCF_001461035.1 Acetivibrio ethanolgignens | reverse complement strand
TTTTCAAGGTACTATAGGAGAAGGGACAAATCTATTTATGGTTTTGACCTCAATATCATGGTATAGTGGAAATACATTCATACGATGACAGGATACTTATCACAGCAATCAGAAAGGCTATTTATTATGAAAGAGTTAGGAAAGATCATCGCGAAGAACAGAAAAGCAAACAAAATGAAACAGGGTGAACTTGCAAAGAAACTGGAATGCTATGACATTTTTGTAAAGCAGAATACAATCAGTGCATGGGAATCCGGCAGCACGCAGCCAAGCGCCAGACAGCTCCTATCCATCTGTGAGATACTTGATATTTATGATGTATATACGGAATTTATAGGACAGAACCCAATCAACCCTTTCCGCAACCTGAATGAAGAAGGAATTAACAAGGTGCTTGATTATATCCGCCTGTTGGAAAAATCCGGCGATTACAAACCGGCAGAAATCATTCCCATTCATGTTGTCAGAGAACGCAAAGTATTCTACACGACAGTTTCTGCCGGTACCGGTTCCTTCCTGGATGGAGAAGATTATGAAATGTACTCCTCTCCCGACATCCCAGAGGAAGCAACCTTTGGAGTGCATATCAGTGGTGACAGTATGGAACCCCGCTACCACAATGAGGATCTTGTCTGGATCGAACAGACCGAACAGCTTAACGATGGAGAAATCGGCATCTTCTACCTGGACGGAAATGCTTATATCAAGAAATTCCAGAATAATAGAAAAGGAACCTATCTTATTTCTCTCAATAAGAAATACGATCCGATTCCCATCACAGAAAACAGTTCCTTTAAGATTTTTGGCCGCGTACTCTCTTAGTCCGTTTTATTGTACACCAAAATTGCTAGTCTATACATGGTAGGAGGCGGAGTAGCCGCTTTTCCTCTGTTATCAATATTTTTGTAAAGGGGGATTGCAGACATGAGCACAGAATCTTTGACCAGCAAAGTACATGAAGCAAGAGTTGATCTGGGTATTACTCAACAGCAGCTTGCGGATGCTACCGGTATTAGCGTTAGAACCATTATAAGTATTGAAAAGGGACGCCAGTTCCCAACGCTGTTATCTGCTATGAGGATTGCACACTACTTCTCTCTTTCCGTAGACCAGTTATTTGAATATAAATATGATGACAACAGCGAAAAGGAGAATACCAATGACAAAAGATGAATTTATTACACTTATCAAAGTAGCAGAAGCGGTTATAAAAATAGACCAGGCATGCAGGTCGCTTACTAATTTTGGGTTGGATGAGGGATCGTGTAATGATGTATTTCTGTTATGGAATTTGTTACAGAGTAACTCAGCACAAAAATACAAAATGGAAGGAAACACAGAATTAGAAATGCAGAGTTACCGTGCTTTCACTCACATTTTGGAAAACACCACACTGACTCCGGAAGAGAAATACTCTCTCCTGACATCAGATGAAAGGGACGATACGAATGGATAACAATAAAACAATCACTTTCCAGACCATTGCCGTAGATTTTGACGGCACTCTCTGTTTCAGTAAATGGCCGGATTGTGGTCAGCCTAATCAAGCCCTGATTACTTATCTTCAGGAATGGAGAAAAAATGGTAACAAACTGATTCTCTGGACATGCCGCGCCGGGGAGGCTTTGTCAAAAGCCGTCGAATGGTGCCGGGAACAGAATCTTGAATTTGATGCAGTCAACGACAACCTCCCGGAGATCATAGAACTCTACGGGAACAACAGCCGTAAAATTACCTGCGACTACTATATTGATGACCGGATGCTGCTGCCGGAAGCAGTTAAGGCATAGGACCAGAATGGTGCTATGCCTTTCTTCTTACGATTCTTCAATAAAAACTATACCATATACTTTATCTGGATCAAGTTCCTGTATTTTGGGTATCTCACACTTCATTTCACTGACTAATTTCTGTAGCTGCTTACGGGTACATTTATACGCAAAGCTCCCCCAGTCAACCTGTACCTCATCTGTGAAAAGATCTTTTGCTATAAAGAGAAAGTCCCATCCTCCCAGTCTTTCAACCCTGTTATTCTCAACCAGAATATCATATGGATTTCTATTTTCAGACCATGTTTTAAGTTTGTCTTCCTTAATCTCACCATAAAAAATGGATGACATCATAATACATCCCTTCACTAATCTTTCAGTGACCAGACTACGGTTACGGTATCTGTGATGTCAATATCATCTGGCTCAATATCCATATCGTAGGATTCTGAATCACTTACACATGGTTCACAGCATCTTAAGGACATCTCCTGTAAAGGCCTTGATACAAAATCGATCTCTCCCCAGGAATAGTCAATATTTACGATTTCTCCAAGTTTCACATCTGACGCATCAGCAAGCACAGATGCTTTTTTCATGGAATCCTTAACCGCTTTTCCGAGCAGCTCATTTTTCGATGCTTCCGGATCCGCCACGGTATATTCAATCGAAAACTCCGGTGATAACGGACAGTGCGCCAGAGTATAAAGCATTCTTCCCAGCCTCTGATTATCTGCCGGAAACTCTATTTTCATGCGATGCACATATTTATATCCCTGAAATCTTCTTTTCCAGCTCTTGTCCTTTGCCTGATAGCTTTCATATTCCGTATCTATGTTGAAATACAAAGTCTTCAATTCCTTGCGTTCATATCCCTGTTTTTCAACAAGATCCTTCAGCAACTCCACTATTTCAGATGATTTCTGTAATGTCTCATCATATTCCGGGTATATTCCTTCCATACTGAGTCTGAGCCTTATTATATCCGGCTTCACTGAAATATTTCCTTTTCCTGTTACTCTGATTGTTCTTTCCATAATGACTAATCCTCCATATTCTTAAATACTTCATCGATGCACTCAATTACTTTCTTATCTGCCTTGAAATACCTTCCAAAAGGATTGATTACTACTCCCGCAACCTTGTCACTCTTCCCAGCAATGTCAAACATGTCTGTAAATGGTATTTCCATAACCACGTCAGGTACGGGCTGCTTATATATCTCCTCTTCATTCGTGAAAATGTAAAGCCATTCCTCTCCATCTCCGGCAGCCACAGTGTCCATGCGGATTCGGACCTCATGATCAAGAGTGACTGTATCTCCCTCTTTCAGGCTGTAGATATCCAAATCAGAAAACATCCCTTTGCCAACCGTTACAAAAGGAACCATTCCACAGCCATCCCTTTTCATCCTAAAACATAAGGATGTAATAACATCCACAAAGCTGTCATTATCCTGCATTACATATAGGTTATCAATCGCATTCTCGATTAGTTCATTCCCCTGCATCCTCTCGTCTAACTTTCTGAAGCATCTTCCCATCACTTCATCAAATGCATCAAGAACCCTATTCATCTCCGGATCAATCCTGTTACGGCATTCAGCTTTAAGAACTGCCGGTATCCCAAAGAAAGCTTCCGCAATACTTCCCGTAATGGCAGCAAGGGTATCTGTATCACCACCTAATGAAATTGCATTCCTCACTGCATCCTCAAAATCTTCTGCTTCCAGAAAAGCAGTAATTGCTTCCGGTACAGTCTGCTGGCAGCTCTCCACATGATGATAATACGGTCTAATTTCATCTAATGATCTGCTCAGGTCATAATGAAATTCCTGTTCTACATATTTCTTGATTTCTTCTTTTGTCGCACCATTTCTTGCAAGAAAAATACAGCTTGCAGTTGCAACAGCTCCTTTGATTCCTTCCGGATGATTATGTGTAACTGATGCCGTAGCTTCTGCCACTTCCCTGGTTCTCTCAATCGTAGGATATAGCCAACCAGCTGCTGATACTCTCATGGCGGATCCATTGCCATAGCTTCCATATGGCTTGGGATTTCTTGCTCCCAGCCATTGTCTGAATTTACCACCATATCCTGCATGAGGATAGCTTCTTCCCCAGTCCTGCATATTGGCAATCACAGCCTCTTCAATCTCCATCTCATTTGCATCCGGTCCAATGGCAATCAGCGCTTCTGCTATTGCTACTGTCATAACAGAATCATCCGCGAATCCACATCCTCTTGTAAAAAGATCAAATTCCTTTGTTTTGTCTCCTCTGTCAAATTCAAACGGACTTCCAATGATGTCTCCTAATATTGCTCCATACATGTCTGCCTCCAGTCTCCGGAACCTCTCCGGCACTCCATTTCTCTTGCTTACATATAAAATATAACAGTCTGTCCGCACCGAATGGTCGCTGACCCGGCGACACTTTCAGAAACAGAAAAGCGCCAGTACTTTAAAGTGAACCCATTTGTCAAGACACTTTTTTCAAAAAATTAAGTTGGATTTCGGAAG
>NZ_LNAM01000024.1 GCF_001461035.1 Acetivibrio ethanolgignens | reverse complement strand
TGAATTCTTACCAAAAAGGAGCCATTTATTACCAAAAACACAAACTATTTTACACTACCCTACAATTCTTCTCGCACAGTAAGGAGTACGATACTTATAGTTAGAAATCTTAATACCAGTCTTTGGGCTGCTGGCATGTACTACCTGACCACCACCGATATACATGGCAACGTGGTTAACACGGCCATTTCTTGCATAGAAAATTAAATCTCCTTCTTTCAGATTATCCAGACTTACCTTCTTACCTGCTCCCGACTGGGAAGCTGAGGTTCTAGGAATACTGATACCGAAATGTTTATATACAGACTGTACAAAGCCAGAACAGTCTGCACCATTTGTCAGGCTGGTACCACCATATACATATGGGTTACCGACAAACTTCTGTGCATAAGCCGCAATATCTGCTCCATTGCCGCTTCCAACAACACTTCCTGTACTTTCAGAACTGCTGGAATTATTAGAGCTACTGGATTGAGGTTTCTTGGAGCCTGAGTTTCCTGAACTATTAGAGCTGCTGGACTTATTGGAACTGCTGGACTGCTGCTGTCTTCTCTGCTCCTCCAGACGTCTAAGCTGTTCCTCTTCTGCCTTTCTTGCTTCTTCTTCTCTCCTCTTTTCTGCTTCCTCTTCTTCTATAGAAATTGCATGTTCAAATTCTACGTTAATCTTTGCATAATCACCGGAAATCCAGCCTGTCGTAGCTTCATCGCCCTCATCGCCTTCATCCAGAAGAATTTTAATCCAGCCATCCTTTTCCTTTACAACCTGATAGGTCTCGCCCAATGGAATCAGCGTCAAGGTAATGGCTTCTGTAGATGGTTTCTCACGAACCTTTAAAGTAGTTGTTGTAATCTCTGCCCACTTGGTTCCGTATTTATCTATCAGCTCTTCTGCATCGAAACCGATAGCAAGAAACTCTGCATTTATGTATCCGGTTACGCTGCCGGACTTAATCTTAACCCATTCACCCTTAGTTTCCAAAATCTTAGCTGCACAGCCTTTATAAAGCTTACCTAGGATTTCACTTTCTGTATTTGGCTTTTTACGGATATTTACATAATTATTTGCAATAGAGATACCTACATCCGCATACTCAGATACAGGCTCTTCCTTTTTTTCCTCTGCCTTTTCTTCTTCAGGAGCTTTCTCGTCTATTGCTGCAGCTGCTTCCGGAATTTGCGTATCTGTTTCCACTGTCCGAAGCATACTATTATCTATAGCCTCTGTATTTTCTGTATTCTCTGTATTCTCTGTATACTGCTGCAATGATAAGGAAATACCAGCTACTCCGCATTCCCCAAACAAACCTGCGGCAGACATAGATGCTGCAGTACTTCCTGCTGCAAGAACGGCTGTTGCACTAAGAATCGCTACTGCTTTTACGAGTGCTTCTTTTTTCATTGCTTTTCCTCCCATTTGTTAAATTTCTATCTTAAATGTTACAAAATTGTTAAATCACATTTCCGTAATTATTATAGCACCCTTTCCTCATTAAGTCAATATAAAGCTGCCCAAAAGTCAAAAACTTCCAGGCATTTCATTTAAATATTTTTCTACAGCTGTAATTGCATTTGCTCCATCTGCTGCTGCTGTAATAATCTGTTTTAATGGCTTTGTCCTGATATCCCCTGCTGCATAAATTCCGGGAACGCTGGTCTGGCAATCCTCCGTGGCCTTGATATAGCCACTTTCATCAAGCTCTACAACGTCAGCATAATTTTGGGAAAGTGGCATATTTCCTACTGCTACAAAAACTCCATCCAAGGAAAGCTCACTCTTCTCCCCTGTTTTTTTATTTGCAATACGCATACCAGTTACCATATCGTCGCCTTCAATCTGTTCTACAACGCTATCCCAGATAATCTCTACATTTTCCATTTCCATCAAACGACGGATCAAGCTCCTGGCTGCACGAAATTCATCTCTTCTATGGATAACATAGACCTTTTCGGCCAGTCTTGCCAGGAAAATCGCATCTTCTACAGCCACATCACCGCCACCGACTACGGCTACGCGTTTTCCTTTAAAAAAGGCTCCGTCACAGGTTGCACAGTAGGATACTCCCATACCGGCAAGTTCCTCTTCTCCTGGCACCTCAAGCTTTCTGTTCTTTACACCACCGGCAATAATTACCGTCTTTGTCTTAAACTCTGTACCATCCTCCAGAGTTATCGTTTTAATTCTATTTCCATCTACAGAGAGCCCCTTTACCTCACCTTCATAAAAATCCATCCCCAGCCCGTCACAATGCTCACGAAAACGGTTCGCCAGTTCAAAACCACTGATTCCCGGAATGCCTGGATAGTTATCTACCTCATAGGTATTGATAATCTGTCCTCCACTCATACTGCTCTTTTCAATCACAATTCCCTTCAGCTCTGCCCTGCTGGCATAAATCGCTGCAGTAAGCCCTGCCGGACCAGAACCAATAATAACAACGTCTAATATATTTTCCATCTTTTTCCCTCATTCCTTTCTATAATGATACCTCTTTTTTCAAAAAAATACTATGACAAACTCACATTTCCATGCTATAATAAAATAGTAAAAAGACAGTAGGAGGTATGTGTATGGATATTCCTGCTATGGCCACGGCTATGAGCCAGGCTCAGCTTATGACACAGGTAAATGTGGCGATTCTTGCCAACAGCCTCTCCTCCATTGAAACCATGGGCAATAATATGGTAAAGATGATGGAGCAGTCTGTCTGCCCTAATCTGGGTGGCAATATCGATATTACGGTATAAACCGGTTTATGATTTCCACATATACCATAAGGGCGGTACAAATACCAATACCTAAAAGGAGCGGCAGTGTAACTACTGTCTCTCTTTTTTTATTGTCCCTTTTCAAAAGTTCTGCTACGGCACCCCGCCTTCTTTCAAGACCAGTAATGATAAAAAGCAGCCAGAATGCCAGCACTGTCATAACCACTGCCGGCAAAAACAGAATCCGAATATAAGAAAGTAAATCTGCCCTTCCATTTGCAGTAATAGCAGCCGGTGCCATACGACTCAGGACTACGGAAGTAGTATTTATGCAAAAATGCACAATCACAGACCCTAGCAAGGAGTCGGAAGCTTCCACCAGAAGAGCAAATATTATCCCCATTACAAAGGCATAAATGAATTGATTAAAATTCATATGCATCAGTCCAAATAAAAGGCCGCTGAGTAAAACTCCTGTTCTGGGACTGTGTTTTTGATATTCATGAAAAAACACACCACGGTATACACATTCCTCTAGGATACACGGCAAAAGGCCAATGGAGACAATTCCCACCCATAAAGGATACTCTTTAATAATATCACTTAGAGAATTACTAATTACATTTGTAGAAAACAGCATGCTAATTGCATTCAGCACATTCAGTGTTGGTGTAATCAGATAAGAGAAAATCACTAAAAGAAACACCGTAATCGGCCGTAGTGGCCGGATGCGAAGGGACTCCAGCATATTTCCCCGGTTCTTTGCTATATAAATGAGCATGGGTACTGCATACACAATTTGTGAAACCAAAAGATTGAGCAATGAATTTTTCTGCACCGCCGGCACAGCTCCAAGAAAAAGCGAGACTACTACCGCGGTCACTACTGTTATCAGAAATACTTTATTTACTTCCTGAACCTTTTCCATTTTTCTTTTCCTTTCTTTTTCCTTCTCCCTATGATAGTAACACATCTATATTATTTTTTCCAGTTTTCTACTACTTTTTCCCAAAACTTTGTGTTATACTATTTTTTATGGAGGTAATGCTATGTATTCTTTTGAGAGCCGAATCCGCTACAGTGAAGTGGATTTTCATAAAAAACTAACTCTGGCTGGAATCGCTAACTACTTTCAGGATTGCAGTACCTTTCAGTCAGAGGATCTGGGGCTTGGCATCGAAGCCCTTGCAGAGCTTAACCGCGCCTGGCTCCTTAACTCCTGGCAGATTGTGGTAAACCGGACACCCTTTCTGGGCGAAAAGGTTACTGTCGGCACCTGGGCCTATGATTTTAAGGGTTTTTATGGCTACCGTAATTTTATTATGATGGACGAAGCTGGTGAAATATGTGCCGTTGCCAACTCCCTTTGGGTCTATGTGGACACCGACACCGGGCATCCTGCCCGGATTCCCCAGGAAGCTGCCAAGCCTTATGGCTGTGAGCCAAGATATCCTATGGAATATGCTGACCGCAAGGTTTCTGTACCAAAGGAGCCGGCTTCTCACCCTTCCTTCTGTGTTGTGTCCGCCAATATTGACACCAACAACCACGTAAATAACGGCCAATATATCCTTATGGCTGAGGAATATCTGCCAGAGGGCTTTGAGGTTAGAGAGCTCCGGGTAGAATACCGTAATGCTGCCCGCCTTGGTGATACCATTTATCCTAAGGTTTGCTGCGAGGACAGGCTGTGTACCGTTATTTTAGAAGATGTAGATGGAAAAATTTATGCAATTCTTGCTTTTACAGGCAAATAAGCCAGAAAGGATATAGTTATATGATAGAATTAGGAAAAATACAGACTCTGATTGTTGTCAAAAAATCCAGTAACGGTGTATATCTTAATACTCCCGATGGCGAGGAAGCTGAAAAGGTTCTTCTACCAAATAACCAGGTACCTGAGGACTGCCGTCCGGGAGATGAGCTGTCTGTTTTCATCTATAAGGACTCAGAGGATCGTCCGATTGCTACCAGGACAGTTCCTTATCTCACCCTGGGTGAAACAGCTCTCCTGGAGGTTGTTCAAGTATCCAAAATAGGTGCTTTTCTAAACTGGGGCCTGGCAAAGGATTTATTTTTACCCTTCCGGGAGCAGACAAAGCGGGTAAAGCCACAGGACAAGGTTTTAGTCGCCCTCTACATCGACAAAAGTGACCGGCTGTGTGCTACCATGAATGTATATCACTATTTGAAAAGCTGCTCTCCTTATAAAAAGGATGACCAGGTTTCTGGTATTGTTTACGAAACCAGTGGAAGCTTCGGCATCTTTGTCGCTGTTGACAACAAATATTCAGCTCTGATTCCGAAAAAAGAGACAGCACAGCCACTTTTCGTCGGTGATATCATAGAAGCCCGGGTAGCCTCTGTCCGTGAGGATGGTAAGCTGAATTTAAGTCTTCGTAAAAAGGCCTATCTACAGATGGATGATGACAGCGAGTTAATTTTTTCTAGTCTGCAGAAAAAAGGCTTTCTTCCGCTCCATGACAAGTCGGATCCGGAAGACATTAAGGCTACCTTTGGTCTTAGCAAGAATGCGTTCAAACGTGCTGTCGGCCATCTTTTAAAGGAAGGAAAAATCACACTGGAGGAAAACGGAATCCGTCTGAAGAAAAAATAGATACTATAGAAGCAAAAAGCTGGAGCTACCTTTTTAAATCAAGCTCCAGCTCTTCTTGTATTCCATTATCTCAAAGCAAGCTCCAGAGTAGCCATTAGCACATCTATCTCTAATGGCTTTGGAATCAAATACTTCAATCCAATATTCCTAACCTCTTCCAGTGTTTCATTATCACACAGGGAGCTCAGCATAATAATTTTGACCTCCGGCATCTTTTTCTGAATCTCCTGTGCTGTTTCAAAGCCATCAATACCCGGCATAATAATGTCAAGCAATACAATATCCGGTGTCAAATCCTCACACATGGTAATACCCTCTTCGCCACTTCTGGCATGACCTACTACCGTATATCCATTTCCTTCTATTCCTTCTCTTATCTGATTTGCGATAAATGGTGAATCATCAATCACCAGAACAGTTTTAGACATATTTTTTTGCCTCCTTTGTGTTTCATAATTGTATTTCAAACCTATCTGCATATTGCCATATTCCGTTATAAATCCAATCCAGTTCTCATGAAGATAAGAGCCAGGCTGGTCAGCCTCTGCCCCGTCCAAATACTTTGGTACAGTAAGTCGAGAGGCACTTTTCAATGCTCCATTAATTACTGACAAAGCTCTCCCACAGATGATATTCAAATATTCTATGACATAGAGCATTTTTGTATCCTCCGGAAGTTCCTGTCCCTTATTTAACCCTCGTGCCAGCTGCTCAAAGAGTGGATTCTCTATCCTGCACTCAATAGACGACTCAAAAGCTCCAGTCGTATAAACCATAAAGGTATATTTATCCTGCAGGTCAGCTTCTTTTACGGAAACTTCTTTTAAGTGAATCGATGCCACCTTTTTTGTCAGTACTGTAAATGCATCCTCGTATACAGCAACAACATCCACATTGTCTACTCCTATCACTGACACCCCCAATTTTCTTTTTTATGAATTAATTGTTTAGGAATCTCATTTTATTCTGATGATCACTCTGTATCTTTTCTGGCTGCTGTGGCTGTGGTTTCTGATAAGCCCCTGCTAAACGCTGAGTCATCTTTGATTTACAAGCATCGCAGTAACGACCGGTATAAATAGTTTTACCACAGCTCTCACATTCCAGACCAATAGCAGAGTCCGGTGAAAAGCTCAGCCGTTCCTCACGGATCCATTTTTTAATAATCTGAACTGGTACTTCATTTGCTTCAGACACCTCTCTAATGCCACACTTCGGATTATTGTAGATATATTCCTTTACCTGAGCAAATTTATCCTCCAGCTTTTTAAGACAGGACGGACACAATGGTGGTCCTGATACATAATTAAATAAATTACCGCATTCTCTACAGTTTCTAACATCCATTTTACTACCTCCTAGCGTCCATTTCCGATGCATAATGTAATAAAATAAACTTCCCTGGCTCCTGCTGCCAGGAGACTTCTTGTACAAGCCTCTATTGTACTTCCTGTCGTATAAATATCATCCACCAGAAGTACCCGGCCAAGCCTTCTTCTTTCACAATGCTCCGGATAAAATCGAAACGCTTTTTTTAAATTTTTTTGTCTTTCTTTATGATTTAAGCCCTTTTGAGGCTTTGTAGAACGAATTCTTAAAAGTGCCCTTGTCTCCATCGGTACCTGCAGGGCCCGACTTAGCTCTCTGGCAATCAGCTCCGCCTGATTGTAGCCTCGCAGCCGCTTCTTCTCCCGATGAACCGGAACGGGAATAATGGTATCAAATTGAAGCTTTTTCAGCTGTTCTCCATAGGCCTTCATAAGCTCCTCACCATAAAAGTCCGCATACTCTTGTCTTCCCTTGTATTTAAAAGCTGCTACTGACTGCTTCGCCGCTCCCTCATATATCCACAACGAGTAACCCTTTATGTAATGGAAGACTCCATGACTGCAGTCATAGCAGTACTCTTTCTCCTCTTCGACGGGCTTGCCGCAGCGAAAGCAACGGGGCCCTTTTATCCATTTTAACTCATTTTGACACTTTCTGCAAATTTTTTCCTTATTTTTTAAGACCCTATCACAAACAGGGCATCTACGCGGAAAAAACCAGTCCAGTAAAATGTCGATTCCCCTTTTTTTCTCCATATAAGCTTTAAAACAGTTTCGCTGGATAAACACCTTCAGAAACCAGCTTTTTAAAGGATTCTACCACATAGTCCTTGTCCTCACGGTAGGTTACTCCAAACCACCGATCCGGTGTCTTTAAAACGTCTACCTGGGCTTGTCCTGACTGAATTAGTCCATCCACAACTGTCGGCAGAAGAAATTCTGCTTTCAGCTCATTGCCCTCAATCGTTCCCAGAAATTCGCTAAAGCTTCCCTCTAAAATCTCAAGAAAATCCAGGGTAAAGCCCCACATATTCATAGATACCGGCTGTTCAAAGGGCAGCGTCTTTATCGGTGTGGCTGCCACCGTTCCCTTCTTTACAATCTCATGAGTTTCCTCAATGCCCTCCAGAATACCATAAGGGCTGACCTGGCATACACCGCGGGTCACTGCACCATTTTCACTTAAGGTATTGCCAAGCTCAAAGCCGGCCATACAGAAATGATATTTCTTACCACAATCTGCTGGGTTTTGCAAGAACTGGTTTACAATGCGAAAGGCTTCCCTTCCATAGTAATCATCTGCATTAATCACTGCAAAGGGCTCTTTCACAACACCCAAGCAGCTTAAAATTGCCTGTCCTGTCCCCCATGGTTTCGTCCGTCCCTCTGGCTTTGTAAAGCCTTTCGGAAGCTTATCAATGTCCTGCAGTACATATTCGACTTCTATCTGTTTTTCCAAACGGTTACCGATAACCTCTTTAAAGTCTTTCTCTATCTCCTTACGAATGATAAATACAACCTTCTGAAAACCTGCACGAATCGCATCATATACAGAATAATCCAGAATAATCTCTCCGCCAGGTCCTACCGGCTCCAGCTGCTTTACACCACCAAAACGACTTCCCATACCTGCCGCCATAATTACCAAAGTTGTCTTGTTCATAGCCTGCTCCCTCTTCCATATAGATATTTTAAGTATACACTATTTTCTATAAAATTGCATCAACTATTTACATCTCCTGAATACGCTCAGCTAAACTGGAATACCTCTTCTGCTCGCTGACATTTGCAATCATGTGATTTACCATATCAGCACTGCCTACTAAAGTCACACAGGACTTTGCCCTTGTCACTGCCGTATATAGGATATTCCGGTTAAATAACATCGCCGGTCCTGAAAGCACCGGCATAACTACCGCCGGATACTCACTTCCCTGAGCTTTATGTATGGTAATCGCATAGGCAAGCTCAAGCTCCTCCATATCCGCATACCGGTACTCTACCATACGTCCTTCCTCAAACTCAACGCAAACCAGCTCTGCAAAATAATTGATTTCCCTGATAATTCCGGTATCTCCATTAAATACACCGGTTCCTGTTTCCACAGTAACGCCAAAACGGTTTCTTACCTCCCACTCCATCTGGTAGTTATTCTTTATCTGCATAACCTTGTCACCCTCACGGAAGATACCATGGGCAAATTCCCTCTCTCTTTTACCTTCGGCAGGTGGATTTAAGTATTCCTGTAAAATCTTATTCAGCCGCTCTACCCCAAGCTCGCCCTTCCGCATCGGTGTCAGCACCTGAATATCAAAGCTTTCTGCTTTAACATAAGGCGGTAGCTTTTCCTTAATCAGATAAATCAGCACCTGAATAATGACATTTACATTGTCCCGCTTCAGCATAAAAAAATCCCTGCTCTTATTGTCCAGAGCAATCTCCTCGCCCCGGTTAATCTTATGGGCATTTACGATAATATCACTTTCTGCAGCCTGGCGGAAAATTTTTGAAAGCTTCACTACATTGAAGCAATGGGAATTAATAATATCTTTCAAAACATTGCCAGGGCCCACGGATGGAAGCTGGTTCACATCGCCTACCAAAATCAGCCGGGTCCCCACCAAAATTGCCTTTAGCAAAGCATGCAAAAGATAGATATCCACCATGGACATCTCATCAATAATGACAACATCCGTTTCCAACGGATTATGCTCATTCCGTTCAAAACTCAGTGAAGAGCCTCCTTTTTCCTCCGGCGAAGCCTTCAGCTCCAAAAGTCTGTGTATCGTCTGAGCCTCGTAGCCCGTCGTTTCCGACATCCGTTTTGCTGCTCTTCCAGTCGGTGCTGCCAGCAAAATATCCATACCCTCCGACTCAAAAAGCCGGATTAATGTATTAATTGTAGTAGTTTTTCCTGTACCTGGCCCACCGGTAATAACAAGGAGTCCATTTTTCACACCTTCCATAACAGCTGTCCGCTGCATCTCATCCAGTACAATATTTTCCTGGCTCTCCAGGCTTTCAAGCCGCCGTAAAAGCTGTTCCTCACCGACCTCATAGCAGGTATTCAAATCCAGAAGCATCCTGGCACAGTTCATCTCCATATAATAAAGGGTGGAATTATAAATAATCCTTTCCCCATCCTTTTCCTTTACTATAATCCGGCTATCTAGGAAAAGCTCTGTCAGGTGGCGTTCCATAGCCTCCGGCTCTATCAAAAGCAGCTGGGCTGTTTTCTTTAATAAAAGTGCCTCTGGTATGTAAATATGTCCGGCGGCAGAAGCCTGGGAAAGCATATATAAAAGTCCTGCTTTAATTCGGAAATCAGAATCCGAAGATATTCCAGCCTTTGCCGCAATCTCATCTGCCAGCTTAAAGCCGATGCCTGAAATATCCTCCGCCAGCCGATAGGGATTCTCCCGAAGCACCTCATAAAGCCGCACCCCATACTCCTGGTAAATCTTTACTGCCATATTATTAGAAATACCATACTGCTGCAAAAACATCATTGCATTTCGCATTTCCCGTTTTTCCTCAAACTGCAGTGCAATCTCCCTTGCTTTTTTATCACTGATGCCCTTAACCTCAGAAAGTCTCTCCGGCTCCTCCTCTATGATACGAAAGGTGTCTTTTTTGAACTTTTTCGTAATCCGGGCGGCCAAAGCAGGACCAATTCCCTTGATTGCCCCGGAACCAAGATACCTTTCCATCGATAGAGCATCCTCCGGCTCCTTGACCTGGTAGGAGACCACCTTCACCTGTTCCCCGTAGAGAGCATGCTCGGTAATGTTTCCTGTTACTTCTATATATTCTCCCTCACTGATAACAGGAAAAGTACCTACGCAGGTCAGCTCTTCCTCCTCCTGGGACAGACTCAATACCGTATAACCATTGTCTGCATTCCGATATACAATTTTTTCTATATAACCCTCATACTGCTCTGCCATCTCTTTCCTCATACCCTTCTTGAAAGAAAGGCGTACCTGCTCTCTTTCAAGCCGATACGCCTTTTTCTTACTTTGCTGTAGTGTCTCCCATGTTTCGCTTCATGGAATCATACAAAAGCCGGGCGATTCCCAGCTCACCGCTCTCTGTAGCTGCCTCTGCATACTGCTCAACCAGCATGTCACCAAAATACTGCATGTATTCGCCTTCATCATCACTGCTATGTACGGTCTTTTTCATTTCCTTAAATACCTGCTCTACAAAGTAGGTTTCAAAGCTTTTGCAGGCTTCTAAAAGCTCCTCATCCTCTGCCATAGAAACATCCGTATTGAAAAGGGTCTGCTGAAGCTTTTCTGCCTTGTCACTACCAGTAACGCTGCCCATATTATTAAGATAATAGGAGGATAATCCGTCTACTGATAAACCCATGCCACTCACCTTCCTATCCTCTTAAATTGTTGGCCTGCTGCAGCATCGTATCGGATGCTGTGATCACCTTGGAATTCATTTCATAAGCTCTCTGGGCGACAATCAAATTAACCATTTCATCGACAGCCTGTACATTGGATGCCTCCAGGTACTTCTGACGAATCTCGCTCTTTTTAAGTACCGGGTCACTTGCTTCCCAACGGGCTGCTCCAGAAGCCGGTGACTCCTTTAAAATACTGCCGGAAAATTTCTCAAGACCAGATGGATTATTAAACTGTACCAGCCCAATCTGAATACCGGTCGGCTGGGCATTGCCTGTTTGATCCGGATAGCAGAAACGTCCATCTGCATCCACAGTAAGTAAGGATGTGCTCATACCTGAATCAAATACGATAGGACTTCCGTTGGTATCCAGTACCGGCCTTCCATCTGCATCACACAGAGTCGTACCGGCTACACCGATAGACATCCTGAAGGATCCGTTTCTCGTATAACCAATCGTGCCGTCCTCCATCTGTACTGCAAAGAAGCCGTCGCCGCCTATAGCAAAATCCCAGTCATTACCGGTCTCATTGTAGGCTCCCTGGGTAAATTGGGAGCTAATGGCTGAGTTACGAACACCCAGGCCCACCTGAACACCTACCGGCTTTGGATTGCCATCACTATCCGTAGACTCTCCCTGTATCGTCTGATACAGAAGGGATTTAAATTCAGTTGTTTCTCTTTTATAACCTGATGTGTTAATATTTGCAAGGTTATTGGAAATTGTATCTACATTGGTCTGCTGTGCAATCATTCCTGAAGCACCTGTCCACAACGCACGCATCATAGGGCATTACCTCCTTATCCTACCCTTCCCACAGAGTTGGCTGCCTTATCCAGCATCGTATCTGTGGTCTGGATTACCTTTTGATTTGCCTCATAGGCACGGGTAATCGTTATCATTTCTACCATCTCTGAAACTGCATTCACATTGGACTGCTCTGTAAAGCCCTGGTGAATCAGTCCCTCTGCCTGTATCATTTCCGCACCTTCAATGGCTCGGTAAGAAACGTCACCCACCTTTTCTAAATAATCATAATCCGTAAAATCTACAACCATAATCTTATCTACTGCAGTCCCGTCCGCATAAACAGTTCCATCCACATCGATTACAACGCTGGCCGCATCCACTGGCACCTGAGCATCTCCATTCTCACTCTGGAGAGAATTACCCTCCGTATCTACGATGTGCCCGTCCCGGGTTATTTTAAAGGAACCGTTTCTTGTATAACGTACAGACTCATCGCCTACCTTATTTGTGTAGCCCACCGCAAAAAAACCCTTACCTTCAATTGCCAGGTCATAGGTATTGCCAGTAGTGCGAAGAGATCCCTGTCCATAATCCGTATAAACCTCACCCAGCTTTACTCCAAGACTCATGTCCCCGATTTTCTTTGTCAGATGTCCCTCAGACCCATCACGGATCTTCAGGGTGAGCATCTCATCAAAGGACTGGTTCGTAACGCTTTCTTCCTTATAGCCTACCGTCGCCGCATTGGCAATATTATTGGATATAATATCAAGTCTCTTCTGCTCATTTGCCATACCTGTATAGGCAGTATATAATCCTCTTACCATAGGGTTTCACCTCATCTGTTATTCTTTTTTGCCGCTTAAGAACTCAACAAACTTACCAGTTCCAATCGCTACACAGGTCATAGGCTCTGCTGCTGTCATCGTGGTGATACCTGTCTTATTCTCAATCAGCTCCTCTAGTCCGCGAAGAAGGCTTCCACCTCCTGTAAGCACAATACCACGGTCTGCGATATCTGCTGCCAATTCCGGCGGTGTCTTCTCCAATACACTGTGCACTGCTTCTACAATCTGGGAGGTAGATTCTCTTAAAGCCTCCTCCGTCTCCTCTGAGGATACCGTAATCGTCTTTGGAAGTCCTGTCACCAGATTACGTCCCCTGACATCCATAGTTTCACTTTCTGCACGACGGAATGCACTTCCTATTTTTATCTTAACATCCTCAGCAGTTCTTTCACCAATTAATAAATTATGTTTTTTTCTCATATAGCGGACAATTGCCTCGTCAAAATCGTCACCTGCAATCTTAACTGATGTGCTGACTACCGTGCCACCCAGGGAAATAACTGCAATATCTGAAGTACCTCCTCCGATATCTACAATCATATTACCACAAGGTCTGGAGATATCAATGCCAGCTCCAATCGCTGCTGCAATCGGCTCCTCAATGATGGCAACCTCTCTGGCACCTGCCTGATAGGTAGCATCCTCTACTGCTTTCTTTTCTACCTCAGTAACGCCGCTTGGGACACAGACGCTGATGCGTGGCTTTCTAAGACCTCTTTTACCGACAGCCTTCTGGATAAAATGCTTTAGCATTTTCTCTGTAACAGTATAATCAGAAATGACCCCCTGACGCAACGGACGTACTGCTACGATATTGCCTGGAGTACGTCCCAGCATCAGACGTGCCTCCTCACCGATAGCCTTAATCTTGTTGGTATCTCTGTCAAAAGCTACTACAGATGGCTCCTTTAATACAACGCCTTTTCCCTTTATATAGACCAGTACACTTGCAGTACCTAAATCAATTCCAATATCACTGCCTAACATGTTTTTGCTCCTTCCTTAATCTTAAATGTATTTATCTGATGATATCTAATTTTTTCCATACAATTCATAATTAAACATACTCTATCTTATTATAAACTCATTTCATCATTTTTTCAAAGGAATTTTTAATTTTATACATATTTAACAGTGAAATAGGAAAAAGGTATCCTAGGACACGGCAAAGTCTACATGCTGAACAGTGCCGGCTTCTCCATTTTCCTTAAGGTATATGCAGGTTTTCCGTATCTGGGCACCCTCCATGTGTAAATTTTTCAGACAGCTACAAAGATAATATCGGCAAAGCCAAAGGGATTCCTTAGACAAATCACCATCTGGTCGCTCTCTTCATAAATTGTATTAAACCGTATAAGCGAAAGCTACTGAAAGGAGTGTTCATTTTGAGTCATTATGATGCAATGCAGGGAATGCCACTTGCTATGGCCTATGTTCCATGGCAGTCCTGGCAGAATGTTTCTGATGGTGCCAGAGGACTTGCCCAGGGCACTATTTTTGAGGAACTGATTTTCCCATTCGAATATGCCGGCAAAGGCTGCCGCAACATTCGCAGCTATCAGCCAAACTGCCCTTTAACACCACAGGCAGGCTGCCCAATGAATCAACGTCGTGGAAGGAGGGATTGTTCATGTCAGGAACTGACAAGGAAAAGCTTTTAAGCTTTATTCATGAAGTAGGCTTTGCGATTGATGATGTCGTTCTCTATCTGGACACCCATCCACAGGATAAACAGGCAATGGAATACTATGAAACCTATCGCAGGCTTCGCAATCAGGCTGTCGAGGAATATACCCGCCTCTATGGTCCTTTGACCAATGAAAATGTAGCCTTTGGCAGCTATTGGGCCTGGGTCAGCACTCCATGGCCTTGGGAAGGAGGATGTAAGTAATGTGGAATTATGAAAAACGACTGCAGTATCCAATCAACATTACCAAAAGCAATCCAAAAATGGCAATGGTCATCATCAGCCAGTTTGGTGGCCCGGATGGTGAATTAGCTGCCAGCATGCGTTATCTCTCTCAAAGATATGCCATGCCATACCGCGAGGTTGCAGGACTTTTAACAGATATTGGTACCGAGGAGCTGGCGCATTTATGTTGGAAGTTTATTTTTTTTTATCATTATTCGCAATTTTACTTATCTATATTGTAAAGAAAAGACCGAACCCTAGTTAATTCTAAGATTCGGTCTTTTTATTACAGATATTCAAACAACTTCTTCAATGCCTTTTCTCCCAGCTTTCCAGTCTGTTTCCAGCCCATCATTTTTCGGAACATATTGACCTTTTGAGTGGTGTCATTTCCCCAATCTCCATCCTCATCTGTCCTCTCGGCTCCTTTTAGATTTAAAGCCTTGTTTAGTGCTTTCTGGATAGCCAGAGTGACGAATTTATTTGTATTTCCCTGTCTGTAATACTCACCTGCTACTCCTTTCACCTGGAAATGTGGACTGTCTGGAGAGCTTGTCCAATTCGCACCGGCCTCAAAGCCATACTTAACCATTGTCTTAATAATTTTCTGGGTATCCTTGTCCTTTGTATTCCATATGGCCGTCATTCTGCCGTTTACCTGCCTTTGTGGAACCACATCTACCGCACAGCCGGAAATATGAATGCTGTTAAGCGTCCAGGTTACTTTGCCTTTCCCTGGAGTGGCATACCCGACCGGAACACCTGCAGCCTTGCATTGGGCTGCGGTCCTGCCCTGTCCATAGAGCATATGCTGGCGTTCCCTGGTGCGAATGGTCTCTACCACCAGAGGATTTACTCCTTGCTGCCGTAAATCAAAAAGGGCCAGCTCAAGCTGGACCTTTACTAACTTATTTAATTTTGAAATATCTCTACATTGTGCTGTACTCATTACTCATCATCCTTTCCATCGTAGCTTAACAAATTGCGGAGCATTTCATAAAGTCCGGTGCTTGCCAGTCCGGATATCATGCCACCAAGGATTACTGACGCATTAACGTTCCCAAGATGGGTGAGTATGGCTATCAGTGTGCCAAGGCACAGCATGGTCAACGGTATGTACTGGTTACCAAACCTTTCGAAAATCCTTGCGTGCTTCAGGGCAAAGCCTACACAGAGGCAGATGCCCAAGGTTACCAGGTCTACGTACTCCAATAAAAAGCTTAAATCATTCATTTTCTCTTCCTCCTATAAAATCATTAATACTGCTCCAACGATTGCTCCGACCAGGCTGCTTATTACAGCGGTAGATACTGCCATTTTAAGCTGCTTGTAATTCTTGGCTGGTTCTTCCTCCAGGCTGTCAAGCCTGGCACTATGTTCCTTCTGCTCTTCCAGAATCCCTTTCATCGTGATACTGATTTCCTTAATCTGTAAAAGAATGGCTTGCAGGGTTGATGTAGTCTCTTCCTGCTTATTCATTCTATGCTTTAAAGACGCCAGCTCATGCTCATGAGCTTTAAGCTTTACTGCTACTTCTTCATCCGTCATAGGTGACCTCCTTTCCCATGAAAAAAGAAGCCCTTAGGCTTCTTTCCTGTCATAATCCTCTCCTGTGATTTCTTTATACTCCTCTCTTGTGATTCTTCCAATCTTAACCAAATTCCTTATCCTTCCAATTCCCCATAATTTTGGATAGTATTTTTTACAAATCTCCTTCGCTTTCATAACTTACCTCCGTTAAATCAATTCCTGCTGATAGTGCTATATATTCAATATCGGCTCTTACCTTATCTTCAAAAGAAGGCTGTGGCGGCAACCAGTCTTTGTTTTTGTAAAAACCCCTCTCCTTCGCAAAAAGATATCTACCTAAATCTTTTGACAGGTCGTATGGTGGATTTTCCGTTGTTGAATCAACATTCCAAGCTTTAATATCTTGATAGATTGTATTATTCTCCATGTCCATCCATCCAATAGCTCTATTCTCATCCCTTGTCGTTTCATAATCTCCTTTTTCCTCATTTATAAAAATCATGCTAACTTCATTTGTTAAAGCAATAATATGATTTTTTTTGTCCGTAATAATATACATTCTCTATCTCTCCTTTTATTTTGCCAACTTCGACACTACAGTTACTTTTTGATTATGTTTCGCACCAGAACCTTGATTACTCCCTCCTATCCCTTTTGTTAATGCGACTCCCTCTGTGTCATCATTGGAAATGGCTAATTTTGCTTGAATCTCATATATATAATTCAAATAATCAATGTTTGCATTTGGGAAATTTATTACTGTAGCTTCTCCATCATATATAGTCAGTGCTTTTGACCCATACAGAAGTAAAATTTCTGAATAATAAAAACCAGCCTTGGTACTTAATTTTCTCAGCAATCCATTCCTGGCATTTGAAATTTCAAACAATTCATTGCGAATAAGCAGCCTATTGTCTAAATTGGAAGTCACTATTATTTTTTCTGTAGAAAGAGCTATAGACAATGTGCTGCTGGAAATATTACCTTCGTTATCTACAGTCCTATAATACAAAGCAGAGCTATTCTTTCCTATAAATACAATCCTTACCTTCTCTGTTAATTTGCATACATTTAAGTAAGCGTCCTCAGTTTTATTAACATACTGTTTTTTGACCTCCTTTGCAGTTTTCCCACTGATTCTACCTGTAAAGATGCCTATAGTATTTCTATCACTATTTTTGCTATATGCCAAGACAAACTCATCTTTACCGAAGTCACAATCTGCAGAGTCACAAGAATCGATATGAAGGATAGTTTTATTTTCAAGCCTCAGTGTCCCTTTGTTGTCTGACAAAAAATTTATGGAAATATACATAGTATTATACGTTGTCATGTTCCAATCGTTTATAGTGCCTGTACCATGAATTATCGGCAGATAGAAATGTCCGGATGATGTTTTATAAAGGGCTTTATTTTTATACGACACGCCTTGAAACTCTTTATCCCTTCCAATATATATTTTTTTCATTCCAGACACCGATATAGTTACTCCATTTAATGTTAAATACCAATACATGAACTCATCGTATGATTTTGAAGTTGGGTAGAGCACATATACATGGGAGCTATCGCTTACAATAAATTTTGCATCACTTATATACTTTAAATCACTATCTTCTATTCCGTAAACATATTTCTTTTCAAGAATTTGAATACGTGGCCCTACTGAAATGTCGACACCATTTATTTTAATTACCGAAGCATACATTCTATAATAATTATAGTTTGAATCTGCTTCTTTTGAAAGGAGAAGTACTGTGCTCTCGTCTATCTTACATGTTATAAAACTGCTGTCGCTACTAGTTTTTAGTGGCAGTGTTTTTTTAATGGCTTTTCCAGAACCAATCCCGGATATTCCATAAGTTAGCTGAACAAAATCACCAACCTCTATTGTCTGCCCTGCATATACATAGTAATCTTTTTTCACACCTCTTATCTCGCTGGCAATCAGACCAGTTCCTACTACCTTATTCCCATTGACCCATGCCGTCTTTCCTCTTGCTATAAAAGGAGCTGTAGCGTTTGCCTGCGTTTGAGAAGCTAGACTATTTGCTGTTATTTTTCCGCCTCCATCATGATATCCCTTTGGTATTGTATAGGAACCACCTGCATTAAGGACTTGTGCTACAGCTCCGTTGTCCGGCATATTTCCTTCCTGTTCTTCTCCTTTTGAATTGACAAATACTTTTCCACTCAATACATCATCCGGTACCGCTGTTACATTTTTTGTATTTGAGCCGCCTTTTGACGGCATCCTTACAATTACAGCCATATCAATCACCTCTCACTATCACTATAATTGGCAAATCTATCTTTGGTTTGTCACCAAAAGCTTTCAGGGTTACACTTCCTTCTGCCTGGTCTGCTCCGGTAATACCAGCACTGCTCATAGCCTCATACTGTTCCTGGATTAAAGTCGCCGCCGGAAGGATTTCAATATTGTTTGTTGCGGTGGCTCCCTCTACATCAATGGTAATGTAATATGGGGCTGTATCTCCTGTCCAGGAAGAGGCAAAGAGTGTTGCTGATTTTTCGATAGATTTATCTGCCTTTCTTGCTATTGCTGAATCAATCTTATCTGCATTCTGATTAAAATTGTCTACATCATATGGTTCATCCTGCAAAGGCTTTCTTAATTTTAAGTTTTCCGTATATTCCAATTTCACACCTCCAATTCTTCTTCCTTAAGTTGCCTGTGAGTATAAGCTGCAAGCTGTGCGTGGGTCAAGCCAGATAGCATACGGTTGGTATTGTACATAATGGTGACTTTAAGTATCATGTTTTCTGGAATCACTCTATCCAGAAGCTTTTCAACCTCAGCTTTTAGTTTTTTGCTTTTTAATGCTACTTTAACTGAATACGAATATTCTTCAACATTTCTATCAACAGACACTCCATCTTTTCCACACAAAGACTGCAGCATAGCATAAACTACCCTGTAAGTGTAAGGAAGAGTTTCGTTAAGCTTTCCTTTTATTCTAAGTCGCCTAACCTCTATCGGGTCTGTATCAAGCGGTTTTAATTCAAGAATTCCTTCCCACCGCCGCAAACCTATGTCCTCACTGCTCTGCACTTTTGACTCTTTTAAAAGATAGTCCATTTCATTCCACAAAGCAGTTTCTTCTATCTGTTCCACCCGGAGAATTTCCTTGATTTCCTCATAATCCTTAAAAATACAGCCATCAAGATATTTCATCAGTTGATTATCCACTTATTTCACCCCTTACTGCTATCTCATACTTGTCAAGAATAACATTCTTCTCCTCTCCATTTAACATGGTTCCTGTAATATCAAGTACGCCTATTATTTTCAATATGGCACTTTCAATCTGAGCAATCCTGACTACAATGCTTTCATTTCCTTTTTCCTCCCATTCCTTATTGATGCTTAAGAAATATTTGTCTACAGTTCCCTCCACAAAGCTTTTGATATCCTCAAAAGAATATCCGGTATCCAAAGTCAAAGTAGTTGCTACGTTAATTACCTTTCCAGTAACCGCCTGTATATGCACTGTGTGGTCTATAGGGGCCAGTCCATCACCTTCTCCAGCATTTTCTACCGGGTCTATTATTTCCTGCACCTTTTCAACCAGAGAAAGTGATGGTACAGAAAAATCAGAGGCAATAATAACAGCTAATACATGGCCTCCCTGTACTTCACCGGAAGCATTCCTTGCTCTGGCAGTTTTAACACCTCCAACACCTTCAATTCCATTAATTTTCTCTTTGTAGTCTGTCTTATTTCCTCCAAAAGCCATTGAACGGAAGTTATCCCTCCATCTTTTGCGGAATGCTTCAGTATCTTCCTCATCCTCGCCAGGTATCAGAACATCTAATATCCTCACCGCAGTAAGGCCCTCTACAAATTCATTAGGGATGGCTTCTCCGCTGTATTTATTTCCGATTTCTCCAGATTCTTGACACACAGCCTTGTAAACATATTCACCCGAGCTACCTGCCTCATCTACGGCCTCTGTTATGGTATAGTTCAGTATATCCAAAGATACGCTAAGCCCAAGTGGAAGAACTGCATCAGCTACACATTTTCGTACTGCATAAGTTGCAGCACTTGGAGAAAGCCCCCTGGTGTCCCGTGCAATCCTTGTTAATCCATCTCTTTCCGCTGTATCTCCAAACATTTGATTATGCAACCATGCAAGATGAGAATATAGCCTTGCCTGCTCAACACTGTTTGGTGCCAAAGCTGCATAAATTGGAGACCCTTGCCTTTTATCAAATTTATCATCTACCAGGCTAAGTTTTTCCTCCAAGAGAGCCTCATAGGTCTTTTCTTCATACATCTTAAATATTCACCTCTTTATTTACTTTTGTTGTTCCAAAGATTGTACTGACAATGAACTCAACAGCCAGCGTACCGGATTCCGGTAAATCAAATTGGAAGTTATCAATAGATATTACTCTGTCATCTGCCTCCAGAGCTTCCTTGATTCGCCTTTCCACTTCTGCTATACAATAATCCAGCGGCATACCGATTAAATCAGCTAGCTCTACACCATAGCTCCAATCATATATAGGACACTGGTATCTTTCTGTGTTAAGGATGCAGTAAATGGCCTGCTCCATCGCCTCCAGTCCATCACATTGCCCCTGGACCTTGTTGTCCTCCTTATTCATAGCAAAAGTAAGTGACGGCTGTGTTTCTGTCTCTAGCTCTTCTAATAAATCATCATCTTCATTTGGTATCACTCAGACACCTCCAATCTGCATAGCACGAGATAATCTTGTCCACCCTGTTTTGATAGAATCAAGCATTTTTCTCCTTTTTTCAGTGCGTTATGCACCTTGTATTTCCTCTTTGCTCCATCAGAAGTAGCCTCTACCTCATAATCTTTTGTTTCCCTGGTAAGAATCAGAAAATCTTCGTCCAGAAGCGTTTTCTGGTCGATTCGTATCTTCAATGGAGAAGCAGATTCTACAGTCCCGGTCAAAAATTCTACCGGTTTACTCTCTCTTACAGCTTCTATGGCCGCCTGCTTGATAACCGAAAGAAGATCACTCATACAAAATCGCCCCCAATCAGTTTTACGTCCATTGTATGTACGTTTTCTTTAAAGGTATGGGTTACTTCATCTACAAGCATATAGTTGTTTATTCTGATATCATCCAGAGTCAATGAAACAAGTAAGCTACATCCTGCTCTCACCCTGATATCACCAGCAGCATTCTTAATTGTGAGGTTTCTGCTTTTCCGATTGTACAGCTTAAGCAGGCTATTTGTTTTTGACTTTAACCCGGCATTATTCTGCTCTGACTGATAATACTGCAATACACCCCATTTATTGATGTTTTTGCTATCCTGAGCAATATAGGTTTCTATCTTACCTGTTTTTTGATTAGTGTATGCCAGTTTGATTTTATTGTAGACATCCTTATCAATACTGGATGTATATGTGAAACCTTCTGCTGTTTCATCGCAAATCAGAAGATTAAGCTTCATATCTGCAACATCCGTAAGGCATATACGGCCAAAATCATCATACAAAACATAAAGTTTTCCTTTACTCTGCATTGTTTCATCCAGAGCGTTCTGCACAATATCAAACAGCGTCTTATTACTCTCCAGCTTTTTAGAAATAACATGCTTTGTATCTGTTATCTTCCCGGCTTTTAAACCAAAATCAGAGCAAACCATCTTCAATACCTGCGATGCTGTCTTATTCTTATAAATATAGGTATCCTTATTTTTGAAATACCGGAGCTGATCATAACAAACAACATCTATCGTATCCCTGCCACTCCGCTTTTTTTCAAATACATAACCATAAAACAACTTTTTACCATCAACGAGAAACCTAACCGGATTTCCCTCTGTGAATTTCAATAAGCCATCGTTTATAGCCGTAAAATTGAGTTGCCCCGGAGTTCCTTTTCTCACGCTTTTAAGTTTTATGCCCTCTTCTATACCTGGAGCATATATTTTCTTTCCATTCTGCATCAGTAATTCAATTCCCATAGCCCCTCCTTATGGTATCTTAAGCACAGTGCCAGGATATATATATCTTCCGTTTTGAGAGCTGCTTTTTCCGTGTTTCTTCGCTGCTTTCTCAATGGCTGACTTATTGGCTGCATATATCTTACTTCCATTTCCTCCATCTCCATAACAGCTTTTGGAAATCTTCCAGAGGCAGTCACCTGACTTTACCGTATACGATGTTCCAGAAGCAGCTTTTTTTGCAACTCGCTTCTTTCCGGTCGTTCCTGCTTTTTTCTTATTGCTAGTCAACCTTACAACTCTGGTTTCAAACGGCCGGTATTGCTTCAATTCCACAGATACTATGCAATCAAAACCATCTTCTGCACTTTCCTTAATTTCATATTCTTCTAAGGTTACGGTTGTGTTCGTTTTAAAAAGGCTTCCTCGTCCCGGATGCACGCGGCTTACAATAAACTGAAACGGTTCTTTCTCTGTTTTCAGCTTTTCTAAAAATTCCAGGTAGTACCCAGCCGGCTGGAATTCAAATAAATACTCTGCAAAAGGGTAAGATACATTCGGAAGCAAAATATCAAATTTATATTCTGTGAGACCTGCCGTCTTAAGCAGATTTACCTCTCCTTCGTTCATCAGGGTAATTGTCTTATTCTTGTTTTTAATCTTGGTAGAAAGCTTCTCCGGTGTCACAGGAAGCATTTCTGTACCAAAATAAAAGTGATAGCCCTGCTGCTGGGAAAGGGAAACCAAAAGCGGCTTTATTGCCGCCTTGATTCCTGCCTGTATTGTATTTGTAATCATCAATGCACCCCTTCCGCTGAAATAAGCATTTCTCTACGAACGCTCTCACCAATGTACGCTGCGATACCGTCCAAATCACTCATTTCATTCACCTGGTTAATCACACCGCCTAAATCCACCTTGATATCCCGGAACACCGTTCGGTCAATGATGTCTCTTTCTGCAATATCCCTGAGATATTTTAAGTCCTCACTGGAAATCTCGGTAGAATCTGCAATTTTACCAGTATTAGCTGCTGTAACTGCGGCATAATTCAAGGCTGTTTCATTTGCCTTTTCCGACTTATTTTCCGTTGCTTCTTTCCTCATCTGTTCAATTTCTCTTCGTCTGTTTGCATGCTCATAATTAGCCTTTTCCAATAATTGCTGACTTTTTCTTTCTCTATTTGCTTTTTCATTTGCATATGCCGCCTCAGCTGCTTTAAAAGAGGATTCTCTCGCACTTTTCTTATCTGCTTCTGCCATTGCCGCATCTGTAGCAAAAGTAGCAGTCCAACTAATAGCCTCAATAGAAACTCCTGGTATTTTATTTAGAATATCAATAAACCCATTTATCATTGAAATAGAATTATTAATTAAATCTTGCAAATAAGTAAGAATATTCACCTTACTCTCTCCAACAGCATTTGCCATATTTATTCCCATTGCTTTAAATGACAAGGATATTTTTCCACAAAAATTTGCAATTCTTGTATTTGCCATGCTTATATCTGCTATCAACAATGCGATTCCATATTTTATATAATCAACCATAATAGCCCAGGCTATCCTTACGCCTCCTACCGATTGCACCCATTTAACCAAAGCAGATACAACCAGTCCAATAATTGTTAAAATAAAAATCCCTGGGAATGCCGCAACTGCGGTATTATATGCTGTTTGCATTAATGTAGCATTTCCAGTCATTAAGGCTACCACTGCCAACCCTGCCGCCTTTGCCAGCTGTAATGTCACATACGCCGCCCCTTGGCCATTGGCGATTGCCGCCTGAATATTTGCTATTCCCTGTGCAATGGCATAAGCCCCTACGGCTCCAGCTACACCCCAGACTAAAGGTTCTATCATCGACCAATTTTCTACTATCCAGCCAGCACCATCTACCATAAGATTCAGCACAGGTCCTACAGCTGCCGCGATTGTTGCCATTCCTCCAACGATACCTTGTACTACTGTCTGAGTATTGGCATTATTTGCAATTTGGTTAATCTGCTGCAGAATCGGTTGAAATGCCATAACTCCTGCATTTCTCACAAAATTAGCTACATCACTCCAAGTCATTGGAATTTCTTCAAATTTAGCATTTGTCTCATCTGCCGCATTAAACATTGCAGCTTTGATAACACCGGCTGTAAGAAGACCTTCTGATGCCCAGTCTTTCATGCTGCCCTGGGCGTGCTGAACATTCACCATATAGTCCTCAATCGCAGAAGCCAACAACGGAGCGTTTTCTATAATACTTCGGTATTCATCTCCCTGGAGCCTGCCAGAAGCCATAGCCTGTGTAAGCTGATACATCGCTGATGCCTGTTCCTGTGCTGATGCACCGCCTACTTTAAGGTTCTTATTCATCAGTTCTGTAAACTGGATAAGTTCATCATTTCCGGAAAATGCATCCTTAGCCAACATACCCATTCGTGATACTGCTGCCGCTGTATCCATATATGAAGCTCTTGAATTTTGAGCTGACATATATATTTTTTCTTGTAATTCTGCTGTAGTCTGCAAGCCATCGTTCATTAAGTTAAGTCTTGCTGCCGTCTGTGCCATTTCATCAGACAACCCAATCACACCACTTACTGCACGCATTCCAACATAGGCCCCTACTACAGCCTTTACTTTTCCTAGCAATTCCTCTGCTGCTGTATGACCAGTTCTTACAGAATCATTAAACTGATGTTGAGCTGTAGCAGCTTTTCTTAGCTCGTCATCAATTCTGGAAGTTTCCATGTTCATATCATTCATGGCGACCTGTGCCGCCCTGATTGCATCTGTATTTACCGCCTGTCCGGTGGCTGTCTGCATATCAGCAAACGCACCAAGGCACACATTAATGCTTTGTGTCATTGTTCTAAAAGCAGGTGACAGTCGGTCTTTAATCTGAATAGACGTATTAAGTCCTGGCATGAAATTTCTCCTTTCTTAAATTGATACATAAAAAAGAAAGCCTATTTCTAAGCTCTCTATGCAGCAATCTTCTTGACATTTGTCTGCTGGATAAATTCCTTAATTTGGTCATATCCCCATCCGCAATCAACCAGACCGCTAACAAGACATTCCATTGACTGTACAGCCTTTAACTCCTCTTCTGTAAAGCAATCTCTAATATTATCCTTCTTTCCTAATCCATACTTTTCCCGGAGCTGGTTCGCATTCATGCCGAATACCACCTTGTAAATGCAGTTTGTGTAAGTAGAATAGGCGTGGCCGTGCATTCTTTCATTCTCTTCTGACTGCTGGATTGCCTTTGTGAGAGCCTGTCTTACAGCAATTCCTTTCTCACGCTCTTTCATTTTGCCGATGAGAGCCTGTTCCATTGCATTGAATTGCTTAATATAGGCAAGCTTAAATTTCATTGCTTTTTCACCAGTATAGCCCATGACCAAAAGAGTAAAACCGTCACGGTTCATATAGTACATAGGATTTGCTTTTCCGTTAGCGGCCTTATATGTTGCTTCATAGAATAGGGCGGAAAATTCCGCTGTACTCAACGTATCTTTTATGACACGAATACTTTCAAGTACATCTTTATGTTGCTTTTCAAAAGTCTCAGCCACATCAAGACTGGTTACTACAGTTACCTCTTCCTTATTGATTTTTGTGATTTCTACTAACATATTTTTCAATCCTTTCTGCTGATTTTTTGTAATAAAATAAGACGTAGCATTTTGCCACGCCCTTCAATAACAAAATCACCTAGATTTCTCTGGGTGCCTTGAAATACATTTTTCAATTTTGTATATTTATATGCAAAATTGCTAATCTCTTAAGCAATGCTTTGCATGTTTTATCCAAAAAGAAATTTTTTCAACATACTCTTCCACCGTTAAATTTTCGTACAATTTCATTCCATGTAATCCTACCAAAACCTGCATACGAGTTTTATTTCCACTTAACTTTATTCTTCCTATTTGATAACCATCATAGTGAACACTAAAACTTTTATCCGACATCGGTTCTAAGTACAATAACGCTGATTTTAAACCACTATTCTCTATATTTTTTACAAGTTCTCTAAAAAAATAATCTTCATTTTCCGATGTTTTCATATATACTCCATAACCTCTTTTTCTCAAAAGGCTTTTAGTTAATATGTCAACAACTTTCCCTTGCAATATTTTTTCATCAGCTGACAGTTTTATTTTTGTCTGGTCTAATGCTACATTTACTTCATCATAATTATATATTTTCTCTTGCTCAGCTTTTAAATTTTCATTGTTTTGCTTTAATACAGATGAATTATTTAAAAATTTCCCTATAAGCCGCTTTTCGGCAATCCCCAATAGCAAAAGTATAATACCAACTACTATAAAATCTGTTAGTTGATATGTTTTATAAGATTTACCTACCTGAATAATTCCAAAAACAATATACCCAGCAATAGTTAAAACTAGTATCAGATAAGTATATTTTCTTCCGCATTTCCATCTCTTCATGTTTTCCTCCCTATTGTACAATATAGTTCTATTATACAACAGGGAGTTATTAAAGTCCAGACTACGCGGTCATCTATTCATCTTTGCCGCTTCCTTTTTTTCTTTTTCTGTCCGTATATCAATGCAAGCCATGATTAATGCCTTTTCATACCTATCAAATTCTAAAAACTGTCTCGGTGTCCAGTGGAAGCGATGCAAACAATAATAATAGTAATTGCTGTCCACATCGCCTCCATTTATTAGTTTTTTGCTTCTTCTTCTAGTTCTGTATCCGTTTTACCATATCCGCTTATTTCAAGGATTTTTCCTACATACTCCTGAAATTCACCATCATTATCCAGCATTTCCTGAATCAGCTCCTCTGCCCCCATTACACCATAGGAGTCCTGAAGTTCCTTGTCATTCAAGTTCGGATATACTGTACACTTAGCAGCTACCATGCGGTTAAATTTTGCACCATCCATTACAACTTTCCCGCCTTTTCCAACCGAAGTACATTCATTACGGATATAATCTGCCTCCTTTGATTTTAACTGGCGGATTTCCCACTCTAATGGTTTCCCTTCATTTCCTACAAAAGCTTTACTTGCTACCACTTTTACATTTTTCTGCTTCTTCTTGTTCTGATTTAAAAATGCTTCAAAATTACTCATTTTTCTCTTTCTCCTTTTCTTCTACTGCATACCTGCAAGCTGCTTATATTTTTCAGGACCCTCATAATCCTCAAAGGTAAATGAAACTTCCTGTTCCAGCCATTCTCCGGCTGCATCAAAACTCTGTAAGGTTCCTTCATCCAGATTACAGTTTTTGTAAATCTTGGTATTTCTTCCGGCAGCACTGGTTGGGTCCTCATTGGTTACCTGTACATCAAAATAAATATCCTCACCTGTATTCTTGTAGCGTTCAAGCAAATCATTGAAAAGCTCTGTATTATGGTAAATAACCATCTTTCCACTACCAGACCAGCCAGAAGCCTTGTTTCCCTCTCCGGTCTTTCCTAATATGGATACCGTCTTTTTGTTTTTCTTAAAATTTGCTTCAAAACTCTTGGCCTGCATTAAGAGATAACGGTTTCCTTCAATCGTCACATAGCATTTTGCCAGTTTAGCAGAAACCGCGTCCTTTGCTTCCATTACATCATCAGCAAAAAACTGCAAATTCGTTTTAAACATCTGCTCTTCCTCCTTATCTTACATAGACTCTCATGTAGCATTTTGCCATTGCGCACACTGCCTGCACCGGGTTCTCTACTACAACACTGTCCTTTTCTTCTCCAGCCTCTACAGTAAGCTCCTCCGGATTATAGTTGGTTACCGCACGGAGCTTCTGCTGCTTTTTATTGTAGTCATCCAAATCACCCCAGAAAGATACTCTTCCGTCCTTGTCATTCTGAATTTTTCCAAGATACTTGGTATTGAATAAAAGGGCAATATCGTTTCCGTACTGATCTAATACTCTGATTACCTGATTCTTTGAAAAATCCTTATTCATTTCCTCGGTAAAGGTAACAAAGGAATTAATATCATCCAGAACATGAATTTCAGAGCCTACATTATGGAAGCAAAGCTCTCCATCCTGAATTGCCTTTATAAGCTCCGTCTGCGTATACTCTGCATTTACCGTGTATTCGCCATCATAAGTACGGTTTGTGAGTGTTTTATTAACTGCACAAGCCGCTTCGGCACCACCAAGCCAATACACCAACTCATTTCCTTTCGCTCCGCTGTCAGCTACAGTATTCTTCAGGTTGATTACTCCAGGGTAATCTCCAGGGAAATTATGGATTACTGCCTGAAGCTTTACACCGACATCATCTCTGAGCCTTTTAACAAAGGCAGCATACAGCTTTTTGATTTTCTCATCTGTAGAAGTACAAATAAGAATATTAGCTGTATATGCTTCTAATTTAACCAGAGCCGTCTGGTGGTCCTCACCAGTAACATCTGCTTTGTTCTTTCCCCCTGTCATCGGAATTCCTGCTGTAGCTTCAAGAACTGCCTCCTTTTTAAACGAAACAAAGCTGTTATCTACAAGCTCTGCTGCACTGGAAACCGTCTGTACATCTACTTTAGAAGTTCCAACATAGGTAATCACATCAAAATTTGACGGATCATCTACGTTTGTCTGGATTACCGTCTTGATATCATTTCCCCGGACTCCGCTGTACTTTGCTGTTCCGTATGTATTCGCTGCCTTTCCTCCGCTGTTTAGCCGGTAAATATATGCAGTTTTTGCATTTAAGAATAAATCTCTTAGTGACTTCATCTGGTCAGAATCATAGGAATATCCAAAGATATCCATTGAGTTCTTTTGGAAATCTGCATTTTCCACTGCAAAAACAGCACCATCAATACCCCAGTCAAGCTCCATTGGCAACGCCACATATCCTCTGTCTGATACAACAGATGATGCTCTTGCCATACTAACAAAATTTGCATAAAAGCCCGGAAGTATCTTATTCTGTGTCGTAAATTTTCCTCCACCTAATGGCATTTAGTTCACCTTACCTTTCTTAAACTGTTCGATTATTTTTCTAATTTCACTTTCTGTGTAGCTCCCTTCTTCCAATACAGCATCTATAATATCTCTGTCTTTTTCATATTTTTTTGACGTTAAAAGCTGCTCTTTTGTAAAGATTGGTTCCTTTACCTTTGTTTCTGTCTTTTTATCTGGCAAATAGTATCACTCCTTCAATTTAACTGTAACTGATAACTTCTGCATCTCTTCGGCTGCAAAAAGTTTTTTATTCAGGAACATATTATAGTCAACAAAAAAATGCAGTACACCATCTGTTACCTGGGAATTCATATTTATCCCACGGACTAGCCCATCATTGACCGTAATATACTCCAAGGCCACATACAGACGTGCCTCTACAGTATTTATCTCGCTTCGGTCATTCTCCTTTTGTGGAAAATAATGAATATCATATGGATTTCTACTTTCGTAGCGGTTTCCTACAATCAGCTCACGGCTTGAATTAATTGGCAATACAAGAAAGCAGGGTTCTGACATTCCCTGACTGATGTCATCGCTATAAATTGTATAATCCTCTCCAAATTCATTGTAAATCGCCTGTGAAATTCCCACGGTAATATCATCTAAGTTCATTGAAACACCTCTTTCAAATAGGCTGTCAGTTTCTTCTCCAGAATTCCTGGAGCTGCATCAGCAATTTCCTTTTCGGATATTGTAAGCATGAATTGACCATTAACCCATCCTTTATGATCTACGGTCCTGTGTCCAAATTCAACAAAACTCGCATACTCTGTTGGGTTTGTTATATTGACCACAAAATTGTTACCATAGCGATGTACTTTTAACGTATCTACATACTGTGTTGCTCCTCTGGTCTTTAACCCTTCCGAGCCGCTTCCGTCTGCTTGCGTTGTCCAATTCTTTCTTAAATTTCCCGTATCTGTTGGTGTTCGCTTAATTACCTTCCGAAGCAATCTGGCGGCAAGCTCCTTGGCACAGTCCTCACAGAAAGCATCTGCCTTCTTCTGATTCCCCATTGCCTCCAAGCTGTCCCTTAGCTTTTCCAACTCGCTGAAATCACAACTTCCCCAACTTGCCATTATGCATAACCTCCAAGCAGTTCCAACGTTATTTCCTGATGGGATGGATATACGGCTGATATTCCACTTTTGCTGTACTCTCTGGTCACATTATCCTGGGTTATTACAATCTTGGAACCGGCTTTTATTTCCAGTTCTGGAGCAATAAACAAAGTCACTATCTGATCAACTTTTGCTGCATTCTGTTTTTCTGATGCCGACGGAACAGAAGAAAAGGAAATCCTGCAAGGCTGATTCTCCAGTACAAGGACTTCCTTTTGCTCCATTAGTTTTGTAACTTCATTTCTTTCTGCTTTCTGCTCATATACATTGCAAATACCAGTATAGCGACTTTCTACTGCTTTTCTATGTAGCTGCTCTGCATTCATCAAAAACACACCTTTCTATACCGGTTAAGCTGGTTTTTATAATCCTTCAATACAGACTCTGCATATCCGCTTACCTGCACAGTTCCAAAGCTTGTACTTGTGTCTCCCTCACTAATGGATTTCACAGCCAGAGGAACCATGTTATCCCCTGGCTGTTCGTTCCGGTAAATATCGACTGCCATACGCACCACCGTATTTTTAAGCCCATCTGGAAGCTCTGACAGATTACAGTAATTAACCGCTATCTCCTCTGCCTCTTCAAGACACAATTTTAATTCACCATCTTTTTCCTCTCCCTGTATTCCAAGGGAAGTTTTCAACTTGCCTAATAACTCAAGTTCCTCTGACATAAATTTCACCTACCCCAATTTGTGCTTAAATGCCACAATTCTAATCTGCTTTGATTCATAAACAGGCTTCCAGTTCTGTGCATTTTTCAACTCTGCACGGGAAGGGCCTTCTGTCTTAGCTACCTTTTCATTGGTAAATTTAATTCCTCTTGGATGAAGAATCATAGTCTTGCGGTTAATCAGATAATCAACGCCAGATCCTTTCTTTTTATCTCTGTCAGTTTCTGTAGGCACAAATCCGACCGGACTTCCGTTTCCAAGAGCAACAGCACCATTTCCAAATAAATAGGTAGTATACACACCCTTTTCTACCGGGCAACCATCATCAACGATAACACGCTTTCCCTGGTATAATCCAAAGGACACATCATTAGACGGCTGCACCGTTTCAATCAGGTTCTGCTTCTTCAAATAAGCCTCTGTTGCACTGTGCATACATACACCAGTAAGCTGTGCCTTAGCATCTCCAAGCAACTGCTCTGCATCAATGAAGGCTGTACCACTCCAGTTTGCCGCTGATCCAGATTTTCCAGAAATATCTAATATATTAGATGCCAGTGGTGTAGTTGCATGCCCTTCCGGAGGAGTGTAGGTTCCAAAGATGCCACCAAGCACAGCCACCAGCTCTTTTTGCAAGTCTCTTTCCCAGAACCGTGCCACCAAATCACCAATAGCTTTCATTGGGTCACTGCCTGCCAGTGCTGCGGATAAATCTGTTGCCGCCCACATCTTAGCACGGCGAATAATAGCCGCTACGTCCTTGTTGGAATTGATTTTATTAGCCTCCAGGTTCGCATCTTCGATAATCTGCTCGGATTCTCCGGTTAAATCCTCAAAGAACGGCATATTCACAAGCGGAGATGCCTGTGAAGCTAATGTGTCAAACTCACTGTTATTTGTTACAATCCCGCTCCGAACCAGAGCAGATAACTCCATTGTACGGTTCACTACATAGGGATTGAATAAAACCGGTACAATAACGTCTGATAATTTTGTTGCTGCCATAAAATATCACCTTTTCCTTTCTTAAATGGTCATTCCGGCCGCTGCTGCCAGCTCTCTGGCCTGTGCCGGATTTTCTTTTAATAATTTTCCCTGTTCTGTTAAGTTAAAAGTTTCTTTTGCAAACGGGTTCGTTACTGTATGGCTTCCGCCCTGTGGGTTATAGCCACCATTTACCTGCTTAAACAGGAATTTCTTTGTTTCCTGAAGCTCCTTAATCTGCTCTTCCAGTCCCAAAACCTTGCCATCTTCTCCAAGAACCAGCTTTGTCTTGTCAAAAAGGCCAGCCACAATCTCCTCATCGTGTACTTTTCCAGCCAGAGAAAGCTTTATAGCATTAGAAAGTCTTAAGTCCTTAATGTCAGACTCGTATTTTGCTTTCTCGGTTTTGTTTGTTTCCTGAAGCTCCTTAATCTGCTTTTGCAGCTCCTCATTATTACCATTTGCTTTTTTAAGCTCTTCCAACTGTCCGTCTCTGGTCTTTACATCTTTTTCAAGCTGTTTCTTTGCCTCATTGACTTCCTCAAAACGTGATTTAGGTATAAAGCCTTCCAGCTCTTTTGCGGAAGCTTCTGCTGCTTTTTCTGCAAGTTCCTCGCTAATTCCAAGCGAAATAAAATCTTCTTTCTTCATGATAGTCTCCTTTCATCTTCACTTGTTGCCCCGGTCGTGTCCGGTGATGTCCCGTTCTTTTCCGCCTGCGGTACCGGAAAGGCGGCATATAAAAAGAACACCTATCTCTAAGTGTTCTGATTATCTGGTATTTCATTTACTATTACATTTGCATTAATTTTTATTTCATCTACAGGATATGTTATTTTTATAAATGGAATTTCGCCTCCTTCATGTACATATTCTACCTTTGTAATTTTTTTCGATATGTCTTCTCCATTCAGAATAATATTTCCTAAGCTGCCGCTTGTATTTATTTCTAAACTGTTAAGTTCCATATGTCCTCCATTCTGTTGTGCCAGTGCAACTTTTTAATTTGTAGCATAAAAACCACCAAATAAAGACTTTCCATGACATTCACCCAATATCCATTATTAATCCGAAGAGCAACGGGTCCGAACATTTCCATATCCGGTCTTTCGCCGGCTTTGAAACATTCATACAGATAATTCAGTATCCTGTATACAATTACAAAATAATCATCCTTTGCCATCTTTAATCCTCCAGCAGCGATCTAAAAACTTCTCTTGCTTGTCTTTCAATCTCTCTCTTTTCCTCTTCTGTTCTTTTGGGATATTTCTGATTAATAAATTTGTTTTTTTCCTCCTCTGTCATTCTGGCTTTTTGTTCCTCTGTCAAATGTATCATACTTAGCTCCGTCCTAAGCTTAAAGCATTCTCCCGGAGACAATTCACCTTGTCTTGCCTCCATTTCGTCTTTTGGTAATAAAGTCCATTCTCTCGCCGTTAATGCCATCATTTTTCCTCCAAATAAATTATATTTTTCTCAACTCTTATCACCTTAAACTTGCTATTCCGCTTAAACAATACCTCTTTTTCTTTCTGGTTATATTCTCGAATATCCTTTCCATGTTTCGACCAAATAGCATACTGTATTGAAAAGCTCTCATCATATACGTTTTCAGAAGAAGATATATATGATGGAAATTCTTTTGTACATCCAGGTACATAAGAATTTATAAATTCATCTACATCACCAATTCCAAAATCCGAAACAGACCGATATACTATCCCCTCATAGTCCTGCATTTTATCTAGTGCATTATCTAAGTCTATTATCCATTCTTTTTCTTCCTCTGTCAACTCATCTCCATGCCTTAATTTATCATTCAGAACATAAGAATCCGGACTTACATATCTTATAATTGCTCCTATCTCAGTAAGAGTTAGCACAGATTTAGGTTCTTTGGCGTCCTTATCTACAAATTTCTCTTTCCACTCCAGATATTTCATATCTGCCGGTACATAATAAGTTCTTCCTGTTTCCTCATTTCTTGCTGCTCTTTCTTCTCCAATGGTAAATTCATCATTGAAATATGGGCAAGTGCAAGAACGACAATTAGGATGAAACGGCGGTGCGGTAAGTCCTACCTGATATTCTTTCATATCGAACACCTTACCATCCATCTCCCGGCAAATGTCTGATGTCTTGCTATCAAGAGTTGCTACAATCTCATACTGCTCTACACCAAGGTCTTTAAGACAGTCTCTTCTTGCACCTGAAGCAATCGCGGCACTTTCTGTATATACCAGTGTCCTTGCCTGTCTCATAGATGCTCCCATTTGTTCCGCTACTCTCTTAGCAGCCTTTTCCTGGCTTTCCCCTCTGATGACATTCTGTGCCAATTCTGTGTGCAGTACGTTTACCAGTTTCTTTTTATTTGCCCAGATACGGTCAGAAAAATTGCTCCCATCCTGTGCCCAGGGCTTCTTTATCAATTTTTCAATTGTATCAGAATCCAGCTTTGCCAGACTGCTTCCTACACCAGTCCCTCTTGCAATCCCAAATGCTGTATGATAGAAACCATCTGCATAGGTTCTTTTTAAAAATTCTGTTGTTGCCCCTTCATATTCCAAGAATAGCTTTTCGGCTTCCTGCTGTATCTGAAGCTTTATGGCTTCCAGACGGGAAATATGTACTCTTGCAGAAGCATTCTCCAATTCCTTCATCCACTTCTGATTCATGGAATTTTCCTGACCATATTTGATATATTCCTCTACTGTCCAATGGAACTCCTCTAACTCATTCTTTTTCAACAGCTTTTTTGCTGCTGCATAGGAAATATCATTATTATCTGCCAGTCTCCAATACCATTTTTCAATATCTGCCTGTACGCTATTCTGTGCCATGCGGAACTGTTTCTCTACATCCTTGTAGTAGCTTTCTGTCTTTGCATAATTCTCATCTTCGAGCTGTTCGAACCGCCTTTTCCAATATTCGCTATTCTTCATCTACATCACCGCTTTTATCTGCAAATGCTCTTTTGTACTCCTGTTCTGATTCCTCTGCCTCTTTCTTCTCCTTGGCTATCTGTTTTTCTTCCTCTTCCGCATTTTCAACAAGAGGATGGTTTTTCAAAACAGTCTTATTAGATATGATTCCTACGCTGTTTCTACAAATATCTGAAATCTCGGTATCGTTTTTAATGGATGTCCTCGTCCATGTCTGGGTAAGCGTTTCACAAGGTACATTCAAATACTGACAGATCGCCCTTACAAGTTCTCCGAAACCAAGCTTAAACTCTGTTTCCATCAAACCGGCTTTCAGTTCCAAGAGAGCATACATAAACTTCAAAGCCTCGCCTGATTTGTTGCCAAATGATTCCGGCTGTGGGTCTACTCCCTGACCCTGTTCAAAGATTTCTTTTCTAGTCATGGCAAGAAGCTTTTCTCTTGCCTCCACCGGAATATCAATGGCAAGTGTGGATAACCCCGGCTTATCGCTGTCGGCATCCAGTTTTACAGCCTTATACAATTTCAAGTCCTGCATAAACTCTTTCAAATCAGTGCCGCCATAACCACTTAAAATAAAGATGATTTCCTGTATATCTTCCAAGTCATTCACATAACCGCTGTAAACTTTATCATAAGCGTCTATCAGTCCTTTGATATTTTTCAAATCATTGGTATTCACATTATTATTGAAAAAAGGGATGAAAGGGACTCTTTCCATCCCATGATCATAAATGCTTCCTTCTGACGTATCCACAACGGAAAAATCCAATATACTATAATACGAAAGCCCAATATCTACCGATAGATTTTCCTGTCTTATAAAAGACTGGCACTCCTTTTCTGTCCATATCTCATACACTGTATATGTTTTCCCATCATCCTGGGTTCTTCGATATACACGCAGTACCGACTGCAGTTCTCTTTCCAAATCACTGCTCCACACTGGTATGATCTGCTCGCTTTCTATGACACCATATTTGAATGTACCTTTTTCATCCTTCCAATAATGTAGCCATGACACAGAAGCATTGGAGGCATTGATACACAAATCTTTGCAGACTTTTGCATATTTATCCCCAAGGACATTGGCTATCCTTTTGTTTGCTTCTGGATTTCCGATGTCAAACAAAGGTGAGGCTGTAAACATATATGCAGTTTTCTGATTTACCAAAAGCCCGTGGAAATTATGACTAATGCGATTATCTGCACTACGGATAGGAGTATCTTCTGACTGTTCCTTTTCCCTTCTCGCACCTTTTGTCAATATATCATTCTCGTTCCGATAATACCTCTTCGCCTCAATTGCATCTTTCACGAATTTCTCATGAACTGGCATATGCTCCTTAATGAGTTTTTTTGCACTCTCTAAATCCACTCTTTTCACCTCTATTTCAAAATGCTTAATGACTGCTTCATCTTAATTACTGTCATGCAGAAATACCTTACCGCATCCATGCAATGGTCAAACTGTTTTACCGGCTTGTCTTCCCCTTTTTCCACTGCCTTGTTGTCCCATACATAAGAATTAAATTCTTTTACGGTATTAACACAGTCTTTATAAAACCGTATCTTTTTCTGATTAAGTAGTGTTCCAACAAAGCGAATTCCATCCAGAACATCGTTATTCGCTTTCCTTACCTTAAATCCGCTTTTCTTTAACTGTGCAATAAAAGAAGCGGCACTCGGGTCAACGATTACTGCTTTAATCTTAATGCTGCCAAGGAACTGCTTTAAATCCTCAGTGTACTCTGCATCTGTTTTCTGTGCCACTTCATCTCTTCCTGAATAATAATACTCTTTTACACAAACCCATACGCCTGTAATTGCTTTTCTCCAAAGAAGGAATACTGTTGCATGCATCAAGGATAAGTCTGACGTCAGTCTGACAAACAGTTTCGTTAGAAACTGTAATATTCTTTCTTTCCTTCTTAATTTCTTTTCCTTCTTCCCTTTCTTTCTCTTCTTCTATTGCTGGGAATGGACTGGGAATAGACTGGGAACTGCCTGGGATTGGATTGGGATTTGTCTGGGAAGTTCCTTGGTACAACTGGTAATTAACCACGGTAAACATGGAACTTCGGTTTGTGGTTTGCCTGGTAACTTCCCCTGTTTTTTCCAGGTGCTTCAAAGCTGTCCGAATTTCATCAACTGTCAGTTTTGTTTCTTCGGAAAGCTTTGGCAGAGAGGATATGAATGAACCACGCGGCACAGTTGTACCTTGGAATTTTCCGTCTTTCCAATTTGCTTTCAGGAGCATATGCAAAAATAATCTGCAGGTATTGATATCTTGATACCATTCCCAGTCAAGCATAGAGCGGTAGATTTTTATGTAATTTCCATCCGTCACTTAACCACCTCACTGTGCTTGATAAGCCATTTTTTCATTTTCTACCTCCTCCAGCTTTACTTCTATTCTTGGATTCTGCCTGTCGCAATAGAATTGATCCGTATACCCTACAATCTCATTCCAACCGTCATTTTTAAGGATTCCAAGTTTCACAAGACTGTCCTGGATTACCTTATGGGCAAAAGAAGAAATATTATCCAAATCTCGTTTCTTATTCGGCTCATAAAAGCAATAGTGCATACGGATAGGCTTTTCTATATGCAGTCTACCAAGCTCATGCCGTATAGCCCACATAGCGGTCTGTTCACCCTCTTTTTTCATACGGCTCCCTTTATTGGGATGTGTGCGGTTAGCCGCTGTATACTCATTTAACCCTGGCAGCTTTCCAAGTATCGTAAATTTATATACCATGTCATTCCTTTCCCCTCCCACCCAGAAGGGCAGGAGGTTTCGGTTTTCAACTGTAAAAGTTCGTGAGACAATTACAGAAGGTGCTTATAAATAGGACTTTCCAAATTCTCTCCTGAAGTCCTCTCTGGTTCCACACTTCTCTTCATAAACCGTCTGAGCCCAGCATTTCAAAGTCATGTCTACAATCCGATTTTTGTGCGGTGCATCTTTCCCTGTCCTATGATGTTCCGAACATAAAGGAACCACCAATCTTCTGCGGTCTGCCGCCGCACGGTTTGGATTTCCAAAAAAGACATGATGTTCTTCCGCTGGACGGTTACAGTAAATGCAGTGTGTCATATCGTCTACTAAAAGACTTGTTTTCTCCATTACACATCCCCCAATAGCTCTGAATAATGCACAGGAGCTGTCAAAACTTTTGTGTGCTTACAGTAATCACACATTTCACACCGTATAGGGTCTATATCTCCTTTTTTCAGTGCCAGTATCTTCGGAGTGTTCTGCTCTACCTCTGCCAGCTTTTCTTTCAGACGTTCATCATCAATCCATATGAGTTCCAAATCAGGATATTTTTCCTTTGAAGCCGCAGCAATGTAGAACGGAAGACGCTCCCCTGTATTCTGGTAAACTACTTCCTGATAGATTGCAGCTTGCAGGTCATACCCCCAGTATTCAATAAAATTCATATATCCATAGTCCTTGGCATACTCTGCCTTATGTAGCTCCCTCATAATCTTAAGGTCTACTATAGCTTTACCAGGAAGATAGCTGTCCAGCTTTACCTTCCACTTCGCTCCATATAGTTCAGCGGTCATAACTACCTGTTTTTCACCGCTCATATACTTCATAAATAATTCATCCCGTTCAATTCGGTTAATTATTTCTTCTGCCTGCCGGTAATCTGCCTTTAACTGCCCCTGCTTTGTAAAGATATCCGGATTCTTTGCCTTAAACGTAGCTAAGGAGCCTTCAAAATGAGAATCTACATAAGAACCAACCATCAATGCCGTGGTCTTCTCCATTTCCCATTCTCCATTTAACTTTGCGATAGCCTGTTCCTCACAGCCAGGGCGGCCAATAGTTCCAACGAAATCTTTATACTGGCTAACCGAGAGATATTCCAGGTTAGCTTCCTGTGAATAATAGTTTTCAGCTGTCAGTATCATTATTCCATACCTCCTTCATTAAACGGGTCAGGTGCTTTTCTTCTCGGTTCTTTATCAATATCCTCTGCTTCACCTTCTACATACACGCCCATTAAGGCATTTGGAATATATACCCTGGCAAAAAATGAAGCCGCACGATAAGCAAGCATTTGCTCCGGCATGGTCTGCCATTTGCTTGTTTCATTTCCATATTTATCTTTCTTGGAATACCAGCCCTCATCCTTTGCCATCTTTATTGTAATTTCCGTTCCAACAACTTTTTCTCCGGTATCAGCCCACACAGCTTCAATGCGGCATCCTCGTTCATCTGTTCCTTTTTCTCCAAAGTATACCGGACGGACACCTTTAAACTTTCCACTTCCTTCGATAAGCGACATACAAGCCTGTCCGCTCCAGGAAGGTTTGCCTTTTACAACATACAGATTTTGCATTACCATCATTGGGCTTACTCCCATACGATTTGCCATATCAACAGCAATAACGCAATCCATTGGTTTATTCTGGTAATTATCTGGAACTAAAGAAGATGATGCAAACATTGTTCCGATTTTGTAAATTTTATTAAAAGCTTCCGTATCTGAAAAAGCATTAGATAACATTTCTGTTTTCTGTTCCGCAAGGATAACTTCTTTTTTCTCCATAACTTTCCTCCTATAATTCCACTACGGTTAAATCCTCATCGTCCGTTGTTCGGGTAGCAATAAACTGCAGCCCCTTATCTTTGCATTTCTGGTACAGTTTTTCCCTTAAATTAGTGGCAAGCTTTTCTACACCATCAATGAGAATAATCTGCAGGCCATTTGGCTTCTGGATAGCTACGTCAATGCAAAGATCAAGCTTCTCACCTTCGGAAAGATTGCTTATAGGAAGTCCATGTATCAGAGGAATGCCATCTTTCACAGTAAGGCCATCAATCGGTATGGTAGACGTTTCCAAAATAGTACCAGGAAGTGTCCTGGCAAGTTCAATTTTTCTGGTAAGCTCCCTCGCCTCCTGTGAAAGCTCTTCCACTTCCTCTTCCAGATTCTCCATGCGGCGGTACTCGTTGATATAACCCTTCATTTCTTCTACTAAGGCAGCCTGTTCCATCAAATCAGAGAAGTCCATCTGTTCTCTTTCGGCATACTCCCGGTAGCTTTCTACCTCTGCATCATATCTGGAAATGTCAGCCTTGTATTTCTCCTCGATTACCGCAAGTTTGTCACTTCTCTTGTCCATAAGGCCATTTAATTCTGCTTCCTTAGCTTTCATCTGCTCCTGGAGCTTTGTAATCTCATTCTGCAGTCTGCCTTTTGTAGCACTCATCTCTCTGTCCAGAGCTGCAATAGATATTTCACGGTCTGCCTGGAACTTTCTTACTTTGTTATCACGGTTTTCCAGCATCTGCTTTGCCTTTGCAATCAGCTCATTTTCATTACGGATAGTCTCTATTTTGGTATATAAATCACCAACATTGGCGTTTTCCCAGTTATCCGCACAGTATCCAGCCGGAAGGCTTTCTCCGATTTCTTCAATGAATGCTCGCTTATTTCGAATATCCCTCTGAATATCCTGGCGGTGCTGGAAGTAATACCCCTTTTCTGACTGTATATCATTGAGAATAGCAAGGATATTCTGGTCATAAGATACCCAGTCCGGCAATTCTCCGAACCATCCGCGTATAGTGTCCAGATTCCAGTCATACTCAATCATGTCAAGAATGGTAGCATTCTGCCTCTTTTCATCCATATACATGAATCCAACAGGATTTAGCTGCAGCGGAGTAAAGATATCCCTTAAAAAAGCCTCCGGTCCCGGCACTTCTGCACCGTTCTTTTTAATACTCTTATAGTCTGTCTGGTACGTTCTGACTTTTCGATTAATGCGAATGCCATTATCTGTCTCAATCAGGATCTCTCCCTCGGTCTCTCCGTTTCTAACAACATAGTTGCGGTCACTCTTATTGGTAAGTGCATAGCGGATGGCATCAATAACTGATGTTTTTCCGACTCCATTTTTCCCGGAAAGCTCTACGCTGTTTCCATTTGCTTCATACTCTTTTATTCCGAATAAATTTCTAATTTTGATTTTTACAATATTCATTGATTCCTCCAATCTCCATCTGACCGTCCGGTCCCTGCCGGAACATCACAGACAGAATCCTTTCTTTTTCCTTCCGTTCTCTGGAACAGTCGCATCGCTCACCAGGATCCAGATTTGCTCCACAGTCTGGGCATTTCCTATAAAAAGCCATTGCAACTTCTCCTTTCGTGTGCTACAATTTAATTGGTTAATTTGTTATGCCCCTATTCGGTTTGCCGACTGGTAGGGGCTTTTTTGATGGTTGTCTGACCGTTATCTATGATTATTTCACAGCCATATTCCCACATTTCCATGCAATCCTGAATAGTTATATCTTTTAAAAACATCGCTTACACCTCCCTTCTACCACCATTCTCCAGAATCTGTGTCATAATGGAACCATATATCCAGGCTGTCGCATTTATACCTGATACACAATTTGCCATCGCTGTCTCTCCACAAAGAATATATCTTGTCCCAGCTGATAGCCGAATAGCTATCGATGTGCTGCTGAACGAGCTCCCTTTCCTTGTCTGTGATATCCTGAATAGTAATCGTGCTTGTACTCCTCATGCTTGTACTCCTTCCTACATTGCCTTAATACCCCAGCACATGGCTAAAATAAAGGCAACTGTAATAATTAATGTAATTTCTCTGCATCTTCTCTTTTGCATTTTTCTTTTTTCGCAGCCATTTCGTCTGCTAATACTCCTTTCATGAATATCTCTGTCTGTTTCATAAGATTTTTCATCCTTCGCTCGCGTTCTTCCTCTGTAAGGTCAGGTATGTACACCCTGACGATTGCATTTGGATATGTATATGTTTTTACTTCCTTGTAAGTATCCTGACCTCTCATTACAACACTTCCTTCCTATATGTACTAAATTATTCTGGTATTGATTGTCTTAATTCGCAAAAACTAGCTTTATATTGAATTTTTCAATATGTATTTGTTCCAATACATAGATGAAAGAATCAAAGGCTATTCCATTGCATAAATCAATATTGTATTTTTTGAGAACTTCCTTTATATCATTTTCAAAACCAGAAAGATTACCGTTTAATGCTTGGTTTAGCCTTTCTTTTTCCTTTAAATGTCTTTCTACATCAAAAGTCAAGATATGCTTTTCGGGAATATTCTTCATTTTATGCTCCGTTCTTTTTACTTGAACAAGGTCGAACTCACTTTCTAATCATTGGTAAGTAATAACCAATTAACAAACTTTTTGTAATGTGTTATACTTTAGAAAATATTAAAATTGGAGGTTACTATGATTTACCCATGTCATAAAGTGCTAAAAGCAATTAATTATCTATGTGAGCAAAGCGAAACCACATCAAATGTTGATATAATGGTATATTTCAATCAAAGAACAAAAAAATTAGACCTTACAGCTACTATCCAGCAGCTTATAATTGATGAATACATAACAGCTGATGTAAACGATACTTTGATCACAAATATAAAACCCACATATAAGGGAAAACATTATTCACAATATCGTTGGTTAAAAACAAAAGAAGTTCTTATAAAATCGTTTATTTTGCCTGTCTTAGTTGCTTTGTTCACTACATTGATTACTCTTGCGGTTAATGGTTTTCTTATGTAAGTAACAAAATATTAAAAATAGTTGCTGCAACGGCAGAAACAATTACTGGAACAACATACTCCAATATTTTCATTATCTTATTTTGTCGTTCCTGCCGTTCTGCAATGGATAATTTTCTTTTTGCCATTCTTTCTCACCTCGCTTCTATTCTGTGCTGAATAGGTAATCAAGATGCTGTTTCCAGATAAGCAATATCTTTAAAAGCCTCTAGTCTACGCTTGCAATCCTGATAGATTACCTTGTAATGCTTCTCCAACATAATTCCGTTTTGAATACAGTTTAAAATAATATTTTCCATCAGAGAAAGATTGTTAAGTTGTGATACCGTTGCTTCGTCTCTCTTCTTTATGCCTGCCATCTTATTCGAAAGCTTAGAATATGTTATGTAAAGCATATCAGCATGAGTGCTTCCCTGTTCCTTTGCATATTTAATAAGTTGCTGGATAACATCGGTTTCAGCTTTGCGTGTAAGTTTGCCTTGCTGTCGAGTTTCCAACCATACTTCTGTTGAACGTTCTCTTAAAATGGTTTCCATTGAATTGAAAGCATTAATGTAATTCCATTTCCACTCATTCGCCTTTTTTCCAGTAAACCCCATTACCAAAAATGTAAATCCATCTCTGTTCATAAGATACATTGGTCTTATTTCACCTTTTGCATCTCTGTAGCTCGTTTTCTTGAAACAACGAACGGAATTTTCCGTTGGTTCGTCAGATAAGATTTTTTCAATCTTCTCCAGAACATCTGCATGTCTTTTTCCAAACTTTTCTGCAACCAGCAAACTGTCGCATACTGCTTCATCATTTTTTAAATAGACTAATTTGTTTATATGTCTCACCTCGTTTCTAATCTGTGCTGAACAGATAATCAATTGATAAATCTCCTACTTTCTTTTATACTTTAGATACAGGCTCCTGCCAGAGCTGAGTATATAAAGAAAGGAACACTGTTATGACTAAAAATGAATTTGATAGCCGTTTTGATGCTGCATACAGAAATAACTTACTCTCTTTATCTGATAAAGAAGCTTTAAAAAAACGTCTTTCTAAATACGCAGACGAAAATGGCAAAATTTCTAATGAATCCTTTTTGCTAATTTCTTTGGAAATGAATAAAGATTTATTTAAGGCAATTCTTTCAGAGCTTCTTGTAAACGAATAGATACTGTTTTTGAAAGAACATCCAAATCAATATCATCTCTTTTCAAGGTAATGATTACACTATTTTGTTGAAGATGATTTTCGATACGCTTCAAAGTAATGTCAATGCTTTGGAGCGTTTCTTCTGTAGCTTTTTCCTTAATTCCTAGCATTTCTTCTGCCGTCATTCTTTCTCACCTCGCTTCATTCTTTGTTTCTGGTATTCTTGGCTTCAAAAAGAAATCTGTATTCACTTCTAACATTTCAAAGATAACAGCATATTCATCGTAAAATTTTCTTATTCCTTGAAATATTTTTGCCATTATGCTAAAATTTGCTAAAACACTTTACGGAGGTTACATATGACAAATAAAGAAATGTCTAATTTTACACATAGAGAGCTTTCAGCTTTTACGCATGTGCTGATTTAACTGAAAGGCTTATTTCTTATTTGAACAACCTGCCATCATAATTACTACGATTGCCATTGTTAACCATAATCTTCCGATTGCTTTCCATACGTCGTCAAAACTATAATTTTCATAGTCAACCGCATTCATTTCTACTGAATACCGCTTTCTTCCAAATATATTCATTCTATTTGGCATTGGCGGTATTATTTTTTTGCTTTTCTCCATTAAAGCGTCACCTCTCATTCTTTATCTTTCTTATCCACAAAATTCATAGGATTAATCCGCAAAACAAAACATATAGAAACCAACTCTTTTGCTCGCAATTCACGTCCTCTTCCTCCTTCTGCCAAACTAGCATATAAAGAAGAATACGGAATCTCTGCCTTTCTTGATAGTTCAGACAAATTTACCCCTATATCCTTTACATATTTAGCAACATTCTTAGTTATGTCCGTATGTATCACCTCGATTCTAATCCGTACTGAATAGATATCAATTTCCTATTGCCAATCCCTCCTGCTTCGTTCTATAATTCACTTACAGGCACTGCCATGCCGAGTATTAAAGAAGGGAAGTGGTATCATTGGATAAGATTAACTATTATTGTCCTATAGTGAATGGCACTGTTACTGCAAGCTATTTAAAAAAGCAAATACCCATTTTAGGAAAAGGTGTCTGTGATGGAAGTACATACATTAATGAATGTTCTCATTCTGAACAATGTCGTGTCGGCGATGTTGATTGCCCATTATTCAAAAAACTAAACAATCTCTAAAATTACTGGGTAATTCCATCTATGGGATTACCCAAAACTTCAATTCTATTTTCTCCATATTTGAACATTTCTTCTTTTCCACATGATAAACATTTCAATAATGCTATATCTGGAATAATTTCAATCCTGTCCACATCTTTCTGTTCCCATATAAGATTGTTCTTTTTTGTTTCCTCTGACATATTCAATGGAACGCTGGGACTGTATGCTTTGACTATCATATTTTATGCTCCTTTCTTTTTACTTGAACAAGGTCGGAAATAGTCAAGTGGTACTCCAATTGCATCACAAATTTTCATGTATTCATTTGCTTCAATCTTTCTGTTGTTATTTAGGATCATGCTTAATATTGGTGCTGGTATCCCTGTTTTTTCCGATACAAATGTCTGTTTAATTCCGTTATCATCAAGATACTTTTTAATGTCACTACCTTTCAAAACTGTTTTCCTCCTTTCTAAATCAGATTTTCTGATTTATTTCATAATAAAACAGTATTTCTGTTTTGTCAATACTTTTTTCAGATTTTCTGATTTTTTTTGTTGAATTTTCAAAATATCTGTGATACTATTTACTTATAAAAAGGAGGAATTCGATGAGTGACGATACAATCAAAAAAAATATTTCTAAAAATATTGGTAAATATAGAGAACAGGCTGGTCTTAGCCAAAAAGAATTAGCAAAAAGATTAGGTGTTGTTCCTTCTAGAATATCTAATTGGGAAACTGGAGCAAATTGTCCTACTATTGATATACTATTTGAAGTTTGTGAAATATTGAATGTTTCTATTAATGATATTTATGGAATATATCCAGACTCAAAATTCATTTTAAAATACGGAGAACAAGAATTATTAAAGAAATATAGAGATTTGGACCCTATTGGTCAAGAACACGTTAATACCATTCTCCAATGGGAAACAGAAAGAATGAAATCCAAAAAAGAAGAAAAGCCGACCAGAATAATCAGCTACTATCAAAAACTTGCATCTGCCGGAACAGGAGAATATTTATTCAGTGATATTCCAACTGATTTTATAGAAGTTGAAGATAACGAAAAATCAAGAAACGCAGATTTTGTTATTGGGGTAAATGGGGATAGCATGAAGCCTGTATATAACGATGGAGATAAGGTATTTGTAAAGAAAACAATTGAATTATCTGTAGGCGAAATTGGAATATTTATTGACGGAAATAATTGTTATATAAAGGAATTGGGTGAAAATGAGCTTATTTCCATTAATAAAGAATATAAAAATATCAAAAATTTAGAGAATGTAAAAGTTATTGGAAAAGTTTTAGACAAAGTAGAATAACATTTATTTCGAACCATATTTAGGAGTTATGGAATTGATATAAAAACGTTTTGTTGACATCAACAAAATGACAAAAAATCGATAAAAATAATAATCACAGATGTAACAGTATCAAAAAGGAGATGAGACGCTATGATGTACCCATTTATGACACTAAATGATGAAACCGAAATTGTACATTCTGAAATGAAACCAGATGGTCGCGTCAAAGTATATATTGAAAAGCCAGACGAAAAAGTCTGTTTTAAACATGCTACCTGCTGGCTTCCTGATTACACTTGGGAAGATATTTATGGATTCTCCCAAAATGACATTAAAAAAATTCAGGAAATCATTGAATCAACAGCCAATCTCATTTTGGAATTTTCACAGGAAGGGGGCTTCCAAGGTGCCGCAAATCTTTAGGTTTGGTCCATACTGGGTTTACTTTTGGACAAATGAAAATAAGCCACTTGAACCGATACATGTCCATATTTCCAATGGGCATCCTTCCGGCAATGCAACAAAAATATGGATTACCCGTAAGGGTAAGTGTTATCTTTGCCACAATAATTCTAAAATACCAGAAAAAACACTTCGAAATATGATGAGAATGATTGAAGCCAGGAGTACAGAAATTATTGAAAAATGGATTGCTTATTTTGGAGAAATTCAATATTATTGCTAGAATATACACATTCCTTTAAATAGCAAAAACCGCCTCTTCTACCAAATTTAGGAGTTATGGAATTAATGTAAAATAAAAGGAGATTTTAACAATGAACAAAGACGAAATGAAAAAGAAGTATGGTCCTTATTATATTGCAAATGTCATTCGTATTATTGACAGCCGAACCATTATTGTAAATGCCGGCAGAGGCGTTTTAAAAATAGGTGATATCGTACAAGTCTATGAGATTGGCGAAGAAATCTTAGATCTCGATGGTACACCACTTGAGCGTTATATCTTTTGCAAAGATGAGTTGGAAGTTATTCGTACAGAAAAAACCTTTTCCGTGTGCCAAAAACCTCTAATGGAAAAAACTTCTTCCTCTACCGCAGCGGCTTTATCGCCTCTTTTGGAAACCACAAGAAAGGTAGCAGTTCCATTAAATATAAACCGTGATGATATCCAAAAATTAACGCCTGAAAATGTATGTATAAAAATTGGAGACCCTATAAAATTAGCTTGACATTATATCTCAAAACTGGTAAGATTATCTCAACAGAAATGGTCGTTGTTGAGATGACTAGCGAAAAACCCTCTTACCAGTTTTGGAAGGAGGGTTTTTTTCTTTTGAACAACACATATGATAAACCATTCAAAACATATGAACAAATGATTGCGCTTATGGAAAGTCGTAATATCATTGTTGAAGACAAGGAGTTTGCGATAACTGCTCTGCAAAATCTTTCTTACTATGGGTTAATTAATGCATACAAAAATACATTTCTTCAAATTCCAGATTCCGATGATTTTATTAATGGTACTAAATTTGAAGAGTTATATACACTCCATCTTTTGGATGTATCTTTAAACAGCATAATTTTTAAGTATATTTTGTATTTAGAAAAAGCTTTAAAATCAAGAATATCATATCTGGTATCAGAAAAATATGGTGTATTTACAGACGCCAGTGACAGAAGTTTCTCTAACCCTAGTGACTATTTATGCAAAAGCAATTATACAAACTCCAATAGAAAACGTATCAATATCCTGATTGGTTTAAAAGAAAGTATTCACCAGTCAAGAAATAATCCAAGTATGCAGCACTACATTAACCATCGTAATCATATTCCAGCTTGGATTTTAATTACAAATCTTTCTTATGGTTTAACTATTGAATGGTATAACATACTGAAAAGCTGTGATAAAGAGTCTATTTGTAATTCTTTTATTTCTTCTGGCATCCTTACTATTGAAGAAACTAAAGAATTTATGAGAAAATCTCTTGAACTTACTAAAGAATATAGAAACAAAATTGCACATGGAAATAGAACATTTAGTGCATTAAACCTACCGCAACTTCCTAAAAAGCAGCTATTGACACTTAGTTTTAATACAATTATAGAAGAAGAATATAATTCTAAGATGGGGCAAAACGATGTTATGGCTGTATTGCTTGCTCTTAACATTTTATTAAATGACCAATATGTCTTACGAAATTTTTATGAAGAATTGTATTCGCTTCTTTCTCCTTATGCTAATCAAGATACTCATTTTAACACTAAAAATGTTTTTGAAGTATTTGGATTTCCAAATGACTTATTTTCTCGCCTAAATAACCTCTTTGAGCGTAGATTTTTATAAAAATAAAAACCGCCTCTGCTACCAACAGAAACGGCTTTTATAGATACTATACCGGACAAGCCAAAGTGATATAATATCTCCCTAGACAAGTCATATTATATCACTCCTGCACCTGTTCTGGCAAGTAGGTGTATTTTTTATACTATTTTTCATAAATTTTAAGATAGGAGTGGTAATATGAACTATGAATTTATGAAATATAATTTAGAAAACCTAAAAAAAGATGAAATAATTGTATATTTGAGGAAATCCCGTTCTGATGATCCTATGCTGTCTGTTGAAGAAGTCTTGGAGAAACATGAAACTATTTTGGATGAATGGGCAGAAAAAAGCCTTGGTGAAAAGATACCGGAGGAAAATAAATATAGAGAAGTTGTTTCTGGGGAAACATTAAAGGAAAGACCAGAAATCAATAAAGTACTCAGGCAGATAGAATCTCCTAAAATCAAAGCTGTATGCATTGTAGAGCCTCAACGTCTGACAAGAGGTGATTTAGAGGACATTGGTCGGCTAATGAAGCTTTTTAAACATACTCACACCCTAATTATCACTCCACAAAGGATTTATGATTTGCAGGATGAATATGACTGGGATGCCTTTGAAAGAGAGTTAAAACGCGGAAATGATTATCTGGAGTACACCAAAAAGATATTGAGCAGAGGCAGACTACTTTCAGTCAGTCAGGGCAATTATATCGGTTCTGTTCCTCCATATGGCTATGATAAAGCCTTTATTCTGGATGGGAAAAGGAAATGTCCTACCCTGGTTGAAAATCCTGAGCAAGCCGACGTTATCCGTATGATTTTTGAATTATATGTAAATAAAGACATGAGAAGGGCCAGTATATGTAATTATTTGGACGATATGGGAATCAAACCGCCTAAAGGTATACACTGGTCCCCTGCCGCTCTGAAAGATATGCTTGAAAATATACATTATATCGGAAAGGTAAAATGGAACTGGAGAAAAACTGTAACTGTCGTCGAGGACAGTGAAATTATTAAGACAAGGCCTAAGGCACGCATGGGAGAGTTCCTAATCTATGAAGGCCGGCATAAAGCTATAATTTCTGAAGAACTCTTTGAAGCCGCACAGGAAAAGCAAGGCAGAAATCATAGAGCAAAGGCAAAAACCAAAATCAGAAATCCACTGGCAGGTCTTTTATATTGTAGCTGCGGCAGAGCAATGTCTTTGAGATTCTATAAAAATTCAGATGGAAGCGAACGCTGCTCTCCAAGACTATTATGCGATGGACAAAAGTATTGCCACACAACCTCTTGCTTATACGATGAATTAATAGAAAAGGTATGTGAAGTTCTGGAAGATTCTATTCATGATTTTGAAATTTTACTTAGAAATGATGGTAAGGACTCTGCTAAAATTCAAGCAGACATAATAAAACACCTTGAAAAAAAGCTCCAAGATTTGCAAGCTAAGGAACTAGCACAGTGGGAGGCACAGGCTGACCCTGACCCTTCAAATAGAATGCCACAAGAGATATTTAAGCAACTCAATGAAAAACTTTTAAAGGAGAAAGAAGAAGTTCAAAATTCCTTACGAGAAGCTTATGCATCAATGCCAGAGCCAATTTCTTATGAAGAAAAAATCATAAAATTTAAAGATGCTCTTTCCGCACTAAGAAATCCTGATGCATCTGCACAGAAAAAGAATCAGTTATTAAAAAACTGTATTAGCAGAATTGAATACAGGAGAGAACAGTCACAAAGATTAAAAAAAGATACACAGAAGGATGTTAAGCTGAAAGCAGGCGGCAATTGGTCGGAAACACCGTTTGAAATTAATGTAAAGTTATTGTTATAGAACACTTCCAACATTAATGAGCTAATGAGCTGGCACACATGGAAATGATATCTACCATCGTTCACCAGCTGACTCGCGACCTGACGCCGGAGGAAATCGAAAACACCGGCTTTGCAAACTACTATGTTGACCATACGGTCGGTCTATGGCCGCAGGCTGCCGGAGGCATTCCGTTTAATGCCTGTGAATTCCAGTCCAAGGGTGATGCTATCACCGACCTGGTTGAGGATTTGGCTGCCGAGCAAAAGGCACGCTCCACCTATGACAATATTCTCCGGCTGGTAAAGGATCCTGAAGTCTGCGACCCAATCCGCTTCCTCCGCCAGAGAGAACTGGTTCATTTCCAGCGTTTCGGCGAAGCTCTCCGAAGAGTCCAGGATGACTTGAATTTCAAGAATTTCTATGCCTTCAATCCTGGTTTTGATGTAAAGCCTGCTGCCTGTGACTGCCAGAAGTCTTAAGTTTTTTCAAAAAGCAAAGGGGAATGCTGTTTGGCATTCCTCTTTTATACTTGTTTCTCTATGAGCTTTAAAAAATCATCTGCTGACATTGGCTTTGCATAATAATAGCCTTGAATATAATCACAGCCCTTTTCAATCAAATAATCAGCCTGTTCCTTTTTTTCTACCCCCTCTACAAGCACCTTTCGTTTCAGCCCGCCAAGCATCTCAAGGGTATTATCCAAAATCACTTTCATTTTTTCAGACTCGAAGGCTGCCTGTACAATCGTCTTATCAACTTTAACAATTTCTATCGGAAGTGCTGCCAGACGGCTTAAATTAGAATATCCAGTGCCATAGTCATCCAGAGAAAAGGTAACCCCTTCCTTCAAAAGACGTTCCATCTTCTCATTTATACTTTCCGGTAAAATGCTGATTGCTGTTTCTGTAATTTCAAGATTAATCTGTCTGGGCTCCAGGTCATGACAGGCGATATGATGCATCACACACTCTACCATGTCCTCCTGCATGCACTCTACCGCAGACACATTTACCTCAATATACTCAATTCCATATTTTTTCAAATCATGCTCTGCCATAAACCGGCATACGGTATCCATTACATATTTTCCTATTTTTATTATGGCACCATTTTTCTCTGCAATCGGGATAAATTCTGCCGGAGAAATATTGCCAAGCTCTTCATCCCGCATCCGTATCAATGCCTCTGCAGAAGAAAAACGATTCTTTTTGGGAGAATAAATCGGCTGGTACACAACCTCCAAAAGATTCCTCTCCACCGCTTCTTTTACCAGCTTCTCAATTTTGCACTGCCTGAAAAACGCTTCCAAATCTATTTCCTTTAGCTGGATAAGATGTCTATTCTCTTCTCTTCCGAGATTTGCGACAGCTCCGATCAAATCCATAAGCTCCTGAAAATCAGAAGCATCCTGGGGACAATGTATCATACAGCAGCAGCTTTCTAATACTACGTTGTATTCAGATACCTTCCAGGCATTTTTGAATCGCCTGTCTATCAGTTCAATAGCATCCTCCAGTGTCTTAACATCTGCCTTGTTTTCCAAAAGGCAGAATTTATCCTCACTTATCCGACAGCCTCTAATCCCCTGAAACCGTTTAAGGTAAACGGCCACCTCTGATACCAGCTTTTCAATATTATTAATCCCATAAGATTTCTCTAGGATATCATAATTTTCAAGAACAATCACCAGTACGGCAAAGGATGATTTTTCCTTAAATCTTGCCCTGCACAAATCTGAAAAAACCTTTTTATTTAAAAAACCAGTGGCACCATCCAGTATCTCCTCCGGCTTCTGAATCGCCAAAGAACATGCCAGTAAGCCAATTGCCATTCCAAATCCTTCTACCAGAAATGTTGGAAAAATGCCCTGTAAAATAACCGTAATTATTGCCATCATAATAAAGATTCCAAAAGTTCCACTCTGAAACGCAGAAGCCAGCTTATGGTATGTAATCATAAGTGCCAAGGTAAATACCATATAGGCACCGGCAATTACATAAGCAAAGGGAAGAGCCGGTCCACGATGATACGCACCAGCAGAATCAATATAAAAAATCAGGTTTGTTACTGGGCTGAAAAAAATCAAAGCCTCTACTATCGCTGCTGGTATCAGAAGTATTAAAATTCCCTTTATCGTTTTTTCCCTGATATTCATAACAGAGAGGACATAAAGCAAAAAAGCCGGTGGTGTCGCATTTTTCGTAGCAAAATAAACAACATGGAGTATCTCGGATACCTCTATCGGAAATACGGCTGTCACCTGAGTAAGGTGATTTCCCCACAAGCCTATCAGCAAATCGGCAATTACAGACAGCAGCACGATCCATACCATCCTCTTGAAATACTGGTACTGGATAACCGGAACGTTATTTTCTATGTAAAAACTGATTAAAATTACCATCAGAACAAGGATTCCAGATATATCAAACCAGATATTATATTCCACAGTCTGCTGCCTCCTTTTGTTTCTCTTTGGATATCGTATTACTCAAATACCCGGATACCCTCCTTGTCCAGCTTCTGAGACAGCTTAATTATCGTATCAAAATCAGCCAGAAGGGTCTTCGAAATATCCTCTGACTTTTTATAAGCAGTTCTCGCCTCCTCTGGATTGCCATGCTTCAATGCAGTAATCGCCTGGGCTCCATAACCATGTAGCTGCTTGTGCTTTCCTTCAATTCCTTTCCATATAGCCTGAATCTCCTTATTCTTTGGCTCAACTGCATAGTAAAAATGTCCAAATCCACATTTATGCTCATTTGTCTGCAGCGGCTGCGCTTTTTCATTACAAATCATCTTATCCAGTGTTTTCAACCAGTTCTTATGTGCCTCAACGGCCTTATTTACGTTTTCTATAAACATGGCATTATCTGGCATATAGAAGGTGTCATGTGCCATTTTCCCCATTCTCTGGGCCGTATTTTTCAGATTATCTTCAATCGCACACATTGGTGCTATTACCTTGGACAGCTGCTGACTCACCTGATCCAGGTTCTTTGCATCCGCATTAAGTCCCTCCAGTCTTTGATCCAAATAACTGATATGGCTACCCACATCATTCATGGAGCTGCTGATTTCCTCACCTGTAGCAGCAATATTGGTAAGGCTTTCATTTATCTCTTTCAAACGTTCACGGTTATCTGTATTTACCTCAACTACAACAGTAAGGTTATCGTTTATCTGCTCCAATGCCTTTACTGTTGTCTCCACACTCTCAACACTCTGGCTGGAGGCTGCCTGGATATCTCCTACAAATTTCCCCATATTGTCTGTCAGTGCCTTTGTTTCATCAGCCAGCTGACGGATTTCATCTGCAACGACAGCAAAGCCTGCCCCGGCCTCACCCGCTCTGGCTGCCTCTATAGAGGCATTCAAAGCAAGCAGATTGGTCTGGCCGGAAATTGCATTAATATTTGCAATTACCGTCTGCATCTGGTCAATTACTGACATCAGCGCTGCCATATCTGCCTGCATTTTTTTAGAGTCTTCGGAGGCCTGATGGGACAAGCCTTTAATGTTTTCAATATTTTTCTGGCTTTTTTCAATTTCCTCTAAGCTATCTGCTGTATTGGAGGAAATTTCTGCAATGGAAGCTGATAACATCTCATGAGATTTGGAAACCTCATTTGTAATCTCCGTCGTCTGTCTGGAGGTTTCCTTTAAGTCACCGGTCAGCACAGATAAGTCACTGCTGATATTCTGGAGTTCTTCCACCCGGTCACTCACCTGCAAATCCAAGGCACTCATTCCCATTGCTGAAGTAAGCGTATTGCTAACAACCTCCTCAAAGGATTTTCTTCCCTTCATCAGTCTTTCATGAACTTCCAAAAGCTCCCGAGAGCCATTCTGCCTCTCTACGGGCTGCATGTGAACAATTGCATGAATAATTTTTTTATCTTTTCTTGTACGAAGCATAATTTTTACCTTCCCTTCTTTTTTAACTTTATGCTTCTATTCTATTCTTTCTTCTAGGAAAAGACAAGAATTTTGTTGTATTTTCTGTATCATTTCCACTCTGGCTTCAGACATTCTGAAAATACATTACGGTCTACTGTTAATTCAGGCATGCCCATACATCCTGCCGAAACCTGGTATTTATCAAATACAACTACCAAATTTCCCTTTTCATCCCAGTAGCAGTTCTGTTCCGGGTCAAGCTGTGTAAAATTAAACTCATCTCCATACTCCGTATCTATAAAGTAAGCCGCTTCCTCTTCTTCATTTGCCTTTTTCATCTGTTTCAGCAGGCTCTCTGTAAGCACATCAATATAGTTGGAATCCTGCCTAAAAAAGTCCTTTAGTACAAGCTGCTTTCCTGTTGTCTTATCTAGATGATAGATTTTTGAAAAGGCATTTGAGCTAGCCATAACAACAGTTGTATCAATACGGATACTCAGAAGCCTTTTATTATCTGTCAATACCTGATAGCTGGTATCCACCGTTTCCTTACCAAGGTCACCCGCTGCTTTTAAATCAGCCTCATAAGCCTTTTCAATCGTTTCCGTATAATCAGCCATTGTTTGATTCAGGTTTACTTTTCCTTCGGTCAGATTCTTTTTTTCTCCTTCTTCACTTTCAATCTTTGGTGTATCGATGCTAGCTTCATAATCTCCCTGCTTATCTGCAAAGGTACTCAAGGTTACTACCCGGCTGATTGCACCAATAACCGGAATGTTTTCTAGTGCATAGGCGGTTTCAGCCGATGTATTGGACAAAACTACAATCGAAAGTAAAGCCGCTGCCGCAACAGCTCCTCCACCTTTCAGTATAAGAAGCCAGCCACCTCTCTTTTTACTGTACTTTTCTCTTCTTTCTGCCTCCTGGCCTCTTTTAATGGCCTCCTCTACCTTCCCTTTTAGTTCCTCCGGCATCGGTATTTCCTCGTACTGCCGTTTTAATTCTTCCATCTTCTGATTCATAAGCTTCCTCCATTCTTTACTATCCTACAAAATATGCCATATCTCCAAGCTCTATCCTCAGCTTCTGCAAAGCTCTGTAAAGCCTGGATTTTATTGTATTAATATTCTCACCCATGATTTCCGCAATCTCACTTAGCTTCTTATCCTCAAAGAACCGGAGCACAATAATCGTTCTTTCCTTCTCCTCTAGCAGCTTTAAAGCCTCCCTAAGCTCTGTGGCACAGTTATCCTGGATCTGTACGATAAATTCCTCCTTATTTTCCAAATATTCCTCTATAAGTCCTGGCTGCTCCCTTTTTCGTTTTTCCTGTACATCCAGTGCCAGATTACGTACAATCGTAAATAGCCAGCTTATTGTATAATTTTCATTTTTCAAGGTTTCACAGCTTCGTATAGCTTTATATGCGGCCTCCTGAACAATATCCATGGCATCCTGTTCGTTGGAGACATAAGAGTAGGCAAACCGGTAAAGTCTTTCATAATTTTCCAGCAAGGTTTCACTCACCTTGTCTGCTTTTTCTTTTCTACCCAAATTATTTACCTCCTGTCGGGGTCGTCATGACGTTTTTCCTTTATATCTATTAGACAGTATAACCTTTAAAAAAGTTTCAGAAACGAAACATGAAACTTCTCTTTTTCCAATATACATAAATTAAGATTTTCTGTAAAGTTGTTTGAAAGGAAGAATATGATAGCAAAATCCATTCGTGTTGGTCTTCTCTTGGCGGCCTGTTTCTTTGCCGGCCGCTTTAGTGCCATGGCTGTAGACAGATTTCTCGTCCAGCCTACGGCACAAGGCCAGCTTCAGTCAGCTGAAGGAAACTGGGGTTTAAGTTTTCAAGAGGAAGGACAGCCACCAGTTGCCAATGCTACCTTTGAAGAACTTGCAAAATACAATGCCTATTATGCCGAAGACACAAAAGAAAAAGTCCTTTACTTAACCTTTGATGCCGGTTACGAAAACGGTAATACACCGGCTATTTTAGAGGCTTTGAAAAAGCACAACGTAAAGGCTACCTTTTTCATTGTTGGAAATTATCTGAAAACCAGTCCTGAACTGGTAAAACAAATGCTTGCAGAGGGACACATTGTTGGAAATCACAGCTTTCATCACCCGGACATGTCGCAGATGGACCGGGCGGCCTTTGAAAAGGAGCTGGGCGAACTGGAAGCCCTTTACGAAGAAACGATAGGCGAACCAATGAAAAAATACTACCGGCCGCCTCAGGGGAAATACAGCCAGAAAAATCTGGAAATTGCCAAAGAGCTAGGCTACAAAACCTTCTTCTGGAGCCTTGCTTATGTAGACTGGAACCAGGATAGCCAGCCCTCCCATGAAGATGCCTTTGATAAGCTCCTTAGCCGTGTCCATCCTGGTGCTATCGTTCTTTTACACAGCACTTCAAAAACCAATGGAGAAATCATGGATGAGCTTCTGACTAAGTGGGAAAAAATGGGATATACCTTTAAATCCTTAGATGAGCTTCCTTAGCAGACATTTATATGCTGTTCCGAGGTTTTTCTGGCATTTCCTCCAATAATGTGTTATCATGTTGGGAGATTAAAAGAAAGAAGTGAATTATCTATGATGAAAAAAGTATTATCTACCTTTTTAGCCATTACCCTGTTCGCAGTTTCCCTGACTGGCTGCTCTAATAAGCAGGAGACGGAAGTCCCTGTTATGGCCCTAAAGGGACCTACCGCTATGGGTATGGTAAAGCTAATGAACGATGCCGAAGCAGGCCCTGTCGATGGTAACAGCTACAGCTTTTCTATCGCAGCCGCTATTGATGAGGTGACTCCTGCTATTGTCCAAGGAAAAGTTGATATCGCTGCAGTCCCTGCCAATCTTGCTTCTGTTCTGTATAACAATACAGAAGGCAAGGTTAAAGTGCTGGCTATCAATACCCTTGGCATCCTCTATATTGTCGAAAATGGGAATTTCATAACAAGTGTTGCTGACTTAAAGGGAAAGACCATCTATGCCAGTGGCAAGGGGGCTACTCCCGAATATGCCCTGAATTATATTTTAACCCAAAATGGTATCAATCCTGAAACAGACGTTACGATTGAATGGAAAAGTGAACATACCGAGTGTCTTTCTGCCGTTGCTTCTGAAGAAAATGGTATTGCTCTGCTCCCACAGCCTTTTGTAACAACTGCCCAGATAAAGTCAGAAAATCTGCGGGTTGCCCTTGATCTTAATAAGGAATGGGGTGACCTACAGTCTGGAGAAGAGACCGCTTCTGCCATGCTGACCGGTGTTGTTGTTGCCCGATCCGATTTTATCGAAGAACATCCGAAGGCAGTAGCTTCCTTCCTTAAGCGGTATGAGCAGTCTGTTGCATTTACCAATGAGAATCTGGAGGATTCCTCTGCCCTCATTGAAAAATATGACATTGTTCCTGCTGCCGTTGCAAAAAAAGCTGTACCAGCCTGCAATATTACCTGCATCACCGGTAGAGAAATGAAGAACAAGCTTTCTGGCTATTTATCTGTTCTCCTTGAACAGAATCCAAAAGCCGTAGGAGGTGCACTTCCAGCTGATGATTTCTATTACCAGCCATAATTCAGATATAACCCGGGGATCCTGCCAAAAACAGAAGCCCCCGGCAGGCTTAAAGCCCTGGGCAGTTTTTCTCTGGCTTCTCATCTGGCAATTAGCCAGCTGGAAATTAAACCAGCCCATTCTTCTGGTATCTCCTGCTGCGGTTCTTAAGAGGCTTTTTGAACTTACTCTTACTACTGCTTTCTGGAAATCCATTGGCTTTTCCCTGCTCCGGATTTCTACCGGCTTTTTATGTGGTGCTTTTGCAGGCACTCTGTTGGCGGCTCTATCGTCACGTTTTAAACGAATCCGAGAGCTTTTTACTCCTCTGATTCTCTTAGCCAAAACGATTCCGGTAGCCTCCTTCATTATTTTAGTGCTTATCTGGATTCCCTCCAGGAATCTTTCTGTCTTTATCTCCTTTCTCATGGTTCTTCCGGTCATTTATACCAATGTTTTAGACGGTATCTGCTCCACGAACCGTGAGCTTTTAGAAATGGCACAGGTCTTTTCCTTGTCATCCTGGAGAAAAATCCGCTACATTTATATATCCCAGGTACTTCCCTTTTTTAGCAGTGCTTGTACCATCAGTCTAGGCTTATGCTGGAAAGCCGGTATCGCAGCCGAAGTCATTGGCATCCCCGAAGGCTCTATCGGTGAAAACCTCTACAACGCAAAGGTATACATTGATACCCCGGATTTATTTGCCTGGACACTGGTTATTGTTATCATAAGTGTTATCTTTGAGAAATTTGTATTGTTTCTTTTGAAGCTTTTGGTTCATCGGCTTCAAAGGCTATAACTGGAAAGGACGGTGTTTTTATGAAGGCTTCTATTATTTTAAAGGATATATCCAAGGCTTATAATGGCCAGCCCGTACTTTCCAACCTTTCCTTTACTCTTACACCAGGCTCTGTGACAGCCATCACCTCACCTTCCGGTTCCGGCAAGACCACGCTGCTCCGTATTCTTATGGGGCTTACTGCCCCAGACAGCGGCAGCATAGAAAACCTCAGCCAGTATAAAAAAAGTGCAGTCTTTCAGGAGGACCGTCTCTGTGATAACCTCACTGCCCTGGCTAATATTCAGCTCACTGCCCAGCAGGCTTCCAGAGCTGATATTCTAAAGGCTATGGAATTATTTGGCCTCTCTGGCTGTGAAAAAAGACTTACCTATGAACTATCTGGCGGCATGAAACGTCGGATTGCCATCCTGCGTGCTCTCTTTGCCGACTATGACCTTTTGCTCTTAGACGAGCCCTTTAAGGGCCTTGACAGTGAAACTAAAGAAATCGTTATTGCAGAAACCCGCCGACACAGTCTGGGGAAAACCGTTGTTTTTACCACTCATGACCGGCATGAGCTGGAGGGTATGGAAATTAAGCAAGAAATACGTACGTTATAGGGAATAATTCTTTACTGCCAGCTCTGCTCGTTTTTCTTCCACCCTGCCACCTTAAGTATTCTTTCTGCAATAATATTTATCTCCTCCAGACCCGCTGAAGGCTCTTCAAATCCCTCCGCTGCCCTGTCCGTCACAATGAGAAAACGCCCTTCCGGGTTCGACACTGGTTGCTCAGACACAGCTCCTCGGATTACTTCTATCTTCGGATAGTTACTTTCCTTCATTCCTTCCAGGAAAATAATATCTGCTTCCGGAAACAACTTAATCAATTCCTTTTCCCGCTCCTTCGTCCCTGATTTATGTACAAAAATGCGGTTATCAGAAAATACCGCCGTTCCGTAGGCTCCAGCCTCCTTCATCTGAAAGCTGTCTGTCCCTGGAATATCGCAGGCAAAATCATGTCCATCATGCTTGATTACTGCAGTTTTTACTCCTAACCGGGTCAGTCTTTCTACAAGTCTTACAAGGAGAGTTGTCTTTCCTGAGTTTTTCACTCCGCAAACCGCGATAACCTTTTGTTTTTTATCTACAAAATCATAACCCATACCTTATCTCCCTCTTTTATCCTTTTCTATCCTTGCCGGCAGTAGCTCTAAAGCATCTACTAACATAAGCTTCTCTCTTGGATTTATCCTTTCATAGTCCTCTGCAGTATTGATATTTTGAAGCATCCTTTTAAAATCCTCTCGTTCCGATACATCAATATAGGCAATGTTCAGCCTTTTCAGAGCATCCTGCAAACGGTAATTTCCATTTTTTATCTGTTCCTCAAAAACAGGCAGTACGCTTTTTTTGTAAATAGCGGCAAGGGGATGAATTTTCCCGGAAGCTATCGGAACTACTCCATCAAAATCCTCCTGCCATTCTCTTAGATAGTAAAACAGCTCTCCCTTTAAAAAAGGCATATCACAGGCTGCAACTATCAGTTCTTCCGTTTCACAAGCCTTTAATCCGGCATGAAGCCCACCTAAGGGGCCACAGCCCGGAAATTCATCAAAAACCAGCCTGCAGCCCTCATAGGCAGCGTGAGTCTCCAGACCATAGGATACCCACAGCTGCTTTGCTTCCTTTTTCAGTTCCTTTACCAGTCTTTCCATAAAGGTTTCCTCTTCATAGGTAAGGAAACCCTTATGTCTGCCTCCCATCCGGGAGCTTTTTCCACCTGCCAGAATTAATCCATCCATGTTCTTCAAAGGTATCAATCCATTTCTCCAGCCCATTCAAAGCCTTTTTTCGCAACAATAACAGCAATTATCTCATTAATGACTGCAGCGGCTGCAATCGTTCCCTGGATAATTCCAGCACATTCCGGTGCCGGAGCCATCAAAACGGAAACCGTTATCCCTGTAAATACTAAGGACACCCCTGAATGTGGCAAAAGAGTAAAACCGAGATATTTCTGTACCGTCGGCTGCATACCGGTTGCTTTTGCTCCAATCCGGGCTCCAAAATATTTTCCAATCGCACGGACAATGATATATACAATGGTATAAAATCCTGAATAATTCTTTCTAACCTTTCCTCTGTAACCATATTGGAAAAGGTAGCAGAAAAAGCCATTCCCATCAGCATAAAGTTTAAAAGTGGAGATGGCATCAGGTAGGTATTAAACAAATATCCGACTATCGTAGTTACCACAATCATTCCAATCAGTATGATAAGAGTCTGCAGCGTTGTTCTCTCTTTTTTCAGTAATTTTCCGGTTGGAAAGCCTGTTACCAGACCAATCAGCAGCGGCAATAGAATCATGACCGGAATCATATATAATGGCATTCCACTTCCTGATATATGACGGGCAACTACTGCTACCGTTGTAAAAAATACAGCTACTCCAACCATATCGTCCAGTGCTGCCATCGGAATCAGAGTCTGGGTAACCGGTCCCTTGGTCTTAAATTCCTGCACAATAGACAAGGCTGGTGCCGGTGCTGTAGCCAGTGCAATTCCTCCAAAAAGAAACGCCAAATAAACAGGAATACCCTTTATCATAAATATAACATAAAAAACAACAGATACAAGTGCAAAAGTTCCAAGAGACTGGGTCAGAGTCGTAATAATCAGTGCTCTTCCATACTCCTTAATCCGTTTCCAGACAAGCTCGGTACCAATCATAAAACCTACTGCACATTCCAGCACATGAATTATATTTTGATACCACACAGTGTCCATCAAAGTCTGTGGCAGCAGATGAAGTGCATAAGGGCCAAGGAGCATACCAGCAATCAGCCAGCCGAGAATGGCCGGCAGTTTTAATTTGGATACTCCTTTTCCAATACAAAATGCTATAGCTGCTGCAGCTATCCAGCGTAATATAAGTCCTAACATTCGTTTTTCCTCCTTGCAATGCCATAAAGCATAAAATCTAAAAGTCTAGGCAGATCTCTTTCATGAAGCTCCATTTTATGAGAAAGGGAAGTATTCTGTCTGCTGAAGGAGCTATTAAACATCTCCTGCAGCATAATGAAATACATCATAGCTTCTTCATAAGTAATTCCCTCCCGCAGCTGTATTGAATCAAGAATTTCTCTGTACAGCCCACGGCTCAGACCATCAAACTCCTCTTTCAGCCCACGAATTTCCTCCTCCAGTCCTTCTGGTGGCTGCAAAACTGCGTCAAAAAATATGCCCGCTTCCAGCCTGTGTTCTTTAAAAAACTGCATCCGCACCTGCATATATTTTTCCAGATTATTCCCTATCTCAGCCTCCTTCAAGCATTTTGTCAATGCCTGAAAGCACAGTCTGACACAGGCAAGATACAGGGCATCCTTGTTTTTAAAGTTATGGTACAAAAGCCCCTTTGGAATCCCCGACTCACAGATAGCATTAAGCGATGCTCCACGATATCCCTTAGAGCCAAACTCCTCCATTGCTGCAAAAAGTATTTTTTTCTTTGTCAGCTCGGTTTTCTCTTCTTTTTTCATTTTTCACCTCCATAAAAGTTGACCGTCTGGTCTATTATATTACAAATAGACCAGACGGTCAAGAATTAAAAGGCTCTAATTTCTCCACAAGCTATTTTTTCTCCCGAATTTCCCGATGGCTGCGTCCGGAAATCATCAGGCATGTCGTGTAAAATAACGGTCTTACCAATAATCTCCTCCGGATAGAACCGGGTAGTACAGACCGCTGCCCAGACTGTTCCATTGTTGCTGAGTACCGGAGGAAGATCTCCTGCATGCTGCGGGTGAGGTCGTCCTGCAGGATTATAATGCTGTCCGGCATTTGCAAAGGGATCCTTTTCATTGCCGGTACAGGATGCTCCATCATGAATGTGGAAGCCAAAGAAGCCACCGCTTTTTTCCTCCAGTGTTTTCGGAATACCGGATATCTCTGCAGTCAGAAGTGTTCCTTCTCGGGTCCGGTAAAAATCTACTTTCCCCCGAATTGACTCATCTTCCTTCCGGCCTCTAAGCTGTGCCGTAGCAACAGGCTTTGCATTATTCCTTATAAGCATAGTATCACACTCCTTTTATCCCAGTTTATGGGAGATAAAAAAGATGTGTGATACTAAAATGCGATTTAAAATTATCTTCTGCTGATTTCAATATATGCCTTCACCACATCTATTAGCTTCTCATAGCTCATAGCCCCCGTATTCAGGCAAAAATCATAATTTCTGGTATCGTTCCAGTCATTGCCGGTATAATACTTATAATAGTCAGCCCGATGCTTATCAATCGTATGAATCTTTTTCAAAAGCTCTTTTTCCGGTTCACCAGAGATATTCTTTAACCGGATAAGGCAGTCCTCCTCGGTGGCATAGAAATAAAGCCGCAGTACATCTTTTCTATCCTTTAATACATAGTCTGCACATCTGCCGATTATAATGCAGGACTCCTTTTCCGCCAGATCCTTGATAATTTTCGCCTGGAGGTTAAACAGGTTGTCATCGGATACGAAGTCACTGCTTTCCGGTGGAAGCACTCCTCCACTGTAAGGCTTTATGCTCTTAAAAAGAGAACGTCCTTTTTTCTTCTCATCGGCTTTTCCAAAGAGTGCCTCGTTAATTCCACTTTCATCGGAAGCCATTCTTATAAGCTCCCTGTCATAACAAGGGATTCCCAAATCTTTAGCTAAAAGCTCTCCCAGGGTCTTACCACCACTTCCATAGCTTCTCGCAATTGTTATCACAATTTTTTCCAACCTCAACACCTACTCTCCTAAATATGCTTTCTTCACAGATTCATCATGCAGAAGCTCTTGTGCATCTCCGGAAAGAACAATTTTTCCAGTCTCCAGTACATAAGCACGATCTGCAATGGAAAGTGCTTTTTTTGCGTTCTGCTCTACCAGAAGAACCGTAGTTCCACTGGCTGAAATCTCCTTAATAATATCAAATATTTCTGCTACAAAAATCGGCGACAGCCCCATAGAAGGCTCATCCATTAATATGATTCTCGGCTTTGACATCAGTGCCCGGCCCATAGCAAGCATCTGCTGCTCGCCGCCGCTTAAGGTTCCTGCCATCTGGCCCTTACGCTCCTCCAAACGTGGAAAACGCTTATATACCATCTGAAGAGCTTCATTTATCTCTGCCTTATCCTTTCTGGTAAAGGCTCCCAGCTTCAGGTTATCCAATACGGAAAGCTGGGCAAAGACGCGTCTGCCCTCCGGCACATGAGCCATGCCCATAGGCACAATTTTATGTCCCGGCACCTTTGTAATATCTACACCATCAAAGGTAATCGTTCCTTTTTTCGATGGAATCATTCCGGTAATCGTCTGGAGAGTCGTAGTCTTGCCAGCACCATTCGCACCAATCAGGGCGATGACCTCTCCCTCCTTTACTTCGAAGGAAATACTCTTAATAGCCTGAATCATTCCATAATATACTTCCAAATCCTTTATTTCAAGCAATGCCATCTTATTATTTCCTCCTACTCTCCCAGATAAGCCTTAACAACTTCCGGGTCATTCAATACCACGCTGGTTTTTCCCTGTGCCAGAACCTGTCCAAAGTTTAATACAGTCAGCTTTTCGCAGATACCGGATACCAGTCTCATATCATGCTCAATTAAGAGGACTGTCATGTCAAAATTTTCCCGGACAAACCGTATGGTATCCATCAGCTCCTGGGTCTCATTCGGGTTCATACCTGCTGCCGGCTCATCCAGAAGCAGAAGCTTGGGCTCTGTCGCCAATGCTCTGGCAATCTCCAGCTTACGCTGCTTTCCATAAGGCAGGTTGGCAGCCAGATAATCCGCCTCTTTATCCAGGTCAAATACCTTCAAAAGCTCCATCGCCTTCTCATCCATCGCCTTCTCTGTTTTAAAATACGCCGGCAGACGTAAGATGCCTGCTACCGTAGAATATTTATAATTGTTGTGAAGACCAACCTTTACATTATCCAAAACAGAAAGCTCCTTAAACAGACGAATGTTCTGGAAGGTACGGGCAATGCCGCTTTTGTTAATATCTGTGGTCTTTTTTCCTGTAATATTCTTTCCATCCAATAAGATAGCTCCATCGTTTGGCTTATAAACACCGGTCAGCATATTAAATACTGTCGTCTTGCCCGCTCCGTTAGGCCCGATAAGCCCGTAGAGCTGGCCCTTTTCAATGCTTATGTTAAAGCCGTCTACCGCCCGCAGTCCGCCGAAGGAAATACCCAGATTTTTTACTTCCAATAATGCCATAGGATTAAGCCTCCTCTTCTTTACTATTTTTCTTAAAGAAGGAGTGGCTTTCTCGCCATACCTTCATTTTCGGGCTCCAATTGAATATCATCATGACAATCAGCACGATGGAATAAATCAACATACGATAATCACTTAAGCCTCTCAAAAGCTCCGGCAGCAGAGTAAGAATTACCGCTGAGATAACTGAGCCTCTGATATTCCCCATTCCCCCCAGAACAACAAATACCAGAATCATGATAGACTGGTTATAACCAAAGTTCTTAGGCAATGCCGTCAGGGTGGACAGGTTGTGGGCGTAGAGTACACCACCCACTCCTGCCAGAGCTGCAGAAATGGAAAAAGCCATAATCTTGTATTTTGTAATATTGATGCCAACAGACTCTGCTGCAATCCTATTATCACGGATAGACATGATAGCACGGCCTGTTCTGGAATTTATCAGGTTCAGAACAATAAACAAGGTAATCAGCACCAGGATAATGCCTATGGTAAAATTAGAATCATGGGGTGTTCCTGTAATACCCTGGGCACCCTTGATAATAACCTTTCCATCGGCCTCCATCCCCAGAGACATCGTATCCTTCATGGAAAAATGAAATCCGTTGGAATCCTTACCAACATAAAGGGCATTGATAATATTCTTAATAATCTCACCAAAGGCCAGAGTTACAATCGCTAAATAGTCACCTCTAAGACGAAGCACCGGAATACCAATCAGTACTCCAAAGATACCTGCTGTCACTGCCCCTATCAAAAGAGATAGGAAGAAACGCAGTCCGCCGCTTGTAATGACATCCTCTGTACATACGGAGAAAAAGGCACTGGAAAAAGCCCCTACACACATAAAGCCTGCATGGCCCAGGCTCAGCTCTCCCAAAATACCTACGGTAAGGTTCAGGGAAACCGCCATAATCGCATAGGTACAAAGAGGTACTAAAAGTCCCTGCATAAGGCTGGACAGGTTCCCTGTCCTTAAAAGTATCTCTGCAATCATATAAGCAGCTATCACCATTCCATATGTAACCATATTCGTTTTTGTTGTCTTTGACAATTTATTGCCTACTGTCTTTTTCATGCTGCCACCTACACTTTCTCACTAATCTTCTTGCCGAGAATACCGGTAGGCTTCACCAGCAATACAACAATCAGTACTGCAAACACGATTGCATCAGATAACTGGGCAGAAATATATGCCTTGCTTAAATTTTCAATGACTCCTAGTAAAATACCGCCAAGCATGGCTCCCGGAATAGAGCCGATACCACCAAAGACTGCCGCAGTAAAAGCCTTGATACCAGGCATGGAACCGGTATATGGAGTCAGGTTAGGATAAGCAGAGCACAAAAGTACACCTGCAATCGCTGCCAGTGCAGAACCGATAGCAAAGGTCATAGCTATCGTTCCATTTACATTAACGCCCATCAGCTGGGCTGCCTGTTTGTCTTCTGACACAGCCAGCATGGCACGGCCAGACTTTGTATATTTTACAAAGCAGCTTAGGCCAATTACAATCAGGATACAGGCTGTAATCGTAACCATTGTCTCACCGGAGATTACCAGTGCCCCATCTGCCAGCTTCCATGCCGGAATCTTTACCACAGAAGTAAAGGACTTAGCATTGGCACCATAAATCAACAGCACTGCATTCTGTAAAAAGTAGCTGACACCAATCGCCGTAATAAGTACAGCCAGCGGTGATGCTCCTCTCAGCGGCTTATATGCAATTTTCTCAATCACAACGCCAAGCACTGTACATATTGCTACTGCAATGATAATTCCCACTCCGGCAGGCATTCCCATTACACTAACAGCACTGAATACCACATAACTGCCAATCATGATAATATCGCCATGGGCAAAGTTTAACATCTTGGCGATTCCGTATACCATGGTATAACCAAGAGCTATGATTGCATACACACTCCCCAGACTGATACCATTAATCAGATAAGATATAAATCCCATTTTCTTCCTCCATTCCAAAGTATCAAAATTCCTGCTTATCATAAGGACAAAAGGGCCGCTAAAAGCAGCCCTTTTGCCCTAAGCATATATTCTATATTACATCGCCTGATAAGCTCCGTCAACAATTTTTACTGCATGAGGAGTTTTATTTACAGTCCCCTCTGCCTGCCAGGTCATTCCCTGTCCAGTCAGACCATCTACAGTAATCTCAGTCATAGCTGCCTTTAACGCCGTTCCCATATCAGCTGTCCCCATATCTGGAGTTACACCAGCCTTTTCTATAACGGCCCTGATGATATAAATAGCATCATACGCATCTGCTGCAAACTGATTCGGCATATCACCAAACTGCTCCTTATATGTGGTAACAAAGCTCTTAGTCATATCATCCTCTGCATCTGCGATAAACGGTGTCAGAAGAATAACGTTCTCTGCTAAAGCAGTATCAAAGTTTTCAACACCTAAAAGTCCGTCTAGGCCATCACCACCACAAAATACCGGAGCATATCCAATCTTATCTGCCTGCTGGATGATTAAAGCTGCTTCCTGGTAGTAAATTGGTAAGAATACCATGTCTGCACCTGCGTCCTTAGCCTTCTGAAGCTGTACGGTAAAGTCTGTCTTGCTGTCTGCAGTAAAGGCTTCTGATACAACTACTTCAAATGACTGGTTTGCGGATTCAGCTACAAATGCTTCTGCAATACCAGAAGAATACGCATCAGAGCTGTCATAGATAACAGCAACCTTCTGTGCCAGTCCTGCACCTCCGATGTACTTTGCAGACTCAACACCCTGATTAGGGTCAGTAAAGCAAACCTGGAATACGTTGTCATTTACGATACAATCTGTCGCAGAACCAGATGGAGTAATCTGAAGCATACCATCCTCTGCTGTCTTATCAGCAACTGCGATACATGGCGCACTGGTTGTAGTTCCCATAAGAACCTGCATTCCCCAGTCCTTCAAAGTGTTATAAGCATTAACTGCTTTCTCTGCATCATGCTCATCATCCTGGAAATTAAACTCAATCTTAACACCGTTAATGCCGCCCGCTGCGTTAATTTCATCAACTGCAATCTGGGCACCGTTTCTAACGGCTGTTCCATAAATAGAAGCTCCACCACTAATAGGTCCGATACCACCTATTTTAAATACCCTTCCTGCCTCTGCTCCGGCATTACCGGTACCGTCGGTGCCTCCCTTGTCAGAAGAACCACACGCACTTAAGGACATAACCATAAGTGCAAGAATAAGCAACATACTAATTCTTTTTCTCATAACACTTTCCTCCTTAAAATCCTCTGTATGGTATACTACTACAGAACCCGAAAGAATGTCAAGAGTTTTTTATTAGGACGTCAATTCATTGAAGCTTTAAATTGGTAAATTTTATCCTTAGATATCTTTTACTAATGTGTAACAGAAAAATAATTAATCAATATCTCTTTGATGTGATTATATCGTCTGGCATAAGAGTTCTCCACACGGATAATTTGAAGGTTATGTGCTTTGCAAATAGCATTTTTCTTTTTGTCTCTGCTCTTCACTATCTCATTATCAAAATGCTCCTTCCCATCCAGCTCAATTGCCAGAATTGGAATTTCCTCCTTCCCCTGCTTTTCATATACAACAAAATCAAACCTGCCGTTATAAAATAAATCGCTATAATTTTCATTTCTATAGAATACATGTGAGATTGCAACTTCTTTGCGAACTACATACTTACTCTGCGTCATCCATATATTTTCCAATGCATGATTCAAATTTTGCAAAAAGGCTTCCTCTGTAGCACTGCTGAAAGGTTTCACACCAAGTGCCCTGGAATTTACTCTTTTAGGCGTTACTACACTATTTCCGTTAGACCTCACGTATCTGGCAAGCTCATACAAATCATCATTCCCATCCCCCTGATGCAGACGTTCCAAATTCTTTGTGCTGGACAATAAAATCAACTTATCCTTTGCACGGGATGTTGCTACATTAATCAGTTCCTTATTATTTTTAAGCCACTCATAGGTTCCTGCCTGTGTCTGGTCTGTAATAGCAGTGGAGAATAAAACAACATCCTTTTCATCCCCCTGAAACGCATGTACTGTTCCGCAGGTCACCCCTGTCACTCCTGCACGTTTTAATTCCTCTTCAATCATTTTTTTCTGATTAACAAAGGGCGTAATGACTCCAATACTTTTATCACGATTATGTACTGCATAATTCACAATCTCTCGCACCTCTGCCGGTGCTGTATTTTTATAATTAGTGGTTGTTTCTGCTACATCCACATACAAAAGCGGCCGCTCCTCCTTACTTTCCGACCTGATAATAAGCTGGGAATTGTAATATTTCCGGTTATTGAATCCAATGATGCTTTTATGACACCGATAATGGTTGTGGAGCAAAATCTCATCACTTACCGCATCGCAGGCAAGATATGTCTTATAAATAGAATTTTTCCGATAATCATATTCCTCCGATACCCCATAGCGTTTTTTCAATCTTTCATTTGTCATCTCATCCAGCAAAATAACCGGATTGAGCTGCTGTGGATCACCCACCAGCATCAGGCTCTCTCCCCGCACAATCGGCACTAGAGATACCGCTGTATTACATTGGCTTGCTTCATCCATAATTACCATATCGAACATCGGCTTTGCCTCTCCCAGTCGATGAGCAGAAATGCAAGTGGTTGCAATTACCGGAAAAATCTTTTGCAGTTTTGCAATGTTATCTTTTTTCCCGAGATAATTTGAAAAAGCTTCTGCACGTTTCTCTTCGTCTTCCATCTCTATAATTTTTTTTAAATCCGAATTTCTTGGATTATCGATTTTCTGAATATAACGTGCAGAGGTATAATACAGGTATTTTTTTAATTCCTCCGTGTCATCATCCAAAAGTGAGAGAGCCTCTTCTTCCGGGACCTCCCCTGTAGCCTCCAGCTTTTTACTAATCTGTTTCCTTTGTCTTCCAACCAGGTCAGCCTCAAAAGGAATCATCTGTAGCGAAGCAGTATTTTTCTTTTCATAATCAAGCAGACGGTCAATCGTTTCCTCTCTTTCCTTTAAATCCAGAAGTTCCTCATACCGCTTTAGAAGCTCCGACAGGCATCTGGCACGTTTCTTGCGATCATCCTTGTTCCGATCTAATGTACCTTCAAATACCTGAACTTTTTTCACGCTCTCATAAAGCCTTTGTATAGTAACAAGAGCCTCTTTTACTTTTTCATGATTTCCCAAACGTAGAACTGGAAATGGAATGATTTTCCCCTTGTACTTCATCTGAGAAAGCTTTTCATAGACTCCATTGATTGGATGATTGTTATAAGAAGCAAACAGTATCGTCCGTTCATTAAAAAAGGCAGTTACAATCGTATTGATAATCGTGTTTGTTTTTCCTGTACCAGGGGGCCCTTGAATATAAGCTACCGGGTACTTCATGGCATTATGAATAGCAAGCAGCTGATCCATATTGATTTTCTGATTAACCAATGCAATAGGATATGACGCCGTTCTTCTCGGTCGTTCCAGCAAATCGCCAAAAAACGCTTTAACCGGTACGGGTACTTTGCCCTCCTGATACATTTTTATAATAGCTTCATATTCCTTGTGTAAATCAAGAGGAATATCCATTCCTAAGCCTATTATATATGGCATATCATCCACATTACTACTCTGCTGTGGCATATGCCTCATAATACAGTCTTTAATTTTTTCCTCATTCACCTTAAAGTCGTGCAGTAGTTCATATTCATCTGCATCCAAAAACCTTCGGATGCTCTGTTTCACTCCATCAATTGTAAATTCCGTACAAATCGTGATTTCCTCATCTGATTTTAAAACACACTGCTTTACGTCTAAATTAAGTTTACGATATGCCAGAACATATAAACCCTTTGGCGTATGTACGCTTAAAACATTTATAGCAAGCTGCCTGATTCTCAATCCTCTGTCCGACCGTCCATCCCCTTCTGTTTGATATTGGAAGCTCCTTACAATAGTCTGGAATTGTTCTTTGCTCAACTGGTAAAATTCTCCCTGAACCTGCTCCCGATCAAGATAACGAACTAAATCAAAATCTGAAATATAAGGTGTTGTGTCCATACGATTACACATTTCCAGATAATTTAGTATTTTTAAATTGGCAGTATTGTCAAACAAGGATCTATATTTATGTGGATTTAAATAGATGTCTTCGACCAAAGCTTCATTGACAGGACAATAAGAACCTTCTATAATTCGGGAAGATAAAATAGCATCAATCTTAATCTTATCAAGGTTTGTAACCGTATACTGGCTAAGATGAAGCCCATCCACCGCCAGTGTACGATTACGAACATCCAGATTGCGAATACCAATCCAGTATCTTGTATTTTGATTCTCTTTATTACAGTATTCGATACTCATCCATTTCCCCTCGTGAATGGCACGAAATATATCACGAAAAATTGTATCCATGAGCTTCCCCTTTTGTACTTGGTTGATGGACTTATTTTACACCTTTTAGCAGAGAATAGCAAGGAGAAGTGAGGTCTCTTTCTGCCTCGCTCTATTGAGCCCAGAGGCAACATCTTTGCATATTTTTCTTTTTTCAGGAGAAACTATTTTTTAAAATAGAACAAAACCCTTTGAAAATATAGAAACGGAGGCCTTTTATGGAGCATATGGATACAATTTACCTGCTGATGGAATGCGATGCTGGAGCCAAAATGGCTGTCTCCTCCATCGACGAGGTGCTAGAAAAAATCAAGGATTCTAAATTCAAGGAACTGTTAAAGGAAAGCAAGAGCCATCACGAGAAGCTCTGTGACGAAATCCACACCCTTCTCGACAAGCATGGCAGCCCTGAAAAGGAGCCTAGCCCTATGTCCAAGGGTATGTCCTGGCTGAAAACAAACATGAAGCTCAGTATGGATGAAAGCGACGCCACCATCGCCGACCTAATCACTGACGGCTGCAATATGGGCATCAAATCTCTCCACAAATATGAAAATGAATATGCTCAGGCTGACCATTCTGCCAAAAGCATCTGCAAAAAACTGATTTCCATAGAGGAACAGCTGTGTAAGGAACTGAAGGGGTATTTGTAAAATACCCCTTCAGTTCCTTTTTCTCCTAACCTGTATCACTTGGAAACAGCTGGTCATACTTTATTTCAAACGCATCCCATGATATGCCTAAGACCCATGTTTAGCTTATCAATGTGTAACGATACTATTTAGTGTCTGCTGATTAAGCAGACACTACTTATTTTTTATCGCTCTTTGCCCAGATGTTACCATAACAACAATACAAATTAGCATATTAAAAATCCCAAAAATCAACATATACTTCCAATCAATAATATACTTTGCATTATAGAAAAACAAAATTTTCTTCAAAATATAAAAAGAAATCCCAGTACTAATAATAGTCCCTATACATGATGTTGGGGTCAAAAGCCCCGCTATAGTACCTTGAAAAGTTCATATATTTTGTA
>NZ_LNAM01000023.1:1589-4347 GCF_001461035.1 Acetivibrio ethanolgignens | reverse complement strand
TGCTCCGCAGAATGGCCGCTGTGAAACGCATTTGCGACCGCCGACGGGCGCAAACTGCACTCACAACCGATTACTCCCGCAAAGAGCTTATTGATACCTCACAGGAGAAATTCAAACAGAGTCCCGGACTGAATCATTGGGCAACCATACAAAACCTAAAGATAGCTGCAAGCAGTTATGCAGGTGCTGATTCCATAGAGGATTTAGAGGACAAAATATCATCCAAATCCACACTTGCCAAGACTGCCCGTCAATCCCTTATTGACACGGAACATCAGTTAAAGGAATTGGGGGAAATCTTAAAATATGCCAAAGATTATCAGACCAACAAGCTCTATAATTTCCGTTATAAAAAGTCCAAAGACCCAGATGCTTATTTCCGTAGGCATGAAACGGAACTGACCTTATTTGACGGTGCTGAAAATATGCTGAAACGCTTCGGAATCAATCCTAAAACTCTTGATTTGGAACAGCTCCAAGCAGACTATAATGCCCTGCAAGCAAAGAAAACCGAATTACAGAAAACCTATAAAGCTGCCGAAAAGGAAGTTGCCGACTTGAACCAGAAACTTGCCAATATCAAACAGTATCTTGGACAGGAACAGACTCCAGAACGAGCTGAGAGCACAAAAAAAGAGCAGAGTCTATAATATGGTAAGAGCCAGCTCATTCGGGCTGGCTTCTACTTATTTTCGACATTATTCCAAAATGTATTATACCCTAATTTATATCATCTGAGAGCGTAGCATATTACATGCCAAAGAAATATCTACTCCTTCTGCCTTTAACTTGTTCACATATTCTGAAACACGCTTACGCTTCCCATCTATACTCATATCAGATAATGTATAATACTGATTTATCCTTCTGCCAACGGCAAAGTTTTCTTTTTCTTCATCAGACATACTAAGGAACATATTAATTATTGCTAACATTTTTTGTTTGTCTTGAGCTAAATTGCCACGAACCTCTAGCAACAAATTGACTATATGTTCATTTACATAATAGCTATTTATTTCTTCCAGATTTTCTATAAAAAGCTTTTGCTCCCTTACTATCTCTTCTTCACTTTGAAGTTCAAACTTACCATTCTTTAACATTTCCCCCAATTGTGTGTCCGGCTTAATAGCAGTAGCATGAACCCTTATATAATCTGGTCTAATTGCATTCAATACCTTTGCTGTCATTAATGCATTGTCTTCAGAATACTTTTTTCCACCAATCCCCAGCAAAATAAATTCTGATAATATCATTCCGGCTTTTTTTGCCAATACTCCGGCTTCTTCCACTTGCTCTGCTGTCACACCTTTATTTATAAGTTTAAGGACATCGTCACACCCTGATTCCATACCACAGTACAAATGATTCAGCCCCGCCTGCTTAAGTTCTACTATCTCGCTTTCGCTTTTCCTTAAGATACTGTCTACTCTGGCATAACTTGTTATGTATTTCATATTCGGGAATTCTCTTTTTACTGCCTCAACAATAGGTAATAACCTATTTGTAGATAACACAAAAGCATCCGAATCCTGCAAAAAGCAGGATGTGTAATTATGATTTTTATATACCTCCGCAGCCTTTTTTATATCTGCTATAACATCATCTACGGGTCTTGTAGAAAAATTGCAGTCTTTATATAATCCGCAAAAATAGCACTTATTCCAATGACACCCTCTTGTCACTCTAATTAATAAACTCTGAGACTCTGATGGTGGTCTAATCGGTCCTATTTCGTAAAACATATGCACCTCCGATTATGCAATCACAGTCTTTTGTCCGTTTTGAAATACGAATTTCTCAATTACTTTTGCCACACCATCATGCTCATTATCATCTGTAATGTAATTAGCTACTTTCTTTACGCAATCTACAGCATTAGCCATTGCAACACCAAGCCCCGCAGCTTTTATCATAGACAAATCATTATAGCTGTCTCCAATGGCAATTACCTCCGACATGGAAATACCCAACAACTCAGAAAGTCTATTAATACTTTTACTCTTATCTACCTCGTTATTCATAAATTCCAAGAAAAATGGCTTAGAAATAGTCATATACATACGATCATTAATTTCTGGTCTCCACCATTCTTCAATTTCTTTAAGTCTTTCCGGTTTTTGCAAAACAATAGCCTTTACAACATCACCTGATACATATTCCTTAAAATCAGAGGGAACAATAATATCCATTCCCGTGATTTTTTTCTCAATATCCGTATATTCATTACTTTCAGAAGCTATAATATAATCTCCCATATAAGTCTGAATATAAGCACCTGCCTGCATACTCATATCATACAATTCATGTATCTGCTCATTTGTGATATTAGCAGAATAAAGTTCCTCATTAGTTGCACAATCAATAATTCTTGCACCATTATATGAAATAATATAACCTCCATTCTTTTGCAGCTCTAACTCGGCAGCTATTTTCTCAATCGCATAGTTAGGTCTTCCAGATGCCAACACTACCTTTACTCCGTTTTTCTGCGCCTTAACAAGTTTGTCTTTTGTACGCTTTGAAATGGTTCCATCATTTTTCAAAAGCGTATCGTCCAAATCTAATACTATCATCTTGTAATTCATCAACTTTTCCTCCATCATGTAACTACTTGTCACGCGTCAAATTATAATTCTCTCCTGTCGCAATCCTGCCGCAGATTAAATCCTACATTTTACTTCTTATCTCTGCCTTAGTGTGCCGTTTCTTACCGCACACTTTTTCCTTGCATTCTAGGAAATTCCGATTTTGGAAAAGT
>NZ_LNAM01000023.1:0-1579 GCF_001461035.1 Acetivibrio ethanolgignens | reverse complement strand
ACATTATAGGAAATTCCGATTTTGGAAAAGTAATAAAAGAACAACAGTTCACCGAACGTATGTTAGATAAACTGTTGTTTGGACATAGTGGCAAGACAACGCAGCTTAGAAGATATAGAAACCTTCAACGCCAGCCTCGTCATCAAATAAGTCGTCTTCATTTAAGAAATAATCCATATCTAGAAGGTCATCCTCGCTCATGCGGCGTATGTCCTCGGATGTCATTCCTTCAGGTGGATTATCCATATATTTTTTGCGTAGTTTCTCGGTGTTTTGATTCATGTAAGCGTCCTCCTTTAAAGGGAGTATAGCATACGGGTGGAGAATAAGGAAGTCATGCAGACGACCTTCTTCCACGAGAACGGGACATGGCTTTCTCGTACATTTCTTCCAGAGAAACACGCTTGTGGTTAAAGTAGAGTTCTAAAAACAGCATGGTTGTGCCGCATTCGCATTTTAATGTGTCATAGCCGAAAGCAGAAAGAATGGCGGTACGCCACTTGTTAAAGCTTCTGTAAACAGAGTGCTTTTCGCGGGAGATTGCACGATGAAGTTTTTTGTCAATCTCTCGATGGCGTGCATAAAGGCCGCCATAACGGATCATTTTGTAATGCTTTTCCGGGATATGCTGAATGAGACGCTGTATGAATTCAATAACAGGAATGTTTTCTTCCACGTACTTGTCATCTTCGTGTCGGTTATAGTGGAAAGTGACAAAGTCACCATCGTATTTGTCAATTCTTGAGGTGGCAATTACGGGGCGTCCAAGATAGCGTCCGATGTATTTTACAACTGTATTGGGATCACATTTGTTTGGTTTGGCATACACGTAGAAACCTTCTTTGTGTTCCCGGTAGCAGAGAGCTTTAACCTTTTTAAAGGATGAGCCGACTTTTGCCTCCATCTCATTAAGCAGTGCGGTTCGGAAAGCGTTGCGTAGATAGGTATAGTTGAAATAATTGACATTGCGCCAGAAACCGTTATCACTGTAGCCGCCTTCAGAGATGAGACAATGGATGTGGGGGTTCCATTTTAAATCTCTTCCGAAGGTATGGAGGACCATGATAAAACCGGGGGTAAAATTCATGGATTTGTTCTGCTTATAAAACATATGGGAGACAACACTGTTTACAGCATGGAAGAGACAGTCAAGTAATGTCCGGTCATCAAGGAAAAACTGCCGGAGGTTTTTGTCGATGGTGAAAACACAATGCCGGTGGGTGACATTGACCAGTTTAAAGGACATAGAGGTAGTACGTCGCATGGCATAGAGATTCCCACAGGTAGGACAGAAACGGCTATGACAGCGGAAAGGGACAAATTTTAACTTACCGCAGTGAGGACAGCCATACATGGTACCGCCGAAGGAGGGATCGCCACAGTTGATCATTTTATCCACGTTTTCTGTTACAGATTGGCGTGGATGTAATGTATAAATCATTTCTTCATAATGTTCTTTAAAAATTTTTTGTAATATGTTCATAAGACTATTATGAACGAAAATGGTGAAAAAAGAAACCCCTAATTCCCCTCATGAATGAGGGGCTAGGGGAGTTGATGTGTCGAAGACACTTTTTTA
>NZ_LNAM01000022.1 GCF_001461035.1 Acetivibrio ethanolgignens | reverse complement strand
GTGGGTTTCACCGGTGTGGTTTGTCCGGTGGTCGGGGTGTTGGGGTTGTTCTTGTCCGGGCGGCCGATGGTGGAATTCTCCTTATCGTTGGAAGATGAGCCGCCGGAGGAAGAGCCGCCGCCGGAGGAGGAACTGCCACCGGTATAGATTGCTTCCCACTTCGCCCAATATTCCTTATCGCCTGTTTCTGCACCGCCGATTGCCGTAACAGGGGAGCCGGTCAAGCCTTCGTTATCATACCAGCCCTTGAAGGTGTACCCGGTGCGCGTCACATCTGTCGGGAGTGTTGCGCCCACGCCGTAGGTATAGCCTGTGACATCCTTCCCGTCTGCGATCGTGCCGCCGTTCGTGTTCAGCGTGACGGTATAGGTCGGGGCTGTCCACTGTACCGTCAGGGTCGTCACATCAGCCGGAACGTTGTCGCCGGGGGCGTAGAGCTTGCCGTCGCTGCCGAGCCACATAAAGAAGCTTCCTGTATCTCCGTCCGGGCGGGTCAGACCGTCGGACGCGGGCGCGGTAAACTCGCTGTCGGTTTTCACGATGATTTGAATATCCTTGGAGCTGCCGCCCAGCTTGCCGCCGTCAAGGTCAAGGGTAACGACCTTCAGGTCGCCAAGGCCCAGGGTGTCAGGGTTCAGGACTTCAAGGACGGGGCGGAAACCGAGGTGGTCGACCCGCTGCAAGGACGCTTCGAAACTCCAGCGGCGGGCCGATTTGTACCCACGGAAAGTCCGGCGCGACGTGTCTCTAGAGCCAGAAACAATATCATCAACCGTATCATATTCCAAAGTATCCTGTCCCCACGAATTCATTTTATTCCAGTTTTGGATATATTCGCTGTTCTTGTTCAGCATCGTGTCCCATTCGTTGCTTTGGGGCGTGCCGCGTTGGGAATCGTCCGAACCTGTAGAGCCACTTCCCACAGACGGTGCGCGCAGGGTATAGTCCACGCCGCCGCTGGCATACTTTTTGCCGAAAATCAGATTTGCGGTATTTAGGTCATCCCAGCTTACCGTATGCGTTACGGCATAGTCCGCCACAAACAGGCTGTGGTCATAGGTGTAGCCGTATTCATCGGGGGAAGTCGTGCTTGCCGCCGCCTCTGAAGCGTTCGTTACACCGCTGGAGCTTTTGTCCAGCACATAGGCGTTTACGATGCCCGCGTAGGTAAAGGGAACATAGTGCAGCGTCGTATCCGGCAGAGAAACTGCGCCGTATTCTTTCCCGGTGTTCACCGTTCCGGGTATGTTCATCGCCGAAAGGTCAAAATAATATCTGCCGCCGGGGGAGGGGGAAAACTGTTCCCACCGGGCGGTCAGGAGGGTCACGTTGGCGGGAACCTGCGCGCCCGGCTCGTAGAGCTTGCCGTTGCTTCCGAGCCACTTGAAGTAGGTGCCGGTATTCCCGGTGGGGCGGGTCAGACCGTCGGACGCGGGCGCGGTAAACTCGCTGCCGTTTTTCACGATGATATGAATATCCTTGGAGCTGCCGCCCAGCTTGCCGCCGCCAAGGTCAAGGGTAACGACCTTCAGGTCGCCAGGGCTCAGTGTGTCAGGGTTCAGGACTTCAAGGACGGGGCGGAAACCGACGTACGGGCCGGAGTACGCAGCATAGTTGTGGCCCCAGAAGCGGGCCGAATCGTACCCACGGAGCGCGCGGAGCGACGCGTCGCCAGAAGAAGTATCCTGTCCCCACGAATACATTTCATTCCAGTTTTGGATATATTCGTCGTCCTTGTTCAGCATCGTGTCCCATTCATTGCTTTGGGGCACGATGCGTTCGGAATCGCCCGAACCTGTAGAAGCACTTCCCACAGACGGCGCGCGCAGGGTATAGTCCACGCCGCCGGCGACATAGCCCTTGCCGAAAATCAGATTTGCGGTATTCAGGTCATTCCAGCTTACCGTATGCGTTACATTGTAGTCCGCCACAAACAGGCTGTGGGGATATTTGTTCTTCTTTGCATATTCCTCGGTGGTCGCCATCGCAGACTTGAGCTTGTAGGCTTCTATCGTTCCCGCATAGGTAAAGGGAACATAGTGCAGGGTGCTGTCCGGCAGATCGCTGTTTGCTGTGCCGGGAATATTCATCGCCGATAGGTCAAAATAATATCTGCCGCCGGGAGTGAGGGAAAACTGCTCTGATAAAGCAAACTGCGCCGTAAGCCTGGTAACGTCCGCCGGAACACTGTCGCCGGGGGCGTAGAGCTTACCGTTGCTTCCGAGCCACATAAAGAAGCTTCCTGTATCTCTGTCCGGGCGGGTCAGACCGTCGGACGCGGGCGCGGCAAACTCGCTGCCGTTTTTCACGATGATTTGAATATCCTTGGAGCTGCCGCCCAGCTTGCCGCCGCCAAGGTCAAGGGTAACGACCTTCAGTGTGTCAGAGTTCAGGGTGTCAGGGTTCAGGACTTCAAGGACGGGGCGGAAGCCGGGGTTGACGCTCTGAGTCAAGGACGAGGTGTAACCCCAGGTGCGGGCCGAGTCGTACCCACGGGTCGCCCGGACCGACGCGCCGCCAGAAAAAGTATCCTGTCCCCAGGAATGCATTTCATTCCAGTTTTGGATATATCCGCTGTTCTTGTTCAGCATCGTGTCCCATTCGTTGCTTTGGGGCACGCCGCGTTGGGAATCGCCCGAACCTGTAGAGCTACTTCCCACAGACGGTACGCGCAGGGTATAGTCCACGCCGCCGCTGGCATAATTTTTGCCGAAAATCAGATTTGCGGTATTCAGGGTATCCCAGCTTACAAAATACGTTACGGCATAGTCCGCCACAAACAGGCTGTGGGGATATTTGTTCTTCTTTGCATATTCCTCGGTGGTCGCCGTCTCCGATTTGAGCTTGTAGGCTTCTATCGTTCCGGCATAGGTGAAGGGAACCCAGTGGAGGGTTTTGTCCGGCAATTTGCCGTTCTTGTCGCCCGGAATGTCTGCCCCGGACAGGTCAAAGTAATATCTGCCGCCGGGAATGAGGGAAAACTGCTCTGATAAAGCAAACTGCGCCGTAAGCCTGGTAACGTCCGCCGGAACACTGTCGCCGGGGGCGTAGAGCTTGCCGTTGCTTCCGAGCCAACTGCCATCGGGGAGCCCCAGACCGTCGAACGCAGGCGCGGCAAACGTGCTGCCGGTTTTCACGATGATATGAATATCCTTGGAGCTGCCGCCGCCAAGGTCAAGGGTAACGACCTTCAGGCCGTCAGGGTTCAGGACTTCAAGGACGGGGCGGAAACCGAGGTAAACGGAGGAGGCGCTCCGAAACGAGGGCAAGCCGTGAACACAGGTGCGAGCCGAGTCGCACCCACGGAGCGTCCGGCTCGACACGTTGCTAGAACCCAACACGTCGCTATAATAAGTATCCTGTCCCCACGAATACATTTTTTTCCAGTTTTGGATATATTCGCTGTTCTTGTTCAGCATCGTGTCCCATTCGTTGCTTTGGGGCACGATGCGTTGGGAATCGCCCGAACCTGTCCAGCCACTTCCCACAGACGGTGCGCGGAGGGTATAGTCCACGCCGCCGCTGGCATAATCCTTGCCGAAAATCAGATTTTTCTCATCCAAGTCATCCCAGCTTACCGTATGCGTTACGGCATAGTCCGCCACAAACAGGCTGTGGTCATAGGTGTAGCCGTATTCATCGGGGGAAGTCGTGCTTGCCGCCGCCTCTGAAGCGTTCGTTACACCGCTGGAGCTTTTGTCCAGCACATAGGCGTTTACGGTGCCCGCGTAGGTGAAGGGCACCCAGTGGAGGGTTTTGTCCGGCAAGCTGTCGTTCTTTTCGCCCGGAATGTCCTCCCCGGAGAGGTCGAACCAATAGGTATTGCCGGTGGTGAGGGAAGACTGCTCGTCAGGCGAATCATTAGCCAATAGCATTGGCGGCGTCTCGGCAAAGACCGTTGGGGTACAGAGGGAAAACAGCATTGCGCCGCTAAGCAGCAGGCTAACTATTCTTCGTCTTCGTTTTCTTTTTCTTTTCATATTCTTCTATCCTTTCTGTTAAAATTTTCTTGCCGGCATGGCAAGGCAAGCTCTGTCTTTTCGGCTTGCAAGGGTTAAACAGAAATTATTATAAGGGCTGCTCTCGCTCCTTTCAATCGACTTGGTACAAAACGACGTTTAAGAGGCGTAAAACGACAGAAAAAAAACGCTGCCCATATCTGTCCATGGGAATGGACAGGCGTGGGCAGCGGTTCGAATATAAAGCGGCTACAGACTATCGGTCATCTCCTGTGACTTGTCGAAATAGCGCATCATTGCCTGACCGCTTTGACTGCTGATTTTGATATATGCAATGTCAGAGAGGTCGAACAGGATGCACCCACAGTGACCTTGGAAGGTGGGAAAACAGATCACCTTCAGCCACGCGCCGATCTCCGGACT
>NZ_LNAM01000021.1 GCF_001461035.1 Acetivibrio ethanolgignens | reverse complement strand
AGGTGTTTCCGTCTGAAATAATCTGCGGAAATCGCCCGAGATAATCTGCGGTTTGACAAGTCAACTATTTCTATTACTCCACTTTGAGGATACAAATATATCTGGTACTTTTCTTCAATAACATCTATTAACTTTGGATAGTCATATTTTTCTTTCATTCTATCACCCCTAAACTATATAGCTTTCTAATTTGCCCGTCATTAAGGCTATGAGAATTAATACTGTCATATAATTTCAAATCGATGCAAATTATTACCTCTACTATGTTTTCTACATCCATCATGTAAATCAGGTCAAAACCAGATTTATTATCATTTGAACATATTTTTTTGGCTATCACAGTTTTTTTCAAATAATAATCAACATTTTTTATTTCTTTTTTAGTCAAGGATTTTATATTCGAAAAATTGGTAAGCCCAATAGGGTACATCCATTTATCTTTTTCGTCTAAATCTAGCAAGTAAAATATTCTATGATAAAAGGGATGTCCTCTATAATAATTCTTTTTTATATATTCGTTCCAAATTGTAAAGAATTGTCGAATTTCTTCATAACTCATTCCCTCTGTATTTTTATAATATCCATTTTCATCAATAGCATAGATTCCAAATTCCTTTGGATTATTGTAAACAAAAGAACCTGGAACTAGTGTAAAACACCCCATTCCTATTCCATTTATTTTTGAACTATTATTTATGATAAAATTAATGGTGTCTTCTGCCTCAGCCTTTGTTTCAGTAGGAAATCCAAAAAAGAACATTAGAGTAGTATTAATGTTATTTTTATGGCAATTATTAATTACATTTTGCATTACTTCTCTAGTAGTCCCCTTTTCCATTTTCTTTAACACACGTTCGTTGGCTGATTCCATACCAAAAGCTATATACTTCAACCCGCCCTTAGCTAGTTTCTTAATAAAATTCTCGTTAGCCAATGTTTTTTCAAAACGCATATCTGTCATCCAAGAAATATTCAAATTATTCTTTTCAATCCAATTTGCTAAGCTCTTTGCTGTAGACGGTGCCATACATTCATCTACAAAGTAGAAATTTTTTGCACCCAAATCATTTCCCAATGATATAAGACATTTTTTTATATCTTCGACCCCATATTTAACATACTCGTTGTAACCAACCGAATGCGTACAAAATTTGCATCTTCCCCAATAACAATGTCGTGCTGAAATTAGTGGCAATACTAATTGTGGAGTAAAGTATAAATTTAGTGGAAGTTTACTAAACTTTGGCGTCAATAATGGAGGAACCTTATTTTGCATGGAGCAATCTTCATGATTTTCCACCTTAAAAGGATACGACAGAACATTGACATTATGACGTTTATTAAACAGGTCAAATAATGGGTATTCCCCATCGCCTATCACAAGATAATCTATATATTTTGAATAGTGTTCAAAAAAATCATATTGTATATTGAATGAAGATTTTCTTATTATGGAAGATACAACGGGACCTCCAATTACGATTTTCTTTTTGAACTTCGCTCTTATATAATTTGCAGCCTCCAAGAAGAAAAAAATTTGGTTGTCATAACATAAAGAAAAACAGATATATTCATTTTCTTTGCATATATCGTCTAATCTTTTATGAAACCAATTAATGTAATTTTCCCATGATGTATGTGAAAAAATCTTAATATAGTCTCTAAAGTTTTCTTCAAAGCTCAAATTTATAGGGCTTTTTGTGTTTAAGCCCCAAAGTCCATAGGTGGAAATCTCAATTGCTTTACTCACGATATTTGTATTCATCCATAATTCTTTATGAGTAGCTATATTTCCATCTGGTGACATTTTTTTAGCTGCTTGTTTAATATTCGACTTGATATAATCTTCTAATACAAGAAATCTTAATAAAGCATATCTTCTATCCTCCGTGCAATTTTCTTCAAGCAAATCATGTTTTATCCTACAAACACCATTTTCTATATTATTCTCATCTAAAAATTTTCTGTATAACTCAACATTTAAATCATATGCGTTTGATTTTATACCATTTTTTTCTAAGAATGATATCAATACAGGTATTCCTAGTGGAGGCATCATAGGTGCCACAAATGGTAAATATATAAATGCTATTTTTTCGTTCATGAGTCAACTCTCCTATTAACCTTTAGAACTAATGTGATAATTATAAGAATCATCCCTGCGAATAATGGTATATAGAAAGCATTTATTCTATCAATGAGTATTCCTGATAGTACATTCCCAATTGGACCAGCCAACGAAAGATATATATTTAACACACCGAATACTCTTCCCCTTATTTCATTGGGAATTTCTTTCTGTAACATAGTCTTCAATGGTACATTTATCGAAACAATACATATCGAAGATAAAGCAAAAATGAGGATTAGGACTATCAAAACATAATTAGCATTAACAAGTCCCGTAAAAGAAAAACCGATGTATACTATTCCTAAACCAGCAATGCTCCGATAATACTTTTCTACAATATCTGAATCCACTTTATGGATAGAATAACAAACTGAAGCCAACAAAGAACCAACAACTATAGATCCACGAAGAATTCCATACTCAAAAGATGACATCTTCAAAACATTGTTTACAATATACGGCATGGGCACTGTAAAACCAAAAGCCAAAAAGAAATTAACAAATGCACAACTAATTATTAACTGATAAATATCCTTTCGTTCATGTAAAAAATGGTTAATTTCACTTTTATTTTGCTGTACTTCAGATTTTTTCGTTACCACCACTTGCCTGTCTAAAACAATAAATAATTCAGAAATACCTGATATAAAAAAAGAACATACATTTAAAATAATAAAATTTTTAATTTGAAAATTTTCGTAGCATAAACCTCCAAGTATTGGACCTAAGAATGATGCTAATGACGATACAGTTTGACTCATTGCGTTAACTCTACTTAGGTGTTCTTCTTCATATACTATTTGTGGAACCATTCCATTTATTGAAATAGAGAAAAACACTGATATGGTTGATAATAAAAAATTAATTATATATACGCCTAAAATTGGATTTCCAAAATCAAACAATAAAAAGAACAATAGTAGCACAGTTCCAGAAAGGGTGTCGCATACAATAATCATCTTTTTTCTATTTTTCTTATCGCTTAAGTTCCCCGCGACATAGCTAAATAGTATCTTAGGCAATGCTCCTATTACAAGAGAAACTGCAAATGGTAATCCAGCATTTGTGATTTTTAAAATATATAAGCTAATGCCAAAATTGAACATACTTGTAAACAGCTCAGAAACCATTCTTCCTGCTAAAAGTAGTATAATATTTTTTCTACAAACTGTTTTTTTGTCAAGCACCATCGGTATTTTTATTCCTTTCAATTTATAATAATAGGGGAGATATGCTTCTCCCCCCTAATTTCATACCAGTTATGATTGCCTTTAATAGTTATGCTATCATTCTTTTTAACATAGAATAATTACTAAGATTACTAATATCTATTCTGCTTTTTTCTGTTTCATAATTACACAAGGTTTCACTTGTATTAATAGAATCATCATTCTTTTTCATAATGGAAATACTCTGTTCACACATAGTCATCGGGCTCTCAATGCCGATTTGCTTTATTCCATCATCATTCTTCTTCATGATGGAAATACTTTGTTCACACATAGTCATCGGGCTCTCAATGCCGATTTGCTTTATTCCATCATCATTCTTCTTCATGATGGAAATACTTTGTTCACACATAGTCATCGGGCTCTCAATGCCGATTTGCTTTATTCCATCATCATTCTTCTTCATGATGGAAATACTTTGTTCACACATAGTCATCGGGCTCTCAATGCCGATTTGCTTTATTCCATCATCATTCTTCTTCATGATGGAAATACTCTGCTCGCACATAGTCATTGGACTATCAAGCATTGTTTTACTTATAATTGTATCCATGCTTTGCCACCTCCATAATAAATTAATTTTCTTAGCACCTATTATCATATTAACAGTATAGTAAGGAAATTGTCAAGACAAAAATTACCAAAAACCAACAAAAATTAACAAAGTTTCACGAATAATTTAATGGATTTTTTAATGATATTGCTAAATATGTTAGAAGATTTGAAAATGAAGTCTATGGATGTAGCCCTTACTCTCCCACCATACCATCTCCATCTCGGTCGTCCATATATTTGTACAGCCAGTGTTCGGAGTAAATAGGCATGGAATAACCGGCTGCTTTGGCTTCAGCAATAGTCACTTTACCATTTCCATTGGTATCTACTTTGGAAAGGTCTTCTTTTTCATTCGTAGAAGCTTTATCATCACTGGAGGTGTTTTTGCTTACGTTTTGCGACTCTGCAGCACTGTTTACTTTGTCCGGATCAACATTATCAAATTCATCTACAATCTTATTGCCCTTAAGTATGTATTTGTACTTAGTGTCTGCTGATTAGGCTTAAAACACTTGATTTTACTGACTTTTACCTCGTTTTCTGCTATAATAATTGCAAGGATTTTGATGAAATA
>NZ_LNAM01000020.1 GCF_001461035.1 Acetivibrio ethanolgignens | reverse complement strand
ATTCAGAACTGCTCTTTTTGTCTGCTCTGAATCTGATACTTCACTTATGAATTATAACATACTTTTTGGGCTTTGTTACCATATCCACATAAAATTCACAAAATTATGTACTTGTAAAATATCTCGTTTTATATTAAAATAACCATATCATAATATAAGGAGGATAAAGTTATGGCACATAAAATTAGTGATGAATGCATCAGCTGCGGTACCTGTGCTGCTGAATGTCCAGTTGGAGCTATTTCTGAAGGAGCAGAGCATTATGAAATTGATGCTGACGCTTGTTTAGATTGCGGTGCTTGTGCTGGCGTTTGCCCAACAGGTGCTATCGCTGCTGAATAATTGTTCGCAGACAATTGTAAATTAAAAAAGGCGGATTATCAGCTTGTGATGTCCGTCTTTTTCTTTTACTCTGCTTTTTTAACCTTTCCTCTGGATTTACCGCTAATATCTTCATTGGCTCAATCCCATCTTCTGCCGTAAATACGAAATATTTTTTTATCTCAAAAAACTCTTAAGCATTTTAAGCATTTCTTTAGCATCATCTACAATCAAAATTTTATACTGCATACCCTCACCTCAAAGCCATTTTAGCATAGGATTATCAATAAATAGACAATGAACATATAGTAAAATGAATATTTCTTCAATATTCGCTTGCATTTGCTGGGAAGCTCTATCCTTCTCATTTATATAATCCGTACTTTGGTATGCTGAATGTCAGGATTCCATTTTCATACCTTGGATATAAATTTTCCTCTTGTATCTAAAAGGAGCCGTTAAGTTATAGGTGAATAACCATCTATAGCTTAACGGCTCCAAACTTATTTTACTCTACTTATAATCTCTTTAAAAGCTCGTCTCTTTCTGCCTCATAGCCTGGCTTTCCAAGAAGAGCAAACATATTTCTCTTATAGCTTTCTACACCCGGCTGGTTGAATGGATTAACACCCAGCATGTAGCCGCTGACACCGCAGGCAAACTCAAAGAAGTAGAACAGCTGTCCTAAATATTCTTCTGTCTGTGCCGGAATCTTTACCTGCAGATTAGGTACATTTCCATCGGTATGAGCTAAAATAGTACCCTTCATGGCACTCTTATTTACAAAGTCAACAGTCTTGCCAGCCAGATAGTTAAGTCCATCAAGATCAACTGCCTCTTCCTCAATCGTCAGCTCACAGATAGACTTCTCTACCTCTAAAACAGTCTCAAACATAATCCTGGATCCATCCTGAATAAACTGTCCCATAGAATGCAGGTCTGTAGTCAAATCTACGCTTGCTGGGAAGATTCCCTTCTGATCCTTACCCTCGCTCTCGCCATAAAGCTGCTTCCACCACTCACTTACATAGTGAAGAGACGGCTCATAATTTGCCAGAATCTCAACACTCTTGCCTTTACTGTACAAAATATTACGAACAGCCGCATACTTTAGTGCATCATTTTCCTCAAAGGAAGCCTTTAGGCAGTGCTCACGCATCGTAGCCGCACCTTCCATCAGCTTCGTAATATCAGCACCACTGACCGCAATAGGTAAAAGCCCTACGCCTGTCAATACAGAAAAACGTCCTCCTACATCATCTGGTACTACAAAGGTTTCGTACCCTTCCTCTGTAGCCAGCTTCTTTAATGCTCCCTTTGCCTTATCAGTAGTTGCATAAATTCTTCCCGCTGCACCTTCCTTGCCATACTTCTTTTCCAGAAGATTCTTAAATACACGGAAAGCAATGGCTGGTTCCGTTGTTGTACCGGACTTACTGATAATATTCACAGAAAAGTCTCTATCGCCAATAGCCTCAATTAAATGTGCCAGATAGGTACTGCTGATACTGTTTCCTGCATAATAAATCTCCGGAGTCTTGCGGATTTCCTTAGAAACACGGTTGTAAAAGCTGTGACGTAAAAAGCTAATAGCTGCTCTCGCTCCCAGATAAGAACCACCGATACCGATGACTACTAATACCTCAGAGTCATTTTTAATCTTCTCTGCCGCCTTCTGAATCCGGATAAACTCCTCCTTATCATAGTTTACAGGGAGATCAATCCACCCCAGAAAGTCATTTCCCGCACCAGTTTTCTCCACCAACGTATTTTTTGCTGTCTCAACAGATGTCTTTGCCATCTGAAGTTCTTCATCGGAAATAAACTTTTTTGCTGCGGAATAGTCAAATGCTACCTGATTACCCATCTTTAACACTCCTTTATATGTATTTTTTCTCAAGCTTATTCTATCAAATGGCTCCGATGTATGCAATATGAAATTATGCCAAATATTCCTTCAAAATCTCCTCAATTATTTTCTCCTGTACCGCTGCTGTTTCCTCTTGCAGGGCAAGCTTCTTTTGCTTTTGTGCTGCCTTTTGTTCTGCCCGAGGCTTGTCCTCCTTTATCTTATCTTCAAAATAAGCCTGCCGGTAATTTTCCAGAAGCTCCGGCGTCAGATGCTCATTTTCCAGCTTCGCTTTCAGGTAATTTTCCAAATAATCCTGCATATTAATATGCAGACGTTTCTTTTTCCCACGGATATCAAACAAACCTTCAAAAATAATCAACAGGAATGCAGTCGCCATGCCGCACAGAAATGTGAACAGAACGGTATCTTGTCCACAATGTAGAAAATATCCCCAAACACTACCTAATACAGCCCCTGCAATACATACAACTGTCATTTGTCCACTAAAATTTTCCCATGTGGATAACTCTATCCCAAAAAATTTTTGTTTATGTACATACTTATCCACAAAAGTATCCACATTATTCACACCAATCTTCAACTTATAGAAGGTCTCAAATTTCAAACACAAAAGCTTCATCAGCTTATTTTTTGAGCTACCCATCTCGTCTGATGCCTTTACCAGAGAGCCATACACAACCGCTGTAATGAACTTTGCTAAAAATCCAATTCCTCCCGCTATAAAAATTGCATAAATTAACCAGTTCCCTTCATATAATTCGTACCACATACGGATACCTCCCTCTTTTTCATTTACAGAAAACATACCATACATCGTACATTTTCACAAGAAAAACCAATAGACAAAAAGTCTGCTTTTTCTTGCAAAAACGGCAGGTTTAGTATAAAATATAAGCTTGTTACTAGAATTACTAAAACATAAGATTACTTAGGAAAGGAATGGTTATAATGGTTTATAAAACATCCGGTGTCTGCTCCAGAGAAATCCACTTTGAACTGGACGGTGACATTGTAAAATCTGTAGAATTTATCGGAGGCTGCGACGGTAATACCACCGGTATCTGCCAGCTAGTTGCCGGCATGAAGGTAAATGATGTTATTAAAAAGCTTGAGGGCGTACGCTGCGGCTTCAAGCCTACCTCCTGCCCGGACCAGCTTGCAAAGGCTCTTCGTCTGGCTACTGAGAATAAGTAGGATTTGTCGATTTTTCAGGAATTTTATCAGGAGGATAGTAAAATGAAGCGAATTGTATTAACCGGTGGTGGTACGGCCGGTCATGTTACTCCGAATCTTGCATTGTTTCCGCGTCTTAAGGAGGAAGGCTATGAGGTTCACTATATTGGCTCATATGACGGTATTGAGCGGAAGCTTTTAGAAGAATTTGATGTTCCCTACTATGGTATTTCCTCTGGAAAACTTCGACGTTATTTTGACCCAAAGAATTTTTCCGACCCTTTTAAGGTTCTAAAGGGCTGTGTAGAGGCTTCTTCTTTACTAAAGAAAATCAAGCCGGATGTCGTATTTTCCAAAGGCGGTTTTGTTGCTGTTCCTGTTGTTCTGGCTGCAAAACGCCGCGGTATTCCAACAATCATCCACGAATCCGACATGACACCAGGCCTGGCAAATAAAATCTGTATTCCATGTGCAACAAAGGTCTGTGCTAATTTCCCGGAGACCTTAAAGGCTCTGCCTCCAGAAAAAGCAGTCCTCACAGGCTGTCCCATCCGTACAGAGTTATTTTCCGGTAATCGCATGACTGGTCTTAGTTTCTGCGGCTTTACCCCTGATAAGCCAGTGCTTTTAATTATCGGCGGCAGCCTTGGCTCTACCGTTGTAAATGAAGCCGTCCGCAATATGCTTTTTGTGCTGCTAAAGAAATTCCAGATTATCCACCTGTGCGGTAAGGGCAAGTTGGCCCCGGAGCTTGAGGGTACTAGCGGTTATGTACAGTTTGAATATATTAAAAAGGAGCTTTGTGATCTGATGGCTGCCGCTGATGTTGTGGTATCCCGTGCTGGTGCCAATGCCATCTGTGAGCTTTTAGCCCTCAGAAAACCAGCTGTACTGGTTCCGCTATCCGCAGCAGCCAGCCGTGGCGACCAGATTTTAAATGCAGCCTCCTTTGAAAAGCAGGGCTACAGCTATGTTTTAAAGGAAGAGGAGTTAACAGGCCCAACGCTTATCAAGGCGCTTGATACCGTTTATGATAACCGGGAAACCTATGTCCTTGCAATGGAAAAAAGCCCGATGAGCAATGGGATTGAAACTATTATGAAGCTGATTAAAGAAGTGTAAAATTTTGGTTTATAGATTTGTTTTGATTTTCAAGAACCTAAAAAAGTGTTGGTATTATGGCTCTTAATCCAGAACTATAGAGGCAAAAAACATCCATGTTTTTTGCCTCCCGAAATTCAAAAACTTTCAAACCAGAACTTACGGTATTCTATCCAAACTTATATTTCTAAAAAAGT
>NZ_LNAM01000019.1 GCF_001461035.1 Acetivibrio ethanolgignens | reverse complement strand
GATTTAATCTGCGGCAGGATTGCGACAGGAGAGAATTATAATTTGACGCGTGACAGCTAGAGTGGAACTTCAGATGTTGCTTGGTGATTATGAAATGTACACTTGTCGAATGAATGATTTGATGCAGACAATAGAAGAAAAACTGTATGAGATTCCATATATAGATAAACTCTTGGAGATAAAAGGTATTGGTATGATAACAATCTGTGGATTTATAGCAGAGGTTGGAGATATAAGACGTTTTGACAATCCAAAGCAGTTACAGAAGTTGGCCGGATATGCAATCGTCAGCAATGATTCAGGAAAGCATAACGGAGAAAGTCATATCAGTTATCGTGGAAGAAAAAGGCTGCGCTATGTTTTATATGAAGCGGCAATATCGCTGATAGGAAAGAATGCAGAGTTTAAGGAAATCCATAATTATTATCGAACAAGAGAAAGGAATCCGTTGAAGAAAATGCAGTCGGTCATAGCGGTTGCGTGTAAGGTAATCCGTATATTTTATACGATATTAACCAAGGGTGTTGCATATGACGGGACGAAAATGCTTGAAGATATACAGCATCCGGTATTGGCAGTGAATTAAAAAACAGAAACTAAATCCTGTTATCGCGGTTGAGCCAAGCAATTAGAAAATGATTGTTTTGCTCAGCCACGATAGGGGTTGATTAGCAATAAAGCTGAGTAATCGGCAAATGTAGAAATGAGAGGTAAACGTCCGCCGCAAGGTGCTTTCATAGAAACAGTCAGTAACAGAATTTACAAAGTATGAGCCAGTAGTCGGCAGGAATATTATCCAGAGGGCATGACCCTGCAAAGGAGCTAAGCTGACACCCTGGTTATGGATAGGTGGAACGAAGGAAGTGAGGACTCTCCAGAAATGTGAGATGATCCTGGTAGACACGGGAGGTACATCACCATAGAGGGACGGGTATACACAAGGCCATTTAAAACGAAGCAATAGAGACGTTTTAATTCGTGTACCCAGAAACCACTATTTTCGCACCAGATGCAGAGAAGTATCCATGATGATGGCTCATTTTACTGAGAAAAAATTTTAACAAATCCCTTATTTTAAGGGAAAAAAGACTTGACTATATAGGGAGGATTTATGGGTAAATCTATAAATGGGAAAGAACTTGGCAAAGGAATTTGCCAACGCAAAGATGGCACTTATATGGCTAGATTTATGAATAGATTCAGCAAAAGACAAACCATTTATGCAAAAACACTAAATGAAATAAGAGTAAAATTAAGAGAAGAACAATACAAAGACGAAAAAGAAATTAACGTCGTCACAAAAGATATAACATTGGATAAATGGTATGAAATTTGGATGAACACTTGTAAAAAAGGGTGCAGAGCTTCTACAAAAGAATCTTATGCAACACATTATAAACGTATTAAAGATGATTTAGGATGGAGAAAATTAACATCACTAAACCTTATTATAATGCAAAATGCCATCAATAAGTTATGTTCAGATAATGCACGAAAAAATTCTAAAAAGATTTTAGTAGATATGCTTGAAAAGGCAATAGACACTGATTTAATTACTAAGAACGCTGCAAAACAAATCATTACAGAATTGACCAAAGAAGAAAAGAAAGAACGTAGAGTGTTAACTATTGATGAAACAAAGCAGTTTTTAAAATATGCAGAAGGTACATTTTACTATAATCTTTTTGTGTTAGCACTAGAAACAGGTATGCGTGTCGGTGAATTGTGTGCTTTGTCATGGAAAGATGTGGACTTAAAATCTAAGAAACCACATATTAGTGTAAACCATACTTTGTTCTACTTCAGTAAAAATGGTAAATATGTTTTTGAAATGCATGATACAAAAACTAATAATGGGAAGCGAACGATTCCATTAACAGAAAATGCTATTAATGTTTTAAAGAGACAAAAAATTCAAAAACAAGAACTCATATTTAAAGGGAAAATGGCAACAAAAGGATATGAGGATTTAGTATTTGTAACTAGAAACAATAAACCAACACAACAGTTTTTAATACAAGAATGTATTGGTTTAATTGTAAAAAAAATACAGAAAGATAATGCAGATTTTAAACACTTTACACCTCACTGTTTTAGACATTCATTTGCAACAAGAGCATTGGAAAATGGTGTACAAATTAAAACATTATCACGGTTATTAGGACATGGAGATATTCAATTAACATATAATACTTATTGCCATGTCACAGAAGATACACTGGTAGAAGAAATGAAAAAGATGGAACGATGTGTTTAAAGTAAATGGTGTAAAAATGGTGTAAACAGGTATTTTCATAAAGTATAAAATATCTAAAAGCCTATAAATAAAGGAGAAAGTGAGTTTATGGAAACATATAAAAAGGAATTTATTGAGTTTATGGTAGATTGTCAGGTGCTTAAATTTGGAGATTTTGTAACCAAGAGCGGGAGAAAGACACCATTTTTTGTAAACACCGGCTTTTATCGTACCGGCGAGCAGCTTCGCAGGCTGGGTGGCTATTATGCAAGAGCTATCAAGGAGAAGTATGGTACAGATTTTGATGTACTTTTTGGACCGGCTTATAAAGGAATTCCACTGAGTGTAGCTACTTCTATGGCGCTCAGCGAGCTGTATGGCAAGGAAGTAAAATACTGCTCTAACAGGAAAGAGGTTAAGGATCATGGAGATACAGGAATCCTTTTAGGCAGTCCAGTTAGCGATGGAGACAAGGTGGTAGTTATTGAGGATGTAACGACAGCTGGTACTTCCATGCAAGAGACTCTTCCGATTATCAAGGCACAGGGAAATGTCAATATTCTGGGTCTTGTAGTATCTGTTGACCGTATGGAGCGTGGACAGGATGAAAGGAGTGCTCTGGAGGAAATTCAGGAGAAATACGGCATCCAGACAACAGCTATTGTTACTATGGCAGAGGTTGTAGAACACCTGTATAATAAGGAATATAAGGGAAAGATTATTATTGATGATGTATTAAAGGCAGCCATTGATGCATATTATAATCAGTATGGAGTAAAATAGCAGGAGGCAGGCAGATGGCAGAAAAGGTGTATAAGACAATGAAATCTGTGGGAATTGGTAATCTGGTTTTGGGAATCGGTATTATGGCTGCTGGCATTGGTGTCGGAGTTATGGTACTGATTAATGGAGCCAGACTTCTGCGGAGAAAATCAGACCTTCTATTTTAGAGGGTTCTTGGTTGTGACAAAAAAATACTTGTCAAAACGACGAAAATTCTTTAAGTTTTTCGTCGTTTTGACGTTATTGACAAAAATCAAAAAGTAATTTATGATAGCCCTATCACTCGCTGCGGAATGAAAAAAGGAGGGATATCATACTTGAAAGTAGCATTCTGGAGCAACGCAAGGGGAGTTTGCGGTGTTACCAGTAATCTTGCCGGTATTAGTGTAACCAGTGCACTGATGGGGAAGCAAAAGGCAATTCTGTTAGAAAATCATTTTCATTTAAATAATCTGGAGGGGATTTTAAATCAGTCTCTGGAAAGAAACCTGGTAAAGGAATATACCTATTACAGCCAGATTGGAATTGACCATCTGATGCGGAGGCTTCATTCCGGACTGGAGGTTGAAAGAGCTGTTATGGACTGTTCCATTCCGATAACGGAGGGACTTTATTACCTGCCTCAGAATATACAGATGAATACAGAGCAGTTTAATTATGAGTTCAGCCAGGTAGTATATCCTTTGCTGCAGCTTTTAGAAAAGCAGGGATATGTAGTCTGTTTTGATTTAGAACAAGGCATTAGTTTGAGCTCACGGATTATTTTAAATGAAGCAGATGTAATTGTAGTTAATCTATGTCAGAATCCTGCCATTCTGGAGGATTTTTTTGAGCAGTATGGCTCTTTGAAAAAAAGAGCATTCTATGTGGTCGGAGGCTATAGCCAGGAGTCTGCCACGACAATATCCATGATACAGAGAAAATATCAGATTGAAAAAGAACGGATAGGAGTAGTTCCTTATTCTGTAGCATTTGCTAATGCAATGAATCAGGGAAGGCTGGTTCCTTTTCTAAAACGCACCTATAAGGAGGGGAAAAAGTCAGAAAATAAAAAGTTTATGGAGGAGCTAAAGAAGTCATCCAGACTTCTTTGGGAGTTTTGCGAAGGATAAAAAGGAGGGGAAGCTTGAGGGAAACATTGGATTTTGAAACGCTTTTAGAGGGGATTACTAAAACCTTTACCCAGCTTTTGCGTGAAAATCCTTATGAAAGTGGTCTGTCTCAGAAGGAACTTCGGGAAAGACTTCATAAAAAGGGGATTTTGAGAAATGCACTCAGAAGCTGTATTTATGGGGATATGAAAGCGAAAAGGTATGTAAAGGATTGTATTCGTGATATCCTGGTGAAAAAATATGGACTGGATAACCAGAAAATACAGGAAAGTATACCTTTTCAGGATCCTTTTCTTCTTTCGGCAGAAGAAAAGTTTGCAATTCTTTTATACATATACCATAGAGAAAAAGGAGTCTATGGGCTGGAGCAGCTTTTGCAGGATTATGAGCTGGACAAGCCGAGATTTAATGGAGAGGGTATGCGGTATTATGAGATTACAGCGGAGGATATTCATCGTGTCTATGATGAATACCCTTATTTAGTGTCTGCTGATTAAGCTAAAACACTTAATTTTACTGACTTTTACCTCGTTTTCTG
>NZ_LNAM01000018.1 GCF_001461035.1 Acetivibrio ethanolgignens | reverse complement strand
GATATCATAGCAGAATGACAGTTGTTTGTCAGTAACGCTGTGTTTTGAAGCACTTACATGCCTATGGATTTAAAGGAACAATATGACGAAAGTAAAAAGGTATTATTTGATGACAATGTATTAGATACTGAAAAAACTTTATACGAAGATATTATCTTTTGCTGTGAAAAAATACAAGCCGACTTTACATTGAAAAGGGCATTAGAGAATACCATTAATGATAAAGTTAGGGATCTGCTGGAAGCTCAAGGATACGATGTAAAGGATCAAACAAGGCATGGTTCATCCCCTACCGGTAAAGATGCAGGAAATTTAGATATACTTATTAAGATAGGTAAAAGGTCGATTTCACTTGTTGAAGCCCTTAGATTGGATAGCGTAAAAGAAGAATATATATCAGATCATATCAACAAAATATATAAGTATGATACTTTGGGACTGAGATTTAATTTCCTTATTTCGTATGTGAAAACCAAAGATTTTAAAGGTTTTTGTAATAGATATATTAAACTGATACAAGAACAGGAGTATCCATATAATCTTATACAATGCTTGATATGTGATTCCAAACAGCATCCGGAAATAAGAACAATTGAAACAGTTTTAGATAGGGAGGGGATTGCAACTAAATTGTATCATGTTGTTGTCCATATGCCAGAGTAGCTTTTCTACAATACGTAGCTTTCCGGTAGAATTTGCAGCTAAAGACGGTAAGCAGATTTTTGGAGGATAAAGAGAATAGCTTTGACCTTGTAGAATGGGTATTGTTTGATGATAATACAAAAGTGTTTATGAAGCAGAAGTAGAAAGGTTGTATGAAGCCTTTATTTAAGCAAAGACTATTATTAAAATAGAAAGTGGATGTTTATTATGAATATAAAAGATTTAATTGGTGAAGCAACTGAATACGATAAAAAGCTTGCACTGGAAGAAAAGAAACCAAAAAGCTGGTGTAAAAGTGTAAGTGCGTTTGCAAATACATTTGGTGGAACATTGATTTTTGGTATTTCTAATGAGGGGATATTTGTCGGACTTGAAGATCCGGAAGGTGATGCAGAAAAGATTAGTGAAGTAATTAAGACAAGACTTGATCCGATACCGGAGTTTAAGCTTAGATTTCATCAAACCGAAGACGGGAAGGTTTTGGTCATACTTGATGTATATAAAGGGGACGAGACACCATATTATTATTCAGGAGATGGAGTACTGGAAGCTTATGTTCGTGTTGGGAACGAAAGTGTAAAGGCAACTGCGACTGAATTGAAGCGTCTTGTTCTTAGAGGGAAAAACACATCATATGATTCGCAGAATTCTACCTATAAGGTGGATGATTATGCATTCTCAAAGCTTAAAGAAAGATATAAAAAATGGACTGGCAATAGCTTTGATGATAAAGATTTGATTTCATTTGGACTAGTAAATGAGCAGGGCGATTTAACGAATGCGGGGGCATTACTTGCGGATGAAAGTCCGATTCGTTGTTCAAGATTATTTTGTACAAGGTGGAATGGATTAAATAAAAGCGGTGGCGCAGTTGATGCGTTAGATGATGCGGAGTATTCAGGTAGTGTTATTTCCTTGATTGAGAATGGAGAGGCATTCATCAAGCGTAATTGTAAAATGAAGTGGCGTAAGACTGCGAATTCAAGAGAAGAAATGCCGGAGTATGTAGAGCGAAGCTATCACGAAGCCCTTGTAAATGCTTTGGCGCATCGTGACTATCTGGTAAATGGAAGTGAAGTCCATATTGACATATATGATGACAGAATGGAAATCTATTCTCCGGGAGGAATGCCGGATGGTTCCATAATTCAGGACAGAGATCCTCTTACAGTTCCTTCAACCAGAAGAAATCCGGTTCTTGCTGATGTATTTAATCGGCTTGGATATATGGAGCGTAAAGGTAGTGGATTTGGAAAGATTATTAGTGGATATGAATTTCAAATAAATTATAATGAGAGAAAAAAACCATCATTCCGCTCGGACAGATATCAGTTTACGGTAGTGATGCCGAACCTGAACTACGATGTCCCTCAAGATTTTGAAGGAAATGAGACAATGTCCGAATCAATGTCCGAATCAATGTCCGAATCAATGTCCGAATTGGAAAGGACAAGAATGAAGATTATTTTGCACTATCTCGATACAAATAAAGAAATAAATAGCTCTATTGCAGCAAAATTATTGAAAGTGGAAATAAAGACGGCAAGTCGACTGTTATTGAAGGCAGAAAAATTGTATATTCTTAAAAGTTACGGAAAAACAAAGAATAAAGTATATTTTAGAGAATAATGCAAATGGATGGTAAAAATGTTCCCCAGGTTGGGGAACAATTTAAAAGGAACATGAAAAAGGATAAAAGATGAAAGTAAAATTAGAAGACATAATCGAGGCAATGGAATTTGCTGGTATGGAAACAGAATACTATTATGATACCCAAAACGAAAAAATTCTGATGCTGTATGATGGAATGGTGGATGGTGAGGACAATCCGGAACTTTTTGAAGATATCAAAGAGGGATTTGTCGAGGATTATATACCGTTACCGGGACAATACGATATCAACGAGTATCAAATAATGGAAGAATTTATATACGAGCTTCCGGCGGGAAAGAATCAGGATGTATTGGCAGGGGCAATCCAGGGAAGAGGCGCTTTTAGAAGATTTAAGGATAAATTGTATGACTTGAATCTGGAGAAACAGTGGTACCAATATCGTGATGAAACCTATGAAAAAATCGCAAGGCAATGGTGTGAAAGACATAAGATTGATATTCTTGAATAAAAGAAAGAGGTGCTGATATGATACCTACAGAAGATATTATGCCAATAGTGAAAAACACAATCGCTGCATCAATTAAATGTAACACCCATCGCGGATACATTGGTTGGAGCAGCTGTGATAATATATGTATGGACATGCATGATTGCCTGGATATGTGTACGGAGACTCTGGAAATGTGTGGATATATGACTGCATTTGAGGCGGCTACATATATCTTGGTATCTGGTGTAAAGTTAGCATCTCATGCAGATAGTAGTTCGGGAATGCTTACGGATGTTATCATGTGCACATATGAACTGATAGATAAATGCACAAAAGAAATCGAAAAACAGGAAAAACAAATGCGGGATCAAGCACTTGCATTAATTATAAAAGAGGCAAAAAAGAGTGTGTTTGATGGTTGGACTGACTGGCGTTATGACCTGCTGAAATGTGGGATTTGCCTATGCGATGAAAAGAGTGCAAAGAAGCTTGAAAAGGTTTTGGATACCCTGTTGGAAAATTCACGGGAGGATTATTTCCTGGAATATACGAAAAAAGAAGATTTGATTGTAAGATATCTTTTACATAGACATTTATATGGCAAAAAGAATACGCAGAAGGAACTATATCAGAATATTGCGTTAAATGAACTACGTATTATAGCTATCAAGGATGCTATGGAAGAGAAGAATTATGATGAGGCAGAGAAACTTTGTTTAGAGAAAGCAAATGCAGAAGAGACATGGCATTATCATAGCAGTGATCCGGAAGATTGGAATAACATGCTATATGACATATACAAGATAGCAAACAACACGGAAAAGCAAATCGCACAGGCAAAAAAGCTGCTATTAATGGGAAATGAGAAGTTCTGGGATGTTTTGAAACAGATTTATAATGAGTGCGGTGCATGGAATGAAAATTACGAGAGCTTATTGGATGAGTTAAAGGATAGCAAGCGAACTGTTTGCTATCGTTGTATTCTTATTTCTGAAAATGAAAAGGAGAGATTGCTTGAAGATGTAATGGAGAATCCGTATGATTTGTTTTATTATGGAAAATATTTGGTGAAGGAATATCCGGAGCAGGTATATGAGTTGTGTTATAAGGAAATAAGTGAGAGTTGTGCTCAGGCAAAGGATAGACGAGAATATAAGAAGATAACGAAGAATATTGCACAGCTTATAAAATGGAAGGGTAATGATACTGCTAAGTCTTTAATTGAGGAATTGAAGCAGAGATATCCAAGAAAACCAGCATTGCTGGATGAATTGGAGAAGGTGGAGAAGAAATTGTAATTCGAATAAAATACTGGAAATGTTGTCATAATATAGCTGTAAGTTATTGATGGTATTTTTATAACGGAGGCTATGATGTGTATGTTTGAACAATTATTAAAAGAATATGAGGATAAACTCAGAGAAGAAGATAAGAAGAATGAAAACAAGAGGATAAAGACGGCACAATATGACTTTTATTTGCCAAAGATAAGAGATTATTTTATACCATTTATCCGGGATTTTATTCAGAAAAATAATGTTTCTTATATGGGAGATGAAGAAAGATTTTTTAATGAGCGTTTCTCACGAGATGAAATAATATTGGCAACTGTATTTTATGTAGAGAATTGTCCACAAAAGAGAAAGACTAGCGATAACAAGAAAAGAAGTATAAGTACCATATTAGACTTTTTGAATTCATTTAATAATTTTTTTGACCTTGTTTTATCCGTCAGATTTCGGATGAGACATCTTTATTATTTGAAGCCTTTTCAAGATAAGCTTATCGGAGAAATCAGAGATAAGCTTCACGAAAAAGGAATTATGATAGTGGATGTTACAAGTTATCCGGCGATGCAACAAAAAGAAGTTGATTTTATTAGTAAGTGCTTCAAAACACAGCGTTACTGACAAACAACTGTCATTCTGCTATGATATCA
>NZ_LNAM01000017.1:409-4810 GCF_001461035.1 Acetivibrio ethanolgignens | reverse complement strand
TTGTTAGATTTATTATATCTTATTAGCCACTCCTGTTACAACTTTATTATATCACTTCAATGCTTCATAGCGTAGCGGTACATAAGGTTGAATAAACTTTTCATACGCGCCTTAGTGCTATCGCCTACCTTAGCGTCTTTTATCGTCTATTCTAAGTGCTTTATCCGGGTTAGGGACTACGATTTAATGGAACTGCTGGAAGCTATGTTAGAAGCTGGATATTTTGGAATCCTGGAAACGCTTAAGAACACTATAAGGAAAACGGCTAAGAAGGTGTCAGAAATTGACACTAAGAAGCAGCAGAAAACCCAGGAAATTACAGGGCTTGCGGGGGCTATGAATGAGCCGGAAGCGGCAGCAGATGAAAGCCAGGCGGCAGCAGTTGTTAACGGCGAATAAAAACAAGTCTAATATCTGGCGGCGATTACATGGGCTTCCGGCGAAAAGAAAGATTAAGAAACATTGAAAAAAGCATTGAAAAATAGTACTAAATATAGTACTATAATATCAAGAAAGGAGTGTGGCAAGTGCCAAGCGTAGAAAAGATAATTGACAAGATGAAGCGGCAGCCTAACGGAATACGCCTGGAAGAAGCTGATAAGGTATTAAGGGCTTACGGTTATGAAGCGGTAAGACAGAAGGGAAGCCACAAGCAGTATTTAAACAAAGAAACAGGCGACCTAACGACAATCAAACAGGAAAGCCCGTTAAAGAAAGCGTATGTAGTGGATATTCTTAATAGGATAGGGGAGTAAATCCCATATCCTGGATATAATATAATCAAGACAAGGAAGGAGCGTAAACAATGGAAGTTAAGGACTATATGAAGTTACCGTATACAAGATTAGTACAGGAAATCAATGACGAAAGCGGGCATTATTTTTATGGCAGAATCTTAGAACTTGACGGCTGCCAAAGTACAGGCGATACGTTGGAAGAACTGTACGAAAGTCTTAACGAAGCTATGGAAGGATATATAGAAGTCAAGTTAGAAAATAACTTACCTATTCCCGTCCCGGAAACAGCAGATAGTTATAGCGGAAAGTTTGTGGTAAGGCTGCCGAAGTCTTTACATCAGCGGTTAGCTATCGAAGCAGACAAAGAGGGCGTAAGCCTTAATCAACTTGCATTATATAAGCTGGCACTTTAAATATAAGGGCTATCGGCTAAGGCTGGTAGCCCTTTTAAACTGTACAAAGGCGGAAAGGAGCCCATGTAGGAACACGTAAACAGCACAGGCCGAGTTCTTTATCAATGAAATAAAAGTAATAATGGAGACATTTGCTCTGGTCAAATTTGAGGAATGTCTTGCCAGTCATTTTGTCATGCCATGGCTTATAAGTATTACACTGTTCTATGGCAGAAAAGATATGGATCAGCCCCTCGGTCATCAAAAATACGGATAGAATTCGCTTTCAAGTAACTGGTCATACCTTCAGCGTGGCTCCATCCAGGAATGTATCCTTGAATGATCATGCGGTCATAACAGGTAATCGTACCATAGATTTTGTCAGCATATTTATCCGTAAGTAACATAAACACATCCTCCAACGTTTTTCTTTATTGTACTCAAAACGTAGAGGAAATGCAAAACTTTTCCGGTTCATCCGGGTTAGGAACTAAGGCATTAAACGGGTCTTTGACACTTCATTTTTAGAAATATTATAAAGAATCTTTTATTTAAGCCGTTTTCGGCTTATTTTTTTGTCAAATTTTGTGTTTTTTCTGTACTTGTTTGTAATTGTGTGTTATAATACACATAGAGGTGATTTTTGTTATGTATGTAAACATTACTGGTAGTCCAAACAGCAAGGACGTATATATTTATCAATCTTATCGTAAAAGCAACGGAAAATCGTCTTCTCGCATTTATAAAAAGCTTGGGAAATACAATGACCTTTTAGAACAGTTTTCAGGCGACAAAGAAAAAATGATGGCCTGGGCAAGGGAAGAGGCTGCAAAGGAAACTGCCCTTTATAACCAGCAAAGAGAACAGATTTCTGTCACTTTCTCCCAAACTGCACGCATTCCTTTGGAGGAAGAACGCTTATTTAACGTAGGATATCTTTTTTTGCAGCAACTATGTTCCGAACTTAGACTGGATAACATTTGCAGAAATATTCGTAACCGCCATAAATTCACTTACGATTTTCATGCGATTCTCACCGATTTAATTTATGCAAGAATCTTATCTCCTTCCAGTAAAATGAGCAGTTTTTCTTTCTGTCATTCTCTTTTGGAAGCACCTAAGTATTCCTTACAAAATGTTTATCGGGCTCTTTCTGTTATGGCAGAGGAATCTGATTACATTCAGGAAGAACTTTATCGAAATTCAAATTTTGTGCATCATCGAAATTCAAAAATCCTGTATTATGATTGCACTAATTACTATTTCGAAATTGAAGAAGAAAGTGGGGATAAAAAATATGGCAAAAACAAAGAACATCGACCTAATCCTATCGTTACCATGGGACTTTTTATGGATGCTGATGGTATCCCGCTTGCTTTTGATATTTTCCCCGGAAATCAAAACGAACAGCTTACTTTGAAACCATTGGAGACAAAAGTAATCAAAGATTTTGATTGCAGCGAATTTATCTTTTGTTCCGATGCTGGTTTGGGCAGCGTGAAAAACCGATTTTTGAACAGCTTTGGGAATCGCTCTTATGTGATTACATACTCCTTGAAAAAAATGAAAAAGGAAGACCAGGACATTGCTCTGAAACCCACTCAGTTCAGAGTTCCAGGTTCTAACAAGATGGTTGATTTAAGAACTCTTGACGAAACGGATCCTAAAGTGTTCAATACAGTTTATTACAAAGAAGTCCCCCTTGTGACAGGAGATATGGATGAAACGATTATTGTTACTTACTCACCTAAATATAAAGCTTATCAGCAAAAAATTCGTGGCCGCCAGATTGAGCGTGCACTGAAAATGATGCAGTCTCCCGGCAAATGCAGACGAGGAAAAAATCAAAATGACCCTGCACGTTTCATTCAAAAAACCTCCATTACGTCAGATGGTGAAATCGCAGATAAATCTGTTTATGAATTAGACGAAGAACGCGTTCGTGAAGAAGCAATGTATGACGGTTTTTATGCTGTTGTAACAAACCTGGAAGATAATCCGGCTGAAATCATTAAGATTAACAAACAACGCTGGGAAATCGAAGAGAACTTCCGAATCATGAAATCCGATTTCGAAGCCAGACCTGTTTATGTACAAAGAAGTGACCGTATCAAAGCACATTTTCTTACGTGTTATATCAGTCTCTTAGTATATCGCTTATTAGAAAAGAAACTGGGAGAAAGATTTACATGTAATCAGATTTTGGAAACACTACGTGGTATGAATATGACGCTATTAAGTAAAGATAGTGGTTATATTCCATCTTACAAACGTACTAAGTTGACAGATTCTCTTCATAGTACATTTGGTTTTAGAACAGACTTTGAATTTATATCAAAAGCCTCCATGCGAGGGATTATTTCAAAGACAAAAAAGATAAATAGCACAAAATCGAAAATATAGTACATATCGATGCAAACGAGCAAACAGCCATAAAGCCCATGAACACAAGCTTTGTGGCTGTTTTGTCTCGTATTAACTGTCAAAGATGGGATTATACACGATAAGGTTTGAAAAGTAAACTAGCCAAAGGGATAGACTCACGACAAACGCATGAATGTGTTCCTCAACCACGCCTATGCACTAAGTTCAAAAATTATAAAGACATAAGCTTCTCTAAATGCTTTTCTGGATCTGTTCCAATCGCATACCGCTTCTTTTTCATGCTCAACGGACGGCTTCCTACTTCTAAAAGTTTTAGCATATTCAAGGCAAGTTTTCTTATAATGTTCAGATTATAGGATGCCTGCTTTTCTAATGTGCGATTCCCATCTTCTCGAAATGTTACATCTAAATGCCAATGATAGCTTTCTACCATCCAGTGCCCACGCACTGCTCTCTCTGCTTCTTCTATATCGGTCGGCAGGCTGCTTATAAAATATCTTTCTTCTACAGCCGCACTGCCGTCTGCTCCTACTATTGTATTGCGGGTCAGAATAATGCTCTTTAATCCTGACCATTCTTTCTTCTGACTTAACCATGGGATGTCTTCTGTCTGCCAGTATTCTCGTTTCTCCATGTTCCCTCGACCCTTTTCTATTCTCTTTTTATAAGCACATTTCTCAAGAAATTCTTTATCTGCAAAATATTCCCTCACATCCTCCAGCAGATTCCCCTGGTTTGCCTTTAGTGCCAGAACATAATCTGCACGCTTTTGTCGGATCTTCTTTACAATAGCTGTCTGGGTTCCCATGGCATCGGTTGTTATGATTGTCCCTTTTATATTCAGATTATCCAGCAATTCCGGTATCGCTTTGATCTCATTTGTTTTT
>NZ_LNAM01000017.1:0-399 GCF_001461035.1 Acetivibrio ethanolgignens | reverse complement strand
TTCCGGTATCGCTTTGATCTCATTTGTTTTTTCTTCTACTCGTTTCTGCCCCAGACAAAAACCTCTTTCATCTACAGCACTGACAATATGGTTGGCTCTCTGGTTTTTATTTCCGTTCCCTCTCTGGGTTTTTCCATCAATCGCAAGCAGACGCTTTACTTTCTCCCCCTCATCGCTGCTTAACATTTCATTCCATCTCTGCTGAAAACTTTCCAGAAATTCAGAGGGCACCATTGCAAAAACTCTCTGGATCGTATCATGGGAAGGGATTCCGTTTGGAAGTTCCAGATAGTTCCGCAAAAAATCTTCGTGTTCTTTTCCAAACACCTCAATTTCTACCCAATCATCTGCGTTTGCAAGCGTAGCAAAAAATACAAGTAGGATAATATCCGCCATTTT
>NZ_LNAM01000016.1 GCF_001461035.1 Acetivibrio ethanolgignens | reverse complement strand
TAAATGGCTATAAATTTTTTAAAATTAATGCGAAAAGTTTTTATTCCTCAAAGCTGACCAAAAGTGATAGCATATCTTATTCCACCTTACCTAATTTTTCCACTCCTTAACAAATCCATAAATTTATCACAATATTGTTTGACTACTTCGTAGAGCTGATTAGCAGTATCCTCATCAATGAATCCACAAATATTCATAACCTTAATATCATGATTTAACTGCTCAAACCTTGATAAACCTTCTATTACTCCACCATGCAGACAGCTTTCTGCTTCTATTGTGATTAGCTCGATTACCTGTTCCATAACTTACTCGCCATCTGCTGGTGCTGCTTCTTGAGCCTCAGCAGGTGCTTGTACATGGAATGTATATAAATCAATATTAGCCTCATCAATATTACTAAACAGATTGTCTACTGTCAGATTTGTTTTATAAAACTCTGGCTGATAGGCATTACCATTTGAATCAAACCAGCAATAATCATCAAACTTCTTATTCGCATCTTCAGTTTCAAAATTCTTATCAAATGCATCTTCGTACTTCATTTCAATATCAATAAAATATCCTCTTGCTTCTGTAGCATCTGGATGCATATAAAGTACAACAATTGAATCTGCACTATCCTTGACTAAATATGCTGGAAACCTATTTTCTCCTTTAGCATATACACCACGAGTATATAACTTATCAAAATAAGAAATGAGGGCATCTCCCTTTTCCCTGAAGTCATCAGAATCACTATATGGCATTTTAAGATGTGAAATTGTTCTCAAAGTATAACTATTATCATCATTTTTATCAAATTGAAAGAATGCCTCACCCTCATATCCAAGAATAAGTTTACCATAAGCAGTATCTAAGCGACTGCTTAAATCAGTGACATTATTTGTATTTACATCAGCTGTAACACTAAAAAGATATGAAAGTGTATCTTCTAAACTGCTTTCACCCATAGTCAACTCTGTGTAGATGGATGGTTCAATTGTGCTGTTTTCTTCAGATGAAACATTTGAATCATCTTCCACTTTATTGCCAGTCTCATCATCTTTTGAAACTTCAACATCAGACTCTACCCCAGATTTAGCAGAATCAACAGAACCACCGCAAGCTGTAAGCGTACTACAAGCAAGTAAACCACATAACAATAAGCTCAATACTTTCCTTTTCATTTCTTACATCTCCCTAATATTTTTTACTCAAAATCAAACACTATTATAGCATATATTGGAGCTATTTGGGAACATTGTCTTTTAGACATCTTAGCTTGTCAAATCATCTCCATAACCAATTCCAAATAAGACAATCTCACCAGATTCAACAACGACACGCACATTAAGAGGTTGCTCATCTCCAACAAATTCCTCCAATGTTTCTTCAATGAGATTGCAAAAGTCCTTGATATCTTCGCCGTATGATTCTACTCCATAATTGATAAATTTGCATTCTGTAGAAACAGGGAACTTTATGCGGTCAGTTTCATCTTCTCCAGTATATCTATCAACCACTTCACGTTTGGTTTCAATTTTAATTTTGTTATCATCCTTATATGCTTTGATAGTATCAATATCTTCGATATAAATTAAATAATCATGGTTTTCATCTGAATCAGTCGCCACTTCATCAGCCTGCACCTGTATATCACTAATATTGATTTTGGTAATCTCACAATTACTTAGGATAGATACCATATATAAATAAAGTTCTTCCTGAGAATATATTGGTTTGTTGGCAAGCCCTCTTAATAACTGTCCTATCGCTACATCATCAGCATACGGATGTGATAATCCTGTTTTTTCCCATCCATCATTATTAAGTACACTTAAATATTGTTCATATACATCAGAATCCAGAACAGTTCCATCAGATGAAGTAAATACACTTCTACTGTCCTTAATTACATCACTTGCCATATCTGAACCATACTTTTTCTTCCACCAAGCGTCCTCTTCGTCTGCAGACAAGCGTTTATTATCAGCAAGTTTTTCATAAAAACTAAGAGCAACACGATTATCCTTATAATCTGTTTTCAAAAAATAACCATAACAATCACCCTCAGAATTTATCCCAGCAATTACATTTAAATCCCTTAATGTTGTGAAAACACTATTGTCATTATACCCAAGGTATGCAACCTGACTAGTAGACTTATTCATCACTACCTGTATTGCGGTAGAGGCAGCAGAATTAATACCTTTATGTACTGGATACAAAAAATTAATCTTTTCTTGAAGCTCCTCATCTGAATATACAGTCTCTGAATTTTCTAAATCTGCCAGCTCACTATTGATATTACGAAAATCTTGCTTATCATCATCCCAAACATAAATATTCTTTTTCTCTCCACTGCCACCACCTATACCAAGAATAATATCTGAACTAGGACATGGAACTACATATTCATTTCTTTCAGCTTTAATGGTAGCCTCACCATCTACATATCCTACCAACTGAGTTCTACAATCATCTTTAGAGCCACCCTTACTTATACAAAGCCATAACAAAGGTAATCCATCCTCATCAAGGGTTATGGTTGCACCAACTGAATACTCACTATTTTCTGATTTGACTTTCTCGTAATAGTCTTGGTAAGAATTAATTGCCTCTACATACAAATCTTCTATATTTGTGGAATCTGCTTCAGCATCTTTCTTCTCTGACACATCGCTATCACTTACCTCAGCATTATTGGAACTGTTAGAACCACCGCAAGCTGTAAGCATACTACAAGCAAGTAAACCACATAACAATAATCTCAATACTTTCCTTTTCATTTCTTACATCTCCCTAATATTTTTTACTCAAAATTAAACACTATTATAGCATACATTGGGTCTATTTTGGAACCCTTATTTTTATCACACATATTAAAATTAAATATTCTAATAAGGGAGATAGCAAATGGATAGAGTGAACCAACGAGAAAATCATTTACTTGGTGAAAATATCAAAAGGCTTCGCTTAGAGCATAATCTGCGAAATTGCGATGTACTCGCACAGCTTCAACTAAGAGGTGTCGATATAGCAAGGTCAACCTATTCAAAGATAGAAATTGGACTCAATAACCCAACTGTCGACCTGCTAATTGCCCTTGCAGATTTTTATCAGGTATCTTTTGATGAATTCTTCAAAAAATTAGAGGACTAAGAATCTTCTGTACGATTAAACAGATTATTCTTAGTCCTCTTTTTCAAGATTAGGCAGATTTCTGAGCAGAGATACCCCAGACAGTTGAAAGCATTGGATTTCTTGGCACAAAAGAAGAATCTCTCTCCATCTGTACATTCAAATTTTCTGCTTACTCAAAAATTCTTCCAATTCATCAATAGCTTCATACAGTAGTTTGGCAGTAAAGAACAAAGCTAAATCATTGTAAATTACTTCTTCATCTGTGCTGACCATGTTCTGAATAATTGCTGCTGCACCTTTAATTTTATCAACAGACTCTTGCACATTTTACACTCCCCTCTCATCCAAGTAGGTGTATGATACCTCTCATTTTTACTTTGTCAAGAAAATGTTTTAAGGCATCAGTACCCCAAAGCACCTCAAAATATCCTGAACAGACTGACACACAGGAACTACAGGTACTGGATGCACTAAATCAAACACACAGGTTACAAGGTCTGCAAGATTACTTTAGCTAAATCAGTTTTCATAATGGGAAAATTGCTCTCAATTGGATAAGTACCTTAAAGACTTGGTAACACATAAATTATCTCAAAGAATTTTTATCTACTGATGGACATGATAATAGACTGAAGCACACACAACTTCAGCCTATTATCTTGATTTATATTAACTCAGAGGATTGTTTGCTATCTCTGACGGATAGCTCCTATAACTACCCCTGCCACCTCATCCATGTCCATATTGTCATACATGGATGGATACATATTTTGTAGCCTTACTAAATCCAAAACATCACTCATATACAATGCGTATAATGAGGACTCAGCAAGCAGGTCTAAGATAGCGTACCCCAGCGATACCTTGCGTCCTACTTTCTTAAGCATTCTTGTTGGAACTAAAGGCTTTTCCCAACTAATATCCTTATAAAAAAGATACCTCCTACCTTCACTTGCAACCACAAGGTGGGTAGTCGTTGCTTCAATAATATTTGCATTTTCAATGCACTGTCTAAAACCATGTTTAGTGACTCCAGTAATCCTTATTGAGCCATCGTCAATGACCTGCATCCTCCAATTCAGCAAATCAGAAGTATCTCTCTTTTTGTAACCTTTCTCTTCTAAGCTCATAGTAATTACTCCTCAACGCCTTTGTACTGTTCAAAGAACTCCTCAATATGCTCTACACAAGTATCTAACTTATGAAGATTTAACGGGTCTTGGATACCTGCCATCTCCAAGATACTTTCATTGAGAATATCATCTGAAAAGCCTTCTGCGTCAGAGCCATCCCAATTGATGATACTCTCTCCAGCATCAAACTTCTGTCTGACTTCCTCTGGAACAAAACCATCAGGGCTGAGCTGAATGAGGATATGAGCAAGAAAACATTGCTCTTTTACCCAACGATAAAAAATTTGAACTGGATTGTTAGGGATGTCTACAATACATCGATAGACAAAATAATCCATTGTGCCGATAGGAGTGTGCATATAAGTACAATTAACTTTATTAATAACTACCCCTGACACACCACAATCTGCATGAATATGATGTTCACAATCAGGCATACGCAAGGACAGATGAGCAGAATTATTTCCATACTCCAGCATCTCCATCTGTAATACCAACTTGCACCAAGAATCTACAATGGAAGTGATGTGCCTATATGCGTCCTTAAGCGATGCTGTCACGCGTCAAATTATAATTCTCTCCTGTCGCAATCCTGCCGCAGATTAAATCCT
>NZ_LNAM01000015.1 GCF_001461035.1 Acetivibrio ethanolgignens | reverse complement strand
TCGTTGTATGCCTCGAAAGATATTTTTTCGATACGCCCATAGCCCTCACTGTCAAGGCTCAGATCAAATTTTGCTCCAAATTCAACAGGTGCTTTGACCTTCCCTCTGACAATCGGTCGAAGCCATGGCTGCGAGATACTTACGATACGATGTTCCACTGAGTGTACTTTGTTATCATACATGTACTTCTGCTGTTCATACAGCGTGATGATAATCAGATACAAACTAATTTCTTTATCTATCATCGCATATCCGTCGCTCATGAACTTTTCCAGATATCCGATGTCTCTTGCGACGTAACCAAGCTGTTTGCGGAGTGCCTTCCTGATTTTCTTTGCACTATGTTTTTTGCTTTTTGCAAATGCCAGATAATCTTTTCTGGCACGTTTTCTATAACGTCGTGGCAGTGGTAGACTATAGGACTTGCAAAAACGGTAAATGATGGTTTCCAGTTTTTCCCTTGCTTCGTTCAAGAGTGAAATATCCTGGGGATAACGGACGTTTGCTGGTGCACAGGTCGCATCCAGTGTCAATGTTCCTTTGTTTGTGTCTTCTTTTAAAGCGTCATTATCATCGGAGTTCCCAGAAGATGGCGGTGTATTGTTGTCATCATCTTTGTGGGCAAGAAGATACTCATTTACTTCCATCAGCATTTCAGCAGAAATGCGTTTGCGAAAAAGGACCAGTGTGCTTGCATCAAACGGAGCATCTTCCTGATAGCCGGGAAGTCCGATAAAGTACTGCAGGTACGGATTCTCTGCGATCTGTTCCACAAGCTCACGGTCGGAATACTGGAACTTGGTCTGGATGATCAGAGCTCCTAACGCCATACGAAGTGGCTTGGCAACATTACCCGTATCACTGGGGAACAGTTTTGCATATTTTACTTCAAATTCATCCCATGGGATTCGGTCAGCCAGTTTGATCCAGCGGTTATCCGGATTCATGTGGAGTCCCATAGGCTGGTTAAAATCGAGGAATGAGTGCTGTAACTTGTCGATTGGTTTGTACATTGATTTAGCTCCTTTATACTAAAAATCTGTAAGAAAACTGCAAGAAAAACGATTTTATTTCATCAAAATCCTTGCAATTATTATAGCAGAAAACGAGGTAAAAGTCAGTAAAATTAAGTGTTTTAGCTTAATCAGCAGACACTAATTATTAAATATCCCATCAAATTATATATTTTTGAATGCACTTCAGTTTCTATTATTGCAAACATAAAAAATGTTATTAAAGATGAAAATATCTCTAATCTTAATGATATTATCAGTGAGATTAGAACATATTTTTTGTTTTCTCTTATATAGTCTCTATATATTTTGTATAATTTAGTCATATGCCCATACCCCATTAGTAAATATTCTTTAAAGAGTTTGATATAAAGCTATCCTCTACGAATATATCTATTCCATGATATTTTATAGGAATATGAACAATTCCCCCAATTGTATGTTCTATATTATTGCCATATCTTTCATAAAATGTACTATCACCTATATAATCTCGAACTTCATCATATTTTATATAATGATTTGTAATTATAGCATTTGCCAAATCTATGTCTTGTTGTTTAGTTAAAAATTTTTTAGTAAAATGCTCTATTTTATTATATCCCAAAGCATTGAATGTAGCTGTATGATTTGGAATTTTTGTCACAGTGTCAGATTTTATTATACCAAATAATTTGTCATGTTTACTTTTTACAACTTCTATAGTCACATCTTGAGCTAAACGTCCACCCAAAGAATGTCCTGATATAAAGTAATCCCTACTTGGATATTTATTGCAGATACCTCTATATGAATAAAAAGCAAACGGAAGTTGTGGATTTACATCTCTTCCCCCAGCCAACAAGTCTGTAGATATATCGCTTAAAGCCTGAGTACCTAAATTAAAATCTGTTCCTCTTAAAGAATAAATTATATTTTTTCCATTTGATATAGCTACATATCCAAATCCACTATCTAATATATCTGACATTTTGTCTTTTAAAAAGTCTATACTCAACCAATAGTTATCAGATTTACCAGAATTGTTAGCTCCAACAACCAACCAATCTCCAATGTTTTTAAACTTGTCATTTTCAACACTTGTGTTTTTTAAAAATTTACCAACATGATTTTCTAAATTATTGTAACTTAGTTTTGCTGCAAGTGCTAATGTATAATCAGTTACATCATATATTAACGGATTTTTATCTTTTGAATCTATTATTCCGTCCCCATCAGTATCTTGTTTGTTTGGATTTGTGCCTAACTTTCTTTCTTCAAAATCGCTCAAGCCATCATCATCAGTGTCCGCTTTGTTAGGATTAGATTTGTAATGTCCTTTGTTAATTTCTACAGTTGTTTCTTCTATATCACTAAGTCCATCCTTGTCAGTATCTACTACTATATCTTTCTTATAGTAGTCGAATATTTGTAAAATATCTTTACTTGTGGTTATATGATAATATTTTCCCCCTGTCTGTTCAGCAAGTTTTTTTAGCAATGCTTCATCTATTGATGATTTTGAACCTAACCCCATTGTAAATATTTTTGTGTTCAAAGATTTTGCTTTTTGTATTACTTTATCATATTCTACGCTTGATATATGGCTACTATCTTCACCATCAGTAAATAAAACTATCACTTTCTCATTTTGCTTAGAATGTACTTTACTATCTTTCTCTATTATATCAATGGCATCTTGCAAACCATTTTTTATATTAGTTCCGCCGCTACCGTCTATTCTATTTATTGCGTTTTTAGCAACATTTTTGTCTTTCGTTATCCCTTGTAAAATTGTAGAACTATCATCAAAATCAATTACAGCTATGCTGTCTTTTTCTCCTAATGTATCTATCAAATCTTTTGATGCTTGTAATCTTAAATTCCCTCGGTCATTGTCTGACATAGACCCTGAAGAATCCATTACAAATACTAAATAAAATGGCTTAGTGGAATATTTATGATTTTTCACATAATCCGAATGTAATTTCTTTGCTAATTCAATTTCATATTCATTGCACACCACATATTTTGAAAAATGCGTTGGAGTATATGTCAATATGTGATTATCTCCATCTAAAACAACATCTTCAAGTTTTTCTAATTCTTTAGTGTTTTCGTTGTAATAATAAAGAGTAGGAATGAAATCTTTGCCAAGCGTTTTATCACTCGGAACTTCAAATTTAAACTGCATTTTAGCTGATGTAAAATAATCTGCATTTATCTCATATCCGCCTAAATACCCTACAGAATTTACTACTTGACTGTCAAATGCCTCCGAAAGAGGTGATACAGATATATTGTTATGATTTTCTATATTTGTATTTATACTTATGGTTAAGTCTATTTGATTAGCTTTTACTGATTCTATTTTTTTAGAGATTGCTTTTTCTTTAGAATCAAATACAAGCGGATTTAATCCATCTTTTATTTCATCATAATCAGATATTGTATCAAAATCTGTATCTAATTCAAGTGGATTTGTTTTATATTTAAATATTTCTTCATAATCATTTAATCCATCAAAATCCGTGTCTTCAAACTGTGGTGATGTCTTATAGATTTTTATTTCATCATAATTTGATATTCCATCACCATCAAAATCTTTATCTGAATCTTTTATAGTTGGATTGCTTATATAAAGTTCTTCACGGTCAGATAATCCGTCTCCATCAGTATCTTCTTTATCAGGGTCTGTACCTATTTTTCTTTCAAATTCGTCACTAAAGCCATCTTCATCTGTATCTACAAAATCTAATAACCATTTCACTAAAACTTTGGTATTTTTATTTACAACGAAATCTATATTTAATTCTTTTCCATTTTCATCCATAAAAATTGTTGTATAACCATCTATTTCAGGTAATTCTAATTTATGTCCCGCATTTATTTGAACTACTTTAGGTAATTCTACTCCATTTGGTGCATTTTCATATTCTAACTTTACATCATATGTTACACCTGTTATTTTTATATGTGGTACATATCTTATCTGTTTTTCTCCTGTAAAATATGTACTTTCTGATGGTTCATATACGTCTTTTAATCCATAATCTGTTGTAATATATCCTTGTAGTTTTGCTCCATTATCTAGGTGTTTTCTTATATAATTGGCTAATTTTTGTCTTTTTACTGTATTTGATGAGTCTTTATCTTCTACATTTCTTATATATTCTTTTCTATTTATACCGCTTATATCTCTTACTCTTTTGTATCCGTCCCATATTACGAGTTTTGTTTCTTGATATGCACTATCTCCTGCATATCCTTTCACAGTAAAGCCTTCATTTCCATTATATTCTTTAAATGCTTCTTCTATACTTTCTTTCCAACTTGAAAAGTCATCATTTCTGCTATATTTATTATCTACTCTTACTATCCCTATATTTGCTAAACCATATTTATCTTTTGGCAAACCATTAGTTCCTTGTTCTCCAAATTTATCTATATCTACAAGCAAATATCCTGTCATATAGTCTGATCTACCCCAGCCCCAACCTAAATCTCCATTTTCTTTGCCGAGTGGTCTTGTATATTTCCCGTTATTTACCATATGTCCAAACAATGGTGCATATGGTGCTATACCCTCCCACTTACTTTCATATCGTATTCCTGGATTCATAGATGAGCGTCTATAATCTACTTCTTGAATATCAAAAGTTCTATTATTTTCTGCATCTCTAAATTGTATACTTGCAGGAGTTGTCGTTTCTACAAAATCTAAATTTTCACTACTTACAACTTCTTCGTTTGATACAGATGTTTCGCCTTGTGCGAATACATTATTTGGTATCATAGTAAGTGTCATTGTTAAACTCATAACAACGCTTAATACTTTCATCTTTAACCTTTTCATAGCTGGTCTCCTTTAACGTTTTTTTAACAATTATATCATATTTCCCAAATTTTAGCACCCCAATATCTGTATTTAGACACGACAAACGCATGAATGAATAAATTATGAACACCCCCGTCCAGATTTTTGATATAA
>NZ_LNAM01000014.1 GCF_001461035.1 Acetivibrio ethanolgignens | reverse complement strand
CTCTTTTGCATCTGTTCCGATTTTGGTGTGACTGGAGCAGATGTAAGAGTTGGAAGTTGTAAATGTCTGCTTAATCAGCAGACACTAAGTAGACCATTTGCAATGCTCTGATGAAGGAAAGCAGTTGACTGAATCTGTAGGTTTGATTACAGTAGACTAAGAGTAATTCAGTTAGAGATGCTGAATGACAATTTAACCCAGATGGGACGCTATGTAGAGGAGTCGATTGACCGCATTTTTGTGGCCTTGAAAGGACAGGATACTGAGGTAACAAAGGAAATTGTGGAGGGTGACAGGACGGTAAATGATATGGAAAAGACCATTTAAGTTCAGTGCCTTTCCCTGATTACCAGACAGCAGCCAGTGGCGAGGGATTTGAGAATTGTATCGGCAGCTTTAAAGATAGTTACGGATATTGAGCGGATTGGTGACCATGCAGTAAATATCGGTGAATGGACAATATTCCAGCAGAGCGGAGCTGTGGATAATGTAAGAATTTTATAGAAGAGGACAAAATATGGCAAAAATATTGGTAATAGAGGACGATGAAAATATACAGGAGTTGATTCGGATAGCCCTAAGCAGCTACGGATATGAGGTGAAAACCTTTGAAAAAGCAGAGGAGGGTCTTTCTCAGATGGAGAAGGAAAGACCATCCCTTTGTGTGTGTGATTTGATGCTGCCGGGGATGGATGGCCTATCTGCGATAAAAAAAGTCCGTGAAAAGCCTGAGTTTAAAGAACTTCCTATTATGATTCTTGCCGCAAAGGATACAAAGCCCTTTGGAATTATGGAGCTGGCAGCCAGGATACGTTCTTTATTACGCCGTTTCCCGGAAAAAACGGAGGAAAATGAGTTTTCTGCAGGAGATTTTCATGTTGATTTTGCAAAACGTGAGGTAGTGAAGAATGGACATCGGATAGAGCTTACCTATAAGGAATATGAGCTTTTGCATTATCTGATTGTGAATCAGGACCGTGTGGTTGAGCGAGAGGAGCTTCTTAACAATATCTGGGGTTATACCCAGGAGATAGAGACGAGAACCTTAGATATTCATATTCGTACCCTGCGGCAAAAAATTGGTGATAAAAAGGGAAAATACATACGAACGGTTCGCGGCGTTGGTTACCGGTTTGTAAAGGAAGAGGAAAAGAGATGAAAAGAGCAGTATTTTTGCATTTTGTAGGAGTTCTTTTATTTGCTTTATTGTTTAGTGGTGCAATTTCCTGTTATGTTGCCGGACAGCAGCTTTTAGACAGCAGTATTGAAAATATGCGGCATACCATATGGACTGTGGATGATGCCCTGGACTATGAAGCGGATTTGCAGAAGCAGCTGGTGCGGATAAAGACCTTTTCTAATGATGTCAACCGCCGGCTTACGATTATTAACCAGGAAGGAGAGGTATGTGCAGATACCGATGTTTCTCATATTTATGAGTTAGAAAACCATGGAGGGAGGACGGAAGTGGAGGATGCCTGGAAGAAAGGCTTTGGCTATGAAAGCCGCTATTCTGAGACTCTGAAGCGGAACACTCTCTATGTAGCGGAGCAGTCACGGTATGATGATTATGTAGTCCGTATGTCGGTTCCTTTTAATGGCTGGCTTGATTTTGCTTCCAGGCTGTTACCTGGATTTTTACTGGTATTCTGTCTTGTGTTTGTGATTTCTCTTGTGCTTGCCAGCCGCTTTGCTGACAGTGTGTCGCGGCCATTAGGAGAAATTTCACAGCAGATGCTTTCTCAAAAGGGAAGATTTACAGAATGGGAGTTTAAGACATATCAGTATCCGGAGCTTAATATTATTTCGAAGACGATGGAAAAGGTGGCTCAGGAGCTTAAGGATTATACGAATCGGCTGGAATTTGAAAAAAAGGTGCGGCAGGAGTTTTTTTCCAATGTTTCCCATGAGTTGAAAACGCCGATTACCTCTATCCGGGGGTTTGCTGAGCTTTTAGAAGGTGGATTTGTACCAGAGGAGGAAAAAAGACAGGAGTTTTTGCAGCGGATGATTAAAGAGACAAACCACATAACGGGCTTGATTAATGATATTTTGATGATTTCGAGGCTGGAAACAAAGGAGGCTGAGCCTGCTTTTTCTCAGGTGAGGGTTAGTATTCTTTTAGAGGATATCTTAAAATCTTTGGAGCCGATTGCAGATGAAAATGGTGTAGAATTGATTTCTGAGTGCCAGCCGGTGCTCTGGTATGGCTCGGAAATCCATCTGAGGGAAGTTTTTACTAACCTTATCAGTAATGGTATTAAATACAATAAGCCGGGGGGGCTGTGTCTGGGTGACTGTAGAGGCAAAGCCTGGCGAGCTTTGGATTCAGGTACAGGATACCGGAGTTGGTATTTCGGATGAGGATAAGGGAAGGATATTTGAACGATTTTATCGGGTTGACAAAGGAAGAAGCCGGAAACAAGGTGGTACCGGATTGGGACTTTCGATTGTAAAGCATATTGTTGAGTTTTGTAATGGAACGATAGAGCTTTCTACAAAAGTAGACGAGGGAAGTACCTTTTTGGTTCGATTGCCTATTGAAGTGAAAAATAAGATGTGCTAACATAGATTTAAGTAAGCTTTGCTTGAAATTTTGGTTATGGAGGCTCATCGAAATATGACAAAGGATGAAATAAGGAGGAGGCTTGCTTCCTCCTGGATTTATGTAAAGACCCTATTCCAATGGATTTTTTTTGCTATCGTGGTTGGTGGTATCGGTGGGGCGGTAGGTACCTTGTTCCACTATTGTATTGAATGGGTAACGGAGTACCGCATTGCTCACGATTTTATCTTATGGCTTCTACCGGTTGGTGGTATAGCTATTGTGTTTTTATATCGGCTCTGTCATATGGAGAATGACAGGGGTACGAATCTGATTATTTCTTCTATTCGTTCTAATGAGCAGGTTTCTATTTTAATGGCTCCTTTGATTTTTATCAGTACGGTGATTACCCATCTATTCGGTGGTTCTGCCGGAAGGGAGGGGGCAGCCCTGCAAATCGGAGGCAGTATTGGAGCCTTTATCGGTCGGCATTTTCATATGGATGAAAAAAATATGCATCTGATAACGATGTGCGGCATGAGCAGTGTTTTTGCTGCGCTGTTTGGGACACCACTGACAGCGGCGATGTTTTCCATGGAGGTCGTCAGTGTAGGAGTTGTCTATTATTCAGCTATTGTTCCCTGCATCTTTTCCAGCCTGGTCGGCTTTGCTGTGGCAGGTATGGCAGGAATAGCACCGACAGCCTTTAATATTGAGGAACTGATACCAGAGCTTTCTGTTCTATCGGTTGCACAGGTTTCTGTGCTGGCAGCTTTATGTGCTGTGTTAAGTATTGTCTTTTGTGTGCTTTTACATACTTCAGGACATTGGTTTAAAGAAAAGTTTTCCAACCAATATATAAGAATTATCGTAGGTGGTATTTTTTTAATTGCCCTGACCCTTCTTTCCGGCAGCCGTGATTACAATGGTGCAGGAATGGCAGTTATCGAACAGGCTCTTCGTGGGCAGGCTGTACCCTGGGCGTTTTTCTTAAAGATGCTGTTTACGGCAGTTACCATCGGAAGCGGTTTTAAGGGCGGTGAAATTGTTCCTACCTTTTTTGTGGGAGCTACCTTTGGCTGTGTTGCAGCTCCGCTATTAGGGATGGATGCAGGCTTTGGAGGAGCAGTAGGGCTTATTGCCCTTTTCTGTGGTGTTGTGAACTGTCCGATCAGCTCCCTGCTTTTGAGCATCGATATGTTTGGCTCGGAGGGTATGCTATTCTTTGCTATTGCATCCGGTATCAGCTATATGCTGTCGGGTTATTATAGCCTCTATAACAGCCAGAAGATTGTGTACTCTAAGGTGGCAGCGGAGTATGTAAATATGGATACGAAATAAAGGAAAATGTTTCTTAATAGTTGATTTTGTTTCCAAAAATATCGTTCCTTTCTCTGGTATATTTTTTTATTTTCCTGTATACTTGTCTTAGAAATTAGCAAGGAGCTTCCTGTATAATTCAAATATAGGGAATTCCAAGAAAGAAGGTTGAGAAAAAAATACCTCAGTGTAAAATAAGATTACTGACTTTGACCAGGTTAGTAAAAATCTTATTAAACAGAGAGGTATCTAAAATGAATTGTAACACACAAAACGCAAAAATTGCATCCATAACTGAAAATACTTTGATTGTTGGTATTGATGTTGGCAGCGAGACTCATTATGCCAGAGCATTTGACTGGCGAAATTATGAGTACTCGAAGAAACCATTGGAGTTTAGTAACACAGAAGCCGGTTTCCTGACATTCAAGGCATGGGTGGAGGATATTGCAGAAAAACATGGAAAAACCGCTGTAATTCCCGGTATGGAGCCGACCGGCCACTACTGGTTTGCTTTAGGGAAATTCCTGCAGGACAGCGGAATGAAGCCGGTACATGTGAATCCCCACCATGTTAAGAAATCGAAGGAACTGGACGACAACAATCCAAACAAGAATGACCGCAAAGACCCCAAAACAATTGCGGCACTGGTCAATGAGGGACGTTTTTCCTATCCATATATACCGACCGGCATATATGCAGAGATCAGGGGCCTTTCGAACCTGCGTTTCCAGACGCAGGAAGAGCTCACAAGGATCAAAAACCGGATTGCAAGATGGTTCTCCATCTACTTTCCGGAATATAAAGACGTATATGGAGACCTGAAAGCGATCAGCGGCAGAATGGTATTGAAAGCAGCTCCGTTGCCGGAGGATATCATAAAGCTAGGGGCAGAAGGTGTGAACCAGATCTGGAGAGATGCGAAGCTGAGAGGCGCTGGAATGAAGAGGGCAAAGACCCTGGTATCAGCCGCAGAGCATAGCATTGGGAGTAAGGAAGCACCGGAAGCAGCGAGAATCGAATTAAAAAATCTCCTGAATGACATGGATGTATATGCGTCAAGGCTGGAGGAACTGCTCCGGAGTATAGAAGAAAAACTAAAAGAGATCCCATATATTGATAAGCTGATGGCGATCAAAGGGGTCGGTCTGGTAACAGTCAGCGGTTTTGTCGCAGAGGTTGGGGACATTGGACGTTTTGATAATCCCAAACAGCTGCAGAAACTGGCGGGATATGCGATCGTGGCGAATGATTCGGGCAAGCATAATGGAGAAAGTCGGATCAGTCACCGCGGACGGAAGCGCCTGAGATATGTGCTGTATGAGGCAGCGATATCGCTGAT
>NZ_LNAM01000013.1 GCF_001461035.1 Acetivibrio ethanolgignens | reverse complement strand
TAGGATTTAATCTGCGGCAGGATTGCGACAGGAGAGAATTATAATTTGACGCGTGACAGGTGGATACGTTTGGCATACAACAGGAAGTGGAAAGACTCTTACTTCATTTAAAACGGCCAGACTCGCATCAAACCTTGAGTTTATTGATAAAGTGTTATTTGTAGTAGACCGTAAGGATCTGGATTATCAGACTATGAAGGAATACGACAGATTTGAGAAAGGTGCTGCAAATAGTAACTCATCTACTTCTATTTTGGAGAGACAGTTAAGGGATGAAAAATCTAAGATTATTATTACAACAATTCAGAAACTGTCTACCTTTATTAAGAAAAATGCAAAAGACCATCCAGCCTTCGATAAGCAGATTGTTATAATCTTTGACGAATGCCATCGTAGTCAGTTTGGTGATATGCACGCAGCCATCGTATCTAGCTTTAAGAAATACTATATGTTTGGATTTACGGGTACACCAATATTCCCGGCAAATTCGGGTTCTGTAAGAAATCCAAAGTTTGCAACTACGGAGCAGACCTTTGGAGATCAGCTTCATACATATACAATTGTGGATGCTATCAATGACAAGAATGTACTTCCTTTTAAGGTTGAGTATCATAAGACAATGGCTGTTGAGCCGGATATCGATGATGAGATGGTGTTAGATATTGACCGTAAGAAAGCATTTGAGGCACCAGAGCGTATTGCAAAGGTAACTAAATATATCCTGGAGCATTTCGACCAGAAGACTTATCGTGGAGATAAGACATATGTTTATAATGCACTTACCAATATTTCTGAAGTGGCTTCTGCCGATAGAGGAAAAGTAGAAGAGATTAAGCAGAAGCAGAGACTTAGTGGCTTCAATTCCATTTTCGCGGTTTCTTCAGTTGAAATGGCAAAGGCATATTATGAGGAGTTCAGAAAGCAGATAAAGGAAGACCCTACAAAGGCTATCAAGTTTGCTGTTATTTACAGCTATGGTGCTAATGATGTAGGACGGATTTTGCGGACATTCAAAATAAAAAAGAATGTGGAGGTAACAGACAATGGCAAAATCATTATTTGAGGAACTGGGCGGCAAATACGAAAGGCAAGGGGATTATTTGATACCGTGCTTAACTGTACCCGCCGAAGAAGAACAGGCAATAGGCATCTGGGGGCAACGGCATTTAGATTATCTAAAACAGTACCGTAAAGTTACATACACCAATCTTCTTACAAGCGGCAGGCTAAACGCCTACCTTGCCGACATCAACAGACAGGCACAGGAACGCTTTGAAAGGCTCATAGAGGGTATGAAACAGGCACAGGGCATAACGGAACAGCTAAAGGCAGAAAACGCCTTAGAATGGACAGGATGCCTCAATAACATAAGGGCTTGTGCGAGGGAGATTGTGGAAAAGGAAATTATTTTTGCATAAACAGATGATTAGTGGCAGGGGGAAATCCTGCCGCTTTTTCTGCTTTAGTTTGTCAGCTTGACAAATAAAGGGTTAAGGAATATAATTAGATTCAGTATTATACAAGGAGTTAATAAATATGCGGCAAGGTATTCTTAAATAAACTGTCAATTTGATAGTGGGAACAAAAAGTAGCAGTCCCGTTTCACTTTTAATATGGGGCTTAGTTTTTTGTACCCAGTTTAAGAATACTTTTATCATGTAATTTTATATGCCCGAAAACATATAAGTGTTTTGGGGCTATTGGAGTTATTTACCCAGTGATAGGAGTATTTATCACTGGGTATTTTTATGCCCTTTTTTGGGTGTTGATAGGAGGAAAATCACATGAAAATAATTAACTTAGGCATTCTGGCTCACGTTGACGCAGGAAAGACAACATTAACGGAAAGTTTATTGTATACCAGTGGTGCAATTGCAGAACTAGGGAGCGTAGATGAAGGCACAACAAGGACAGATACAATGAATTTGGAGCGTCAAAGGGGAATCACTATCCAGACAGCAGTGACATCTTTTCAGTGGGAGGATGTAAAAGTCAACATTATAGATACGCCAGGCCATATGGATTTTTTGGCGGAAGTATACCGTTCTTTATCCGTATTAGACGGAGCAGTATTATTAGTTTCTGCAAAGGATGGCATACAGGCACAGACCCGTATACTGTTTCATGCACTACAGATAATGAAGATTCCGACAATTTTTTTCATCAATAAAATTGACCAAGAGGGGATTGATTTGCCAATGGTATATCGGGAAATGAAAGCAAAGCTTTCTTCGGAAATTATAGTGAAGCAAAAGGTTGGGCAGCATCCCCATATAAATGTAACGGACAATGACGATATGGAACAGTGGGATGCGGTAATTATGGGAAACGATGAACTATTAGAGAAATATATGTCAGGGAAACCGTTTAAAATGTCAGAACTGGAACAGGAAGAAAACAGGAGATTCCAAAACGGAACGTTATTTCCCGTTTATCACGGAAGCGCTAAAAACAATCTGGGGATTCGGCAGCTTATAGAAGTAATTGCCAGTAAATTTTATTCATCAACGCCTGAAGGTCAATCTGAACTATGCGGGCAGGTTTTTAAGATTGAATATTCAGAGAAAAGGCGGCGTTTTGTTTATGTGCGTATATATAGCGGAACATTGCATTTGAGGGATGTTATTAGAATATCTGAAAAAGAGAAAATAAAAATCACAGAGATGTGTGTTCCGACAAACGGTGAATTATATTCATCCGATACAGCCTGCTCTGGTGATATTGTAATTTTACCAAATGATGTTTTGCAGCTAAACAGTATTTTGGGGAACGAAATACTGTTGCCGCAGAGAAAATTTATTGAAAATCCTCTCCCTATGCTCCAAACAACGATTGCAGTAAAGAAATCTGAACAGCGGGAAATATTGCTTGGGGCACTTACAGAAATTTCAGATGGCGACCCTCTTTTAAAATATTATGTGGATACTACAACGCATGAGATTATACTTTCTTTTTTGGGGAATGTGCAGATGGAAGTCATTTGTGCCATCCTTGAGGAAAAATATCATGTGGAGGCAGAAATAAAAGAGCCTACTGTTATATATATGGAAAGACCGCTTAGAAAAGCAGAATATACCATCCACATAGAAGTCCCGCCAAATCCTTTCTGGGCTTCTGTCGGGTTGTCCATAGAGCCGCTCCCTATTGGAAGCGGAGTGCAGTATGAAAGCAGAGTTTCACTTGGATATTTAAATCAATCGTTCCAAAATGCGGTTATGGAGGGGGTTCTTTATGGCTGCGAGCAGGGGCTGTATGGATGGAAAGTGACAGACTGTAAAATCTGTTTTGAATATGGATTGTATTATAGTCCTGTAAGTACCCCCGCAGACTTTCGGCTGCTTTCCCCTATCGTATTGGAGCAGGCTTTAAAAAAAGCAGGGACAGAACTATTAGAGCCATATCTCCACTTTGAAATTTATGCACCGCAGGAATATCTCTCACGGGCGTATCATGATGCTCCAAGGTATTGTGCAGATATTGTAAGTACTCAGATAAAGAATGACGAGGTCATTCTGAAAGGAGAAATCCCTGCTAGATGTATTCAAGAATACAGGAACGATTTAACTTATTTCACAAATGGGCAGGGAGTCTGCTTGACAGAGTTAAAAGGATACCAGCCAGCTATTGGTAAATTTATTTGCCAACCCCGCCGCCCGAATAGCCGTATAGATAAGGTTCGGCATATGTTCCACAAGTTAGCTTAACAGCTTGCAAAAGTCATATAAAATGAGATTTGAAAGGATTAGAGACTAATTATGATGAAATGCGAATGGATATTGTGTCCTGTTTGTGGGAGCAAAACCCGTAATAAAATTAGGAAGGACACTGTTTTGGAGAATTATCCCCTTTATTGTCCAAAATGCAGACAAGAAAGATTGATTAAAGTTGACAACTTGAAGATAACTGTCATCAAAGAGCCAGACGCTTAAGACGCAGAGCCGATGAAATTGTGGAACAATTCACGAATCATCGGCTCTTTTTGTTTCGTATTTGAAAGAACAAACTCACCAAATAAAAAAAACGATATTCGGGTGGGTTATTTTGTTATACCCTAAATTACCCTCTGAATTTGTTTTTAAATTTGGAGGGATTTTTTTATGTCCTTTTTTCGGGCAGTTATCTATCTGCTCATACGAAGCAAAATTTATCAATACATAGCATATCAGAGAACGGCAGGAAACCAGTTAAAAAAATTTCTGCCAGTGCAACGGTACTTCTCACCTTGAAAGTAGAAGTACAATCTCCATACAATAGAATTACTATTTCCTATAACCGTAAAGGTCACAGAGCCTTTGCGGTTTTTCTTTTGTCGATTTTTGTTGGAAAGTGCCGTAGGGCTGTTTCTGATATGCGGTGTCGTTCTCCGCCTCTCCATCTGGATTTTTTACATTTCAAAAATTCAGATGGGAGGTATTTATGGTGAAATATGCACCAAGAAAGGTATATATCAGAGAAAGTGGCGGCTATGTGGAATTATCCTACACGGAGTTCTGCCGTTGCAGGGAATCCGACCAGACCTATATGGACAAGCTGTTTATCCCCATTCAAGGCTGTCTGCTTGAAGTCGTGAGGGAGCAATACACAGACTTCTACCGTGACAAGGAACGGTGGCGTTATCTGCAAAAATTAGATACAAAGAATAGACTGCTATCTCTCGACGGATTTACGGACAGCGAGGGGAATCCTCTGGACTTTATCACTGATGAAGCGGTGGACATTGCAGAAACCGTTGTCAATGCGGTCATGGTGGACAGGCTGAAAGCCGCCCTGCCTTTGCTGTCGGATAGTGAACAGGAGCTGATACAGGCAATCTTTTTTGACGGACTTTCCGAGCGTGAAGTCGGGGCGAGGTTGGGCATAACCCAGAGCGTTGTAAACAAACGCAAAGCCAGAATCCTAATAAAACTAAGAAAGATAATAGAAAATTAAAATTTAAGGCGTTCAGCCCCCTTGTTTTTTCCTTTGGGAAGATGAGGGGGCTTTTCTCTGCCCTCTCAATCAATTCTGATTGGAGGAAGTAAGAATGGCATACAACCACGGACGGGAGGACAGGAAATGGCGTATCTGGAAAGAAGCGGAGGAAAAGCTGCTGCGTGAGTGCGGCGTTGATGAAGCGACCATTGAGCAGATACGCATGGCGGACAGGGCAGACTTCAATTCCAACAGGCGGTTTTACCGATGGACGAATGACGTTGCGGAATATCTTGAGGACATGGCAGGCAGGGAGCGGCAGGCGGAAGTGGGTACGGTTGCGGAGTTACTGGAAGAGATTGAGAGCGAAAATCTCTATCAAGTATTAGTCACGGTGGACGGGCGTACCTTGAAAATCGTCCTGCTGAAAATGCAGGGGTATTCCACAAAGGAGATTGCCCCGCTTGTGCATTTGACGACTGGTGCCATCTATGCGAGGTTAGACCATCTGCGGAAGAAGCTGCGGAAAATTTTATAGCTTCTAAAACAGCCTGCCATCCTGCGGGCTACTGGGTGAGGGATGGAAATCCCCTCACTCATTTTTTGCAGGAGGACAACAGGATGGCATACAGGGTTAAGGCATACACGCTTCGGGAGGAATCCACGGAAAGCGGCACAAGGTATTTTATCAGCTTTAAGGACGGGCAGGGCAAATCCCACGAGTTGGAAGTGTCGGAACAGTTCTTTATGGAGTTTCGGCAGATGGAGCGCAGGAACAGGAATCTTTTCTAATGGGACGAGCGGCACAGGGAGTTTAACGAGGTATGGGACGAAACCCTTTACAGACGGGCGTTGCGTGTGCCTAAGAGCCTTGATGAACGCATGGTTGAGGAAGAACGGAATGAAACGCTCTATAAGGCGGTTGGGAGCCTTCCAGAGATACAAAGGCGGCGTTTCCTGCTCTACTACGAGTATGAGTTCAATTTTTACCAAATCGCCGCTATGGAGCATTGCACCGCTTCGGCAATACAGAAATCTGTTGCGATTGCAAAGGAGAAAGTAAAGGCGGAAATTGAAGAAATATCTCCAACCGTGACCGACACCGCCCGAAAAAGAAATCTGTTTTTTATTTGTGTGGGATTGGCGGCATTACATACTCTCACTTTTTTCCGTGGGAGTAAATCTATTTTTAAGGAGGTCAACGCCTATGTGCAACGAAAACAAAGACACCGCCCGAAAGGAGGAAAGCCATGCAGAAGTTACAGACAGTCAACGCCGAAACGCTCCTTTATGAACCGCTTGAGAAACCATCCTTTGTGGTGGACAGCCTTATCCCGACAGGCTTATCGCTGTTCTGCGGCTCACAGAAGATAGGCAAAAGCTGGCTCATGCTGAAGCTATGCTTATGCGTGTCGCAGGGAATCCCTTTATGGGATATGCCGACAATGGAGGGCGATGTGCTTTACCTCTGCCTTGAGGACACGTTCTGCCGCATACAGGACAGGTTATTTCGTTTGACGGACGAAGCAAGCGGGCGGCTCCACTTTGCCGTGGCAAGCTGCAAGCTGTCAGACGGTCTTATCGTGCAGCTTGAAGATTATCTGAAAGATTACCCAGACAGCAGGCTCATTGTCATTGATACCTTGCAGAAAGTCCGTACAGCTTCAAAAGACAATGCCTATGCAAGCGACTATGGGGACATCTCCCTCATCAAAGACTTTGCCGACAGGCACTCTCTGGCGGTCATTGTCGTACACCACATCCGAAAGCAGAATGACAGCGACGTGTTCAACAAGGTGTCTGGGACGACAGGATTAACGGGGAGTGCGGACGCTACCTTTGTTCTGGAAAAGGAGAAACGTGCGTCTGACACCGCCAAGCTGTATGTGACGGGCAGGGACACGCCTTATCAGGAATACACGCTGCGTTTCCGTGATTGCCGTTGGGAGCTTGTGGAGCGGAAAACGCAGGAGCAGCTTGCGAAAGAAACGATACCAGATGTCCTTTTTCGGTTGGTGGATTTTATGAGGGATAAGGAAGAATGGATAGGCACGGCAACGGAACTGTTAGCCGCTATGGGGGAAACGGAAACCATACCCACGGTGATTACGAAATGGCTGAATGAATACCGCACCACATTTTTAAGCGAGAACCGTATCTGCTACCAGTACAGCCGCAGGAAAGACGGCAGGCGGATTGCCCTTGCAAGGAGGGCGGGTGACAGCGGTGATGGTGGTGACAGCGATATTAGGATACCCCCCTGTTACTGTCATTGACGCTTAAAGCCATGTAAAGCTGGCGGCTCTGCCCTGCGGGTGACAGCAGTGACGGTGGTGACAGTGATTTTAGGATACCCTGCCGCTGTCATCCCTACGGGAGAACACCCCGTAAACGCAAAATGCAGGCGTGAGATTTACTCGCCCTTTTCGGTCGTGTAAAACCACCCCTGCGGTCAGAAAAATCATTCCGATTTTTCCGACTGCGTTTACAGGGTGTAACACACTACACTTTGCCCTGCAAAGTCGTGTGCCAGACGTTCCCTCTGGACTCCCTTAAGGCAGGGCTGTGCCCTGCTATCCTACGCCTTACGGCTTCGGATAAAAGAATGGCGGCATGACGGTGACGGCTCTTGCGAGGGGGGTATCCCAAAAACACCGTCATCATCGACATGACCGTCATGCAGGGGGTGAGGGTGACAGTTGCGGCAGTCGGCAGGGGGTATCCCAAAACTGCTGTCACCACCGTCACCGCTGTCACCCCAAAGGACGGTCACCCGCCGAAAGAAAGGAGGAATCCGCCTATGCCTTATGCAATCCTGCGTTTCCAGAAACGAAAAGCGGGCGGCGTTGCGGCTTGTGAACGCCACAACGAGCGGAAGAAAGAAGCCTACAAAAGCAACCCAGATATAGATATGGAACGCTCTAAAAACAATTACCATCTCATAGCACCACCAAAGTACACCTACAAGAAAGAGATTAACCGCATGGTAGCCGAAGCGGGGTGCAGGACAAGGAAAGACAGCGTGATGATGGTGGAAACGCTCATCACAGCTTCACCAGAATTTATGAACCAGTTACCGCCCGAAGAACAAAAAGCGTATTTCCAGACGGCTCTTGACTTCATTTCGGAGCGTGTTGGAAAGCAGAATATCCTCTCCGCTGTCGTCCATATGGACGAGAGAACGCCCCATATGCACCTCTGCTTTGTGCCGATTACGCCAGACAATAAGCTGTCAGCGAAAGCTATCTTAGGCAACCAGAAATCATTATCCGAGTGGCAGACCGCCTACCATGAGCGGATGTCCTCACGGTGGAATCAGCTTGAACGGGGGCAGTCCTCAATGGAAACCAAGCGGAAACACGTCCCCACATGGCTCTATAAATTAGGCGGCAGGCTTGATAAACAGTATGAAGAAATCGTGTCTGCCCTATCCGACATCAACGCCTTTAACGCAGGGAAGAAAAGGGATAAAGCGTTAGATTTACTCTCTGCATGGCTGCCAGACGTGGAGAAATTCTCTAAGGAAATCGGGAAACAGCAGGCGTATATCGACAGTTTGAAAGAGAGAATTGGGCAGGAATCAGACTATGCGGGGCGTATGCGTGATGAAAAGTACGAGCAGGAACTAAAGGTGCAGAAAGCGAATCAGAAGATATTTGAATTGCAGAGAACCAACGAGCAGATGGGGCGGCTGCTGTCAAAAATACCGCCCGAAGTGTTGGAAGAATTGCAGAAAAATCATAGAAGCAGAGCGAAAGAAAGGTAGATATGTGAATGAAGAAACAGGATTTTAAGGTGTTAAAGACCAAAGACTTGTACCCGTTCCCCGACAATCCGTTTCATGTGGCAGAAGATGAAACACTGTCAGAGTTAGCGGAAAGCATCAAGGAATTTGGCATTGTCACGCCGATAATCACACGCCCGAAAGAGGACGGGGACGGTTATGAAGTGATTGCAGGACAGCGGCGTGTCCGTGCTTCTGAACTTGCAGGGATAAATACCGTGCCTGCGTTTGTCCTGCCCTTAGACCGTGACCGAGCCATCATCACCCTTGTAGACAGCAATTTGCAGCGTGAGAATATCCTGCCATCGGAGCGGGCGTTTGCTTACAAGATGAAATCCGAAGCCATGAAGCGGCAGGGTTTCCGCACAGACTTAACCTCGTCACAAGTTGTGACGAAGTTGCGGACGGACGACAAGGTGGCACAGGGCTTCGGCGTGGGCAGGATGACCGTGCAGCGTTTTATCCGCCTGACGGAACTGATACCGCCGATTTTGCAGATGGTGGACGAGGGGAAAATCGCCCTCACGCCTGCGGTGGAACTGTCCTTCTTGAAGAAAGACGAGCAGGAAAACCTCTTTGCCACGATGGAGAGCGAAGAAGCAACGCCCTCACTCTCACAGGCACAGCGGATGAAACAGTTAAGCCAGAGCGGGCGGCTTGACATGGATACGATATTTGCGATTATGACGGAGGAAAAGGGCAACCAGAAAGAAACCTTGAAAATCAACACAAGCAAGCTGAAAAAATACTTTCCGAAGAACACAACGCCGAAGCAGATGGAGGAAACCATCATCAAACTTTTGGAGCGTGAGTTGCAGAGGAAACGCAACCGTGACAGCCGCTAATCTTCTTTTTTCGGGAAGTAAATACAGAGAGTTGAGGTATGGAGAATGAGAGAAATCCAGTATGAAATCGTAAAGGAAATCGCAGTATTGTCTACGGGCGACAGTGGCTACACAAAGGAAATCAATCTCATTTCATGGAATGGGAAAGAGCCGAAGTATGACATCCGCAGCTTTTCCCCGAACCGTGAAAAGTGCGGCAAGGGAATCACGCTGAACGCTGATGAAGCGGCGGCACTCCTTAAAGCATTACAGAAAGAATTAAACAGCGAGGATTAATGGTATCTGATTGGCAGGGCGGGGACATTTCCAAACTCTTCCCTGCCCTGTCTGGAAAGGAAGATTTAAGTATGGGCGAGGATAAGAAAGCAGATAAAAAGAGAAAGCGTATCGTGCCAAAAGCACCAGTGCAGATGATAATCAGCCGTGAATATGTCGGCACACAGACCGTTACAGAAGCGTTTGTCCCGATTATCTCCGAGGATATTCGGAAGAAGATTGCCGAGGGCGACACCTTCGACAATGAGGGGCTGTCCGCTTAGAATGTACGCAATGGGACATGAAAACAGATAGGACAGATACGGAGGTTTTACAGTATGGCAGGAATCAAAGAAGAAAAGAAAATCTATTTAGTCGGCATTTATTGCCGCTTATCTAAAGACGATGGTACGGATAACGAGAGTGCGAGCATTGCGACACAGAAATCCATCCTCACGGATTATGTGAAAAAGCAGGGATGGCACATAGCAAAAACGTATGTGGACGATGGTTATTCTGGTACAAATTTCCAAAGACCAAGTTTCCAGAATATGATAAAAGACATTGAAAGCGGTCTGATAAACTGCGTGATTACGAAAGATTTATCCCGTCTGGGGAGAAACTATCTTGATTGTGGGTTATATCTGGAAGTTTTCTTCCCAGAGCATAACGTGAGGTATATAGCGGTCAATGACGGCGTAGATACCTTGAATAAATCTGCTATGGACATCACGCCTTTCCGCAACATTTTAAACGAAATGTATGCCGCTGACATATCTGTTAAGATAAAATCGGCATATCGGGCGAGGTTTCAACAGGGGAAATTCATGGGAACTACCGCCCCTTATGGCTATATCAAAGACCCTGCCGACCACAACCATCTGCTGATAGATGATAAAGTGGCACATGTTGTAAAAGAGATATTCGACCTTGCATTAAAAGGGAATGGAGTTGCCAAAATTTGCAGACATCTTAATAAACAGCATATCCTACGCCCTGCCGCTTATGCGGCGGAGCGTGGCGAAACAGGCTTTGAACGTCATTTTGAGGGGAACGAGGACAAACGCTATATTTGGAGTGGGAACAGCGTGAGGAGCATTTTAAGAAGCCCGATATATGCGGGAAATCTTGTAGGCTACAAACGGATTGCCGCCAATATGAAAAGCAAGAAACGCCCCTCTAAGCTGCCCGAAGAATGGGAAGTGATACCCAATACCCATGAGGGAATAGTCACGCAGGAGGAATTTGATATTGTCCAACAGCTTATTACAAGTCGTAGGCTTCCACAGAACAAGGGAGGATTTGTAAATATTTTTGCAGGCGTTATCAAGTGTGTGGACTGCGGATGTGCTCTGCGGGCAATGAACGTACACAGGAGGAAACGCCCAGAGATTATCGACTGTGTACAGTATTCATGTAATAATTATGCAAGAAACGGAAGAAGCGAGTGTAGTGCCCACAATATAGAAGCAAGGGATTTATTCAATGCCGTTCTTGCCGACATCAACTGTTTTGCGGATATGGCAGTGAATGATGAAAAGGCGGTCAGGGCCATAGAAAAGCGGCTCACGGAAACAGACCAGAGCAGGGCGAAAGCATTAGAGAAAGAACGTAAGAAGCTGAACAAACGCCTTGCGGAACTGGACAGGCTGTTTTCCTCTCTCTACGAGGATAAGGTCATGGAGCGTATTACCGAGCGGAATTTTGAGATGATGTCGGGGAAATACCAGAAAGAGCAGCTTGAAATTGAAGCAAGGCTGAAAGAGGTGACGGAAACTCTTAATGAAAGCTACGAGAAATCACGGGGAATCCGTGACTTCCTCGCCCTTATCCGAAATTATCAAGGCTTAAAAGAACTGGATGCAACAGTTATAAACGCACTCATAGACAAGATACTTGTTTCGGAGCGTGAGAAGATGGCAGACGGAACAGTGAAGCAGGAAATCAAGATTTACTATAAATTCATCGGCTTTGTCGATGAATTACATATCATACCTACAAAACGGTGGGCAGCAATGCCCGCTAAAAATTGTACGGTGTGCGGCGTTGAATATGTCCCGGGCTCTGGTGCATCAAGGTATTGTCCTGCTTGTGCCAAGAAGATACGGAGGGAGAAATCAAACGAGAGCAAACGCAGGAGCAGAGAACAGAAAAGGATAGCATGTATGAACTGTCCGCAAAAAATGACCGACTGAAGAGGAACAGGATGGTATCCTTGATGAGGAGAACCCAGAAGATACATCAGCACTTGACCAGACTGCGAGAGATTTCCTTGATGGAGCAATTCAGGATTATAACTTGATGTTCCACACCAATTACGATACATCATCGGACAAGTTCCAGAATTATTATAAGGATGTATCTCTTCGTATGAAGAATAAGGAATTGGATATGCTCATCGTTGTAAATATGTTCCTTACAGGTTTCGATGCAACAACACTTAATACATTATGGGTAGATAAGAACTTGAAGATGCATGGACTTATTCAGGCATTCTCAAGAACTAATCGTATCTTAAATAGTATAAAGACATTTGGTAATGTGGTATGCTTCCGTAATCTTCAGAAGCGAGTTGATTCTGCCATTTCCTTATTTGGAGATAAGAACGCAGGTGGCATCGTCTTGATGCAGAGTTTCAAGGATTACTATTATGGCTATGAATCTGTAGATGGAAAGCAGATGCCGGGATATGTTGATATGATTGAGGACTTAACAGGAAAGTTCCCTCTTTCAGAGCCACAGATTATAGGTGAGCAGAATCAGAAAGATTTCATTGCTTTATTTGGATCCATTCTTCGTATGCGTAACCTTCTCATTGCTTTTGATGAATTTAAAGAAAAGGAATTATTATCAGAGCGTGACTTACAGGATTATCTTGGACGTTACCAGGATTTAAGAGATGAATGGAAACGCAAGAGAGAGAATGGTGAAAGTACAGATATTGTTGATGATATTGTATTTGAGGTAGAGTTAATCAAGCAGATAGAAATCAATATTGATTATATTCTAATGCTTGTGAAGAAGTACCATGATGCTCATTGTGAAGACAAGGAAATTCTTATTACAATTAAAAAGGCTATCGAAGCAAGTCCAGAACTGCGTAGCAAAAAAGACCTTATCGATGCTTTCATCAACGGCATTAATGATGTAGATGATGTCATGATTGAATGGCACGATTATGTTGTAGAGATGCGTGAGCAGGAATTGGTAATCATTATCGAGGAAGAAAGACTGAAAGAAGAAGAAACTCGTAAGTTCCTTGAGAATGCATTCCGTGAAGGCGAAGTAAAAACAGTAGGTACAGATATTGATAAGATTATGCCTCCTGTTAGCCGTTTCGGTGGTGGTAACAGAGCCAATAAGAAGAAAACGGTAATTGATAGATTAAAGGCATACTTTGATAAGTTCTACGGAGTGGGTGGAGTTGCGAAGTTTACCAAGGACGAATAAACTGGAGGTTGTTATGGGATACGGAAAATCGATAGAGTTATTTTTAGCAAATGGTACAGCTGACAGTTTAATTATTGCAGAATTATCTAACTGGAATGGTAAGGCTATAAAGATTCCTCGCATTGAGGTGGCTGATTGTAAAAGAGATGATATAAAAGAGCCAGGAATATATTTCTTGTTCTGCAAAGAAGAGGATAATACAGATTCAGTTTACATTGGAGAGTCAGAGAATGTTAAAGAAAGATTGGTTCAACATATAAGAGACTATTCGGCCGAAAAGGAAAAGTATTACTGGACAACAGCTGTAATTTTCATAGGGCGTGATTTGAATAAGGCCCACATCAGATATTTAGAGGATCGCCTTGTGGCAGATGCTAGAGCTGCAAAGAGATATGCAGTACTTACAAAAAACACATATGGCAAGACTGTTCTGAAGGAATCTCAGACGGCGGCTATGAATGAATTTATTGATAATATCAAGATACTTATTAATGCATTGGGATACAAAGTGCTTGAACCTATGGTTGTAAATGATATGGCAACAAGCATTGATAATGAAAAACTTTATATGAGTGCAGGAGGGACACGGGCAGAAGGCTTTGTTACAACAGAAGGTTTTGTATTATTAGCTGGTGCTGTGATTAATGAAAAAATATCAGAGAAGTCACTTGGCAAAGGTGCAATTGCATTAAGAAAGAAAATTGTAGAGTCTGATAAAGTAAAAGATTGGACTACTACTGAGGATATTTTATTTTCAAGTTCATCGGCAGCAGCAGATTTTGTTACAGGATATAGTGTAAGTGGTCCTATGACATGGAAAAATGCAGCAGGTGTTACGTTGAAGGAAATCGAGGCAGCTGAATCAAAAAATGATTGACAACAGAACAAATGTTCGATATAATACAACCATCAGCTTCGCTACCTGATATGTGTTAAACAGTAATAAAATATGTTAGTCATGGTCGGCATGACTTTCCCTTTTTACCGACCTGGCAGCAATTGGTACTTTTAGGAGTATCTTTTGTTGTCAGGTCGTTTTGTTTGCGTTTTGCATGATGTTTTATAAATGTTGCATAGAAATTGCATAAGGGATTGACAAAACAATTGCTATGCAATATAATACAAAATTGAAGGAAGGTGAATGCAATATGAGAACAAAACTTATTAAAGTTGGAGAAGTTAATCCACAAGAACTTGCAAGAATATCTCAGATCATCAAAGGGTATATGACAGCGTCAGAAATGGCTACAAGATTAAAAGTAAATCCTTCTACTACATCAAGAATCTTGAATGCTAAGGTTACAGGATCTGTCGCAGAAGATACTCTTATTAGATTAGGCGAGATGATTACACCAGAGATGGGAATTACAAAAGAAGACTTATATGCTGCGAATGGCTATAAGGAAGTAGAAGATACATCAGTTCCATATTATGACTGGAGAGAAATGAGTCATATACTTGGAAGCATTATTGTACGTGCCGTTTCTAATAAAGGAAAGAGTGCATGGCGATTTATGGAAGAAGGTAGATTTCGTTATAAAGATATGTTATCCCTTCGCATGGATTTAGTTATAGAATGCGATGCTGTTGAAGATTATAATCGTCCAGAAAACCATTTATGGGGATTTAATTATATGATTATGAGATATTCTTCAATGCAGATAAATGCTATAAAGCACGGAATCGAAAGAGAACGTGATTATAGAATGATGTTGCCTAGAATCGGAATGAGATTTATAGAGAGAATATCTATGTATGCGCTAATGTATAGTCAGATAACTAAAGAAGATTATGAATTTGAAGAAGAGCTGATGGAACTTCCAGCTAAAATCTCATTCGTATATACTTCACAAGAAGAATACGATTATTTGATTGAAAAGTATAAAGATTTGAAAGTTCCAATGGAAGCATCAATAGTTCTTTTAGACTTGGAAGAAGGAAAGGTAATAGCAGAATTTCCATTGAAGCGGACTAATGGATACCGAGGACAGGTATTCTTTGATGGTCAGTATTTCGATGATGATGATAATCCAATTAGCGAGGAAGAGTATGATGAAATGCTTGATGAACTGGTCGAGGAATACATTAGTTCCGAAAAGAAAAAAGACAATAAAGATGAATAGGGAGGATTTGAATGAAGAGAGAACCGACAGCTGTATATATCGGAGACCATAAAGTTGGTTACCGTGGAGAGAAAGATGGAGTGAGAGGGCTCCTATATAAAAAAGGAAATGAAGTGGTGTTTAAGACCTGTGACTTATTATTGCAGGATTTATATAAAGGTCCAGTTGAAAAATTGGATAATGTTCCAGAGTTAAGTAGGTAATAATACTTGGTATGCCGAGAGCGTGCATATCAGTCAATCCTAGGCTCGATTGTACTTGACGGTGCTGCTCGTGAACGTGGCAAGCCGAGGTGTTGATGGATTTTACAGATCCATCATGCCTCGGCTTTTTTTGTTAAAATAAATGTATTGGAGGAATGCAAATGGAATTTACAAGAATTTATTGTCAGGAAAAGAATTGTCCTTATCACAAGAAAACGGGATGCTGTTTGTGTGAGGTGGATGCGGAATCTGTTAAGAAAGATCCTAACCTTGTTACAAGAAATAAATGCAAACAGAAGAACAGCCTAATTGTCTACGGAAGGCCGGCTGCTTAAACTTAATATCATACTCGTAGAGGATGCCTCACAGAAGCGCATGGACTACAGAAAATAGGAAATCAGATAAGATTTCTTATTTCTAATGTTCGTGTGATTCTGTGAGGTATTTTTTTGTTTTCGACTTAATCTGACATTTTTAAGAAAACGGAAGAAAAAATGGAGAATAAGTAAGTAGATAGCAAAATCGTTATAGTACCTTGAACACCGATATGGTGGCATAAGTGATTGTGTCTCCATATGAGTCTTCAAGGCTCAAATAAAAAATATGTATATAGCTGGAGTGACGTCCGAAGGCTGGATACATCTATTACCAATTAATAACACAGGAGGCCGTGAGGTCGAGTGCATTGGGTGATAGAGGTATCCCTAGTCAAGTGCGCTCATCTTTCGGCTAGGGAACTCACAGTCTTTCTGCATTTCGACCTGCACGGTCAGAAATGGAGAAACGACTATGAGAGAAAAAATTGATTTTAAGAAGAATTTTAATGGAGAGGACATCAAGCCTGGAGAGGTTATGATTCCTTTCGAGTACACAGAGCTTGATGATGAGAACTGCACTAACAGAGAATGCATCAAGACATTAACAGTAGGTGGTAGAAACTTTAAGGTAATTTACAAGGCTGTACCAGAAGAATGGGCAAAGAGAGGAACATCGGCTCTTACTTTAGTTCAGAATGAGGAACTTGGACATTATGATGTACCAAACTCCGTGTCAATGAATGCTATGGAAGATGAGTATGGTATGGCAATGGGGACAAGCCGTTCAGTTGAAGATGAATACATGGAAAGAGCAGAGCTTGATGAGGCTTTGAACACTTTTGTGGAGTTGGTGGTATCTTTAATTGATAAATCACCTAAAATCGGATATGCAGTATTACTTCTTCACACAGGTATTAAGGGTGAGGAGTTCTACAGCAAAATGAGACTTAGCATGAATCCAGCTAATAGAGTCCGCCAAGAGGCAGAACGCATCTTGAGTGACGGACTTGCAAATTTCAATGTTGGAAGTCTTACTTGTTACAAGAATCAGTACAATGATGTATATCGTGAAGAGGCATTACAGTTACTTGATAAGATTGTAAAGATGTACAGATAATGAATATGGCACAGTAGGGAAGAGCGCATCCCTATGGTGCCATATTTTAATCTTTCTTATAAAAATCACATTCGTAACCATCTGCTCGAAGAAGAAGTCCTTTGATCCAAGGTGGTGTTCTTCCCATCTGTTCACATATTGCTTCAAGCGAAACATCCTTACTACATTCGATAATCAGTTCATCATGAACATGACCACAGATAAAGCAGTGGGATAGTGTTCTCATAGCATAGGTTAGAATGTCACGGCTGATAGCCTGTACGATGTTCTCGACAAATTTTGGACCGTAACTTTCTATGCGAGTCCATTTATTATTGTTGATACCTTCGTAGGTAACAGAATCAGAACCGAACTGATTCACACCCATTCGAGGTTTTACATAGCAGAGCTTTCTGCCGGATGGTAAGTCGATGAAGAGCATACCACTTTTGTAATAGAACTTGAGTCCGTGGGTCTCGGCAGCAGATTTATATATGACAGCCTGCTTGACTGCACTATCAACTGACCACCACAGATTTGTGATGTTCTGGTTGGAGTCCCTCCATGCATTTACAAGTGGTTGAAGTTCTTCTTCAGCAAGTCCCATTTCGATTGCACCCATTGATGTGAGTGCGCCGACTGAACCACCATAGCCAAGTGCTAATTCTGCAATTTTACCTTTTTGACGAAGGTGGCTGTTAACACCGTGTTTTTCAACGGGAACTTTGAACATCTGACTGGCACTAGCGCAGTAGATATCTTTGCCTTCCTTGAATACATCGATACGCCATTGTTCACCTGCGAGGAACGAAAGCACCCTTGCTTCGATAGCAGAGAAGTCGGCTACAATGTATTTGTATCCCGGCTTTGGAACAAATGCAGTTCTTATGAGTTCAGAGAGAACTCCCGGAACATTGTCATATAATAATTCCAACGCCTCAAAGTTTCCATCTCTTACAAGATTTCTTGCTTCTTCAAGATCTGACATATGGTTCTGTGGAAGGTTCTGCAGCTGTATGCCTCTGCCTGCCCATCTGCCTGAACGATTGGCACCGTAAAACATAAAGCACCCTCTTGCACGATTATCATCACAAGCCATATTCTGCATGGCAGTGTATTTTTTAACAGATGATTTGGCAAGCTGCTGACGGCACTCAAGCACTTCAGATACTTTCTTATCAGCATCGGATAGCAGTTCCTTTACAGCCTTTTTATCAAGACTTTCAGTTTCGATTCCATAATCAGAGAGCCATGTTTTCATTTGCTGTACACTGTTTGGATTTTCAAGACCAGTCAGTGTTACAAGACGGCTCATAAGGTAGTCCTTTGTTTTGGAATCAATATCAATCGCATTTTCCACAAGCTGCATATCAACACCAATGCCTCTGTCATTGATTTCCTGGTCGAGATGATATTCATCCCAGATAAATTCTGGAACAGGAAACTTTGACAGCTTTTCTTTTATTGCGAGTTCAACTTCAACATCCCTTTTATTATAGGACTTAAATACATCCCATTTGTCCGGGGCATCTGATGGAAGGTTTCTTGTTCGGCCACCATTTACTTTTGTTGCCTTACAAGGAACGCAGAAATATTTAATTAAGTCTTTGCCTTCTTTCATTTTCTGATCCGACAACTTAAGCACGGCACCGATACCCTCAAGTGATAATGGAAGTCCCATGTATGCTCCCCAGATGCGTGAACATTTCCAAGCACTAGGGTCAAGGTAATCACCGACAGTATCTTCTAAAATACTGTAGCTTTGAAAATATTCAGGATGATTTCTTCTAAGCCATACAGACAAGCAGATGCGTTCAAAGGAAGCGTTGTATGCCCATTTGGTTATGGTCTCATCCGTCAAAGCTGCAAGAATTTCTGTAGGGATATCCTCGCCCTGTGCAAGGTCAATAACCTGCACAGGACCATTGTCCACTGAATAAGCGAAGAGGAGTATCTCAAAGTTTGGTGATTCAGCATATTTGTAAACGCCGCATTTCTTAAGGTCAATATCAGAATATGTTTCCAAGTCGATTGATAAGGATTCCATATTAAAATACATCTCTCTTTCTGTTCTTAGGTGTTTCGTCATCTGAAAAATCCAAAGGATCAAATTCGTGATTGCCATACACATCATCAATCATCTCATCGTCCATTTCCCAAGGAAGCATATCCTTACCGAAGTGGCCACCAGAAGATACGAGGTTGTAATCCACATCAAGAAGATGAAGAGCTTTGATGATTCCCTTTGGTGTAAGGTCATAATTTGCCTTGATATATCTGTCGATACATTCAGGACATACATACGCAGTTCCGAAAGTTTCTGCCACAACAGATACAGGCTTTGCCTTTCCGATAGCATATGCAATCTGAATTTCACACTTATCGCAGTATCCGGCACGAACTAAATCAACAGCAATCTTACGAGCCATGTAAGCTGCAGAACGGTCTACCTTTGATGGATCCTTACCAGATAAAGCACCTCCACCGATTCTTGCAATTCCGCCATAGGTATCGCAGGCGAGTTTTCTTCCAGTAACACCGCAGTCAGCTTTTGAGCCACCGATAACAAATCTGCCTGTTGGGTTTACGAGCATTTCGAAGTCTGTGTTTAATCCATATTCTGATGCAACAAGCACCATGAGACTTCTGATTACTTTACGGACACTCTTGATATCTGCATCAGCATCATGCTGAACGGAGCAGAGGAAAGTAGTGATTTTCCCAGTATCATAATCGTAGGATACTTGCGCTTTTGCATCCGGCATAAACATTGGACAGTCCAGTTCCTCAAGTTTCTGAATGAATGTTGTCGCTACAGCAAAAGGCATAGGGAGAAGCTCTGCTGTTTCATTGGTAGCATAGCCATACATGATGCCCTGATCACCTGCACCGCCTTTATCTACACCCATTGCAATATCAGGAGACTGCTTTGTGATAAGTCCTCTGACATCAATGGAAGAGTAGCCAAGTTTATCGATTCCGATTTTAGCCATAACTCCCATAACAAGAGCTGCATAGTCAGGAGTGTGTTTGGTTGTGATTTCTCCTGCAATAACAACAGTATCATTCTTGATTAATACTTCTATGGCAACACGGCTGTCCTTATCGTGTGCCAAACAATCTGTAACAATGGCATCTGCAATCTGGTCGCAAATCTTATCTACATGACCACGAGATACCTGCTCTGAACTATAAATTCTACTCATTTGAAAATTCCTCCAATAAATAAATTTTGGGTGGTGGCAGAATATTTACCACCACCCACTTATGAAAGTTTCAGGGGTATTAATCCCAGAAAAAGAGGCTTAGTTTAAGAAGTCCTCATCGTCCTCTGTAGCAAAGTCATCAGCTGCACGAGACTTGCCACCAAGAGGTGTGCCATCAGAAATCTTCTGAAGGTTGTTGAGACCACACGCAATACCACGATTGCCGTTTACATTGTAAGCATAGATGTTGATTGAAGCTCTGCCCTTGACACCCGAATACATCTCATTTCTGTCGAGAATAGGGTTGCAGTCTGCATCAACGATACCAGGTGCTGTACCAGAGTTGGCATTGATGAAGTAGCTGTCTCTGTATGCCTCATCATCAGGACGCTCCTCGTCACCGTCACGAAGTGGTGTCTTAAGAACAGAGAGAGCAGGTACGGACTTGCCGTTGCCCTTAAGCTTAGACTGACCTTCCTCATATGCAGCCTGAATAGCAGCCTTAATCTTCTCGATAGTCTTTGTGTCAGACTTTGGAATGATAAGTGATACAGAATACTTAGGTGTGCCTCCCTGAATAGCCTTTGGCTCGAAGCAGTTTAAGTAGCTGAATGTTGTGTTTGGACCTGTGATTACTTTTGTTGGATTCTTAAAATTTCCCATGATATTTTCTCCTTTACTCTTTAACATTAAAATCCTCTTGTGCTGTATTTTTCATAGCCGGACGCTTGTCTGACTTTGAAACTAAAGTTGGTTTGCCGGGTGGTTTCATAGTTAAGCCACCAAGCAGTTCATCAAACTTCTTCTTTCCAAGAAGTGATGTCATTGCTGTGATGCCGAGAAGTTTCTTCTCGTAAGGATCAAATCCTGCATCCTTGACTGCAAATGCGACAGCATTCTCGTCTGTGTATTTTCTGTTGCTGCGACCTTCCACAACCTTGAAATGCTCATACTCTTTCCCCTGTAATGCCTGGTTAAGTGCGTACTCCTTTACATCCTCTGCCCATGAAGTCAGCTGGTCGACCTTCATTAAAATTGCCTCGATTTCATGATCTTCAAGGGTAGCAGGAACTTCAAAATCGTACTTGGCCATTTCCAAGTTGTACTCGGCTCTCTTTCTGCAGGTTGCCTTTACCTTACAGAACTGGCAGTGGTCACCTGCCTTAAACTCGCCTTCTCCTTTGGTAGCGAGAATAGCGGTAGGAGCGAGAGTTTCTTCTGCCCATTTCATAAGGTCATCCTTACTCATCTGGCAGATACTGACGTTGTCTCTTCTTGGCTGATAGATAGCCATGCGAATGGTATCGATATTGTAGATGCCATCAAACATATCAATCAGACCGAGGGCATAGCACATAAGCTGTGGGTTTCCACCGAACTCTTCAGATTCAGCACTTACCATGACTCCAAGACCGTGCTTGTAATCAATGATTTCTGCCGTGCCATCTGAAAGAAGAATACAGTCGGCTGTACCGGTTCCACCTTCGACCCATTTTGAAAAGTCCACCTTCTGTTCAATAAGAACATCTGTGTCCGGGCAGGTCTGCTTTGCAAGTTCATATTCCTGCATTACAAATTCTGCATATCCTTCAGCACAGGTCTGCATTTCTGGATCGTAGTAGGAAAGCGATTCTGTTGGGTCTTTAACATCTCTGCCTAATGCTTTCTCTACAAGGTAGGCACACAGTTCGTGAGCATCTGTACCCTGTGCTGCATAAGGACTTGTCTGATCTGGAAGAGCAGCACACAGTTTTGCACTCGGTGGACAGTTCAGCCAACGATGGCTTGCTGACGGTGAGAGAAATGCGTGTGAACTCATCCAATCACCTCCAAGTCAGCCATGAGAGCTGCGTAGTCAGATTCCTTAATATCAGAAAGTCGTGCCGCACCATATTTTGAAATAAGTGCTTTTACCTCTGTGGTAAATCCGGCGTGTGACTTGGCGGAGAATGCTTTCCTTACATCTTCAAATGTGTAGGAAGGTTCTTCTTCCTTCTTTGCCGGAGCAGCCTTCTTTGTGTTATCCTCGATAGCCTTTGTCTTCTTGGTTTCCTTTGCTTCAATAGCAACAGGCTTCTGAGGGATTACTTCAACAAACTGTGGCACGAACTCTCTGACGAGTCTGCCAAGCTTTGCAATTTTCTCGGCGCAATCAACGATGCCATCGAGAAGTTCATAAAACTCATTCATGTGATCCATCTTCTTGTTCTCCTTTTTCCTTTATTACTCTTAACTTGTGAGCCAGTCTTTTTGAAACCACGCTTATGGCTATCAGCGTGTCGATGAGTTCCTCGTCTGGTAGTTCCTGGTCGAGAGACTCATCAGATACATTCATTTCTTTCTGCATCTGCAGCACCTTCCTTTCCGAATGGGTCTTGCCCTTTCTGACAGCTATGTATTGAAAATTGATAAAACTGCTAATTTCGAGAAAACTTTTTGAAAAAATTTTTTTCAGTAGCAATTTCACTATCAGCTTTCAGGGGTTATGTATTGAAAAAGGGGAAAACTGCTAATTTCACAGAAAAAAATATCAGCCTTGCTCCACGGACTTATCTGCCGGGGCGAGACTGATTTTTTCTTTTTATAAGGAAAGAATTCTGTCGGCTCAAAAAATATTTTTATTTTCTCTCCTGAAATTAGCAGTTTTGGGTCATTCCAATACATAGCTGTCGGAAGACCATCGGTTCTTACTAATTGAGGAAAGGAGAGAAGTCCTATGGGAATAAGTAAATACAACTCGGAAGGCTACTACGATCCAGTACCACAGATGGCTGTAAATGAAATAGAGAAGGAACTTCACAAGTGGAGACCGCTTGTTTATATCTGTTCTCCATTTTCAGGAGACATCGAAGGGAATACACAAAGGGCGAGAGACTATAGCCGTTTTGCTGTAGACCAGGGTGCAGTTCCATTAGCACCACATTTATTGTTGCCACAGTTTATGTCTGAAAAGACAGAAAGAGACTTGGCGCTTTTTATGGATATGGTGTTCCTCGGCAGATGTGAACAGCTATGGGTATTCGGAAAGAACATCTCTAGTGGAATGGCAGCAGAGATTGATAAGGCCAAGCAGAAGAAAATGAAGATTCGTTATTTTACGGAAGAATGCCAGGAAGTTAGCAAAGACGAGGAGGACTAAACAATGGAACTTATTTTATATACGGCAGATTGTACTGGCATTCCCAGTAACTGTGTATATCCGCATGAAGTGGTAGTGGATAGCAAAGAGAAAATGGCTGAGGCTATCGAGAAGGACCATGTTTGTGCAAAGTACAAAAACAATTACAGAAGTAATGAAAATTTCATGGAGGCGAACGGCTTCTTCATGGATAACGACAATGACCACACCGACAATCCGGCTGAATTTATAACAGCGGAAAAGTTATCGGAGATGCTTGCAGATGTAGATCATGTCATTGTTCCAAGCCGTCACAATATGCTCCCTAAAGGAAGCAAGCCTGCAAAACCAAGACAGCATATTTATTTTCCTTGTCAGCCATACAAGGATTCGACCATGTATGCAGCAGTAAAAAGAGCAATTCAGAAGAAGTTTCCATTTCTTGATGATAACGCTATGGATGCTGCGAGATTCTTTTTCGGTTCGTCCTGTGATGCTGATGACATCATTTGGAATGAAGGCTTTCTTCAGATTGATGAAACTCTCGATGAGGATGATTACATCGAAGAGGCAGTGGAAAAGGAAGAGTACCAGACTGGTGGCGGTGTCATTCACGAAGGCAGCAGAAATAACACTTTGAGTTTGTTCGCAGGTAAGGTCTTAAAGAAATTCGGAATCACAGACAAGGCACATGACCTCTTTCTTGAAAGAGCAGCAAAGTGTGACCCGCCTCTTGATGACAGAGAGCTTAAGACCATATGGAATAGTGCGGTTGGATTTGCAAAGAAGATACAGAGTCAGGAGGGATATGTTCCACCAGAAGAATTCAACGCAGAGTTTGATGCCGGATTAAAGCCAGAGGATTATTCGGACATCGGAGAAGCAAAGGTTCTCGCAAAGGAATATGGTTCTGAACTTAAATACACAACAGCTACCGATTACCTTCGTTTTGATGGTGAGTGCTGGAGAGAGGACAGACAGATGGCACTTGGTGCGGTAGAGGATTTTCTTGACCTTCAGCTTGCTGATGCGAGAGAACAGGTGGAGATTGCAGAACAAGCACTCCTCGGTGCAGGTGTATCTGAAGAGAATGTTAAGTCGGGTGGTAAGCAGCTTGAAAAGGCTGTGCCAGATAATTCGATGGGGCTGTTGTTTGCTCTTATGGGCGCACAGACTTATTTGAAGTTCGTACTGCGTTATCGCAATTACAAGAACATCGTTAATTTTCAGAATGCAGCAAAGCCAATGCTCGCCATTGATGTGTCGGAGTTGGATAAAGACCCTAATCTTCTTAATACACCATATGCCACATTTGACCTTGAAAAAGGAATGGCAGGAGAGTTGCCACATAATCCAGAAGACCTCATCACGAAGATTACGAATTGCTCGCCGGGAGATAAGGGAGAGCAGATTTGGAGTGATGCACTTGATACCTTCTTTTGTTCAGATAAAGAACTTATCGAGTATGTGCAGATGACAGTCGGTATGGCTGCAATCGGTAAGGTGTACCAGGAACACATGATTATTGCCTATGGCGGTGGTGCCAATGGTAAGTCTACCTTTTGGAATACCATCTTCCGTGTGCTTGGAAGCTATGCAGGAAAGATATCGGCAGAGGCTCTTACGATGGGATGCAAGAGAAATGTAAAGCCTGAAATGGCAGAGCTTAAAGGCAAGCGTCTCATCATTGCATCCGAGATGGAAGAAGGTGTGAGATTAAACACTGCTACCGTAAAGCAGCTTTGCTCCACTGATGAGATACAGGCAGAGAAGAAGTATAAGGATCCATTCCATTTCGTGCCTTCGCATACACTCGTGCTTTATACAAACCATCTTCCAAGGGTGGGTGCCAATGATGATGGTATTTGGAGAAGACTTATCGTCATTCCATTTAATGCAAAGATTACCGGGAAGTCCGACATCAAGAACTATGCAGACTATCTGTATGACCAGGCAGGTCCTGCCATCATGAAATGGATTATTGAAGGTGCAAAGAAATCTATCGATGCGAACTTCCATACAGATTTGCCAAAGGTGGTACAGGCTGCAATAGACCGCTATCGTGAGGCCAATGACTGGCTTGGGCAGTTCATTGAGGATCACTGCGATGTGGACCCTGCCTTTGAGGAAAAGTCAGGAGACCTTTATCAGCAGTATCGTTTTGCGTGTATGCAGACGGGCGAATATGTCCGCAGTACCTCTGATTTTTATGGTGCTTTGGAAAAAGCAGGGTTCAGAAAGCAGAGAAGAAACACGGGCAGAATGATTGTGGGTCTAAAGCTTAAGGAAGGACAGGACTTTTTGGATTCGTGACAGTCGGTGTCAGTTAATACAAGAAACTTTTATGGAAAATGCGAGGAAGTGACGCTCACGAAGGTCAATTCCTAAACTTTTCTATTTTGAAATTAGTGTTTTGTGCCACTCATTACAGTCATATCTAAAAAGTCCTATATAAGAAAAAAATATAAAAAATTTTATATAAGGGGGTTTTAGGAAATGACTGAAATGGGTGTCACGTTTTAAAGATTTGATGGAGGTTTGCGATGCGTGAAAGTTACATCGAAAGAAAATTAGTGACAGAGACAAAGAAGCGTGGAGGTCTTTGTGAAAAGTGGAACTCCGGCACAGCAGGGTGGCCTGACCGCATTATTTTAATGCCTGATGGGAAGGTCGGCTTTGTGGAAGTAAAGGCTCCGGGGAAGAAACCAAGAAAATTACAACTCCACAGACATAAGCAAATATCGGCGCTTGGATTAAAGGTATATGTCCTTGATGAAGCAGACCAGATAGGAGGTATCCTTGATGCAATTCAATCCGCATGATTATCAGCAATATGCCATTGACTATATTTTGGAACATCCCATCGCAGCTGCAATCCTTGATATGGGTCTTGGCAAAACAGTCATTACACTGACTGCAATCGACAAGTTAATAAATGACGAGTTCCTTATAAGGAAAGTGCTAGTGGTCGCACCCCTTCGTGTGGCAAGAAGTACATGGCCGAATGAGATAAAGAAATGGGATCATTTGCAGAATCTGAAATATTCGGTAGTTCTTGGAACTCCAAAAGAAAGAATGGCAGCTTTAAGTGCAGATGCTGATATCTACATTATAAACAGAGAGAATCTTCCTTGGCTTTTACAGCAGGATAAGAAATATCTTGATTTTGATATGGCAGTCCTTGATGAGCTTTCTTCATTCAAGGCAGCATCACAAAGAACAAAGGCATTTCTTAAACTTCGTCCAAGGCTTAAGAGAGTAATCGGACTTACAGGAACACCATCATCAAACGGTCTCATGGATCTTCACTATGAATTCAGATGTCTTGATATGGGTGAGAGATTATTTCAGTTTATTGGAAGATACAGAACGGCATTTTTCAGACCAGACAGATTTAATGGAAATATCGTGTATTCCTATAAAGCACTTCCTGGTGCAGAGGAAGAAATCTACAGAAGGATTTCAGATATTACGATTTCCATGAAAGCCATCGACCATCTTGCCATGCCGGAACTCATCATAAACGAGTATCCCGTGTATCTCGATGAGAAGGAAAGGAAGAAATACGATGAACTGAAAAATGACCTTATTATTCAGATGCCAGAAGGAGAGGTAACTGCAGCTAATGCGGCAGCACTTTCAAATAAGCTGTCACAGATGGCAAATGGAGCCGTTTATACAGATGATGAAAATACCATGCATATCCATGACAGAAAATTGGATGCTTTAGAGGACATTATTGAGTCTGCAAACGGAAATCCAATATTAGTGGCTTACTGGTATAAGCACGATTTGGAAAGAATCGTAAAGCTGCTTGAAAAGTTAAAAGTTCCATATTCCAAAATCGGTAGTGCCGAGAGTATTGAGAAATGGAATAAAGGTGAGTATGCCGTTGGGCTAATCCATCCGGCATCAGCAGGACATGGCTTAAATCTTCAGAGTGGTGGTTCAACACTTGTGTGGTTTGGACTTACCTGGTCTTTGGAACTTTACCAACAGACCAATGCGAGATTATGGAGACAGGGTCAGAGTTCCAAAACCGTTGTGGTACAGCACATTATTGCAAAAGACAGCATTGATGAAAGAGTCATGAAGGCTTTAAGGCAAAAGGACAATACACAGTCTGCCTTAATCGATGCAGTCAGAGCAGAACTGTAAATGAGTGCGAACAGCACCGAGTCAATCAGAGTCAATCCGTGGGAAATTACTTTATTAAATCGGAGGAACCTGGTATGAGCAGTAATTCAAACTTAGATCCTTACGAGAGACTTGCGAATGAAATCATTTTGCAGGCCGTTAAGGATTATAGAGATGCAAATAAAAAATTGAAGAAGGGAAGAAGGAATAAGGATGCGGAGATTACCAAATCCGAGTGTCTAAATTTCTTCCGTTCCCGTTGGTTTTCTACATTAACTGATATTGACCCAGAGTTCCTTATCACAAAACTGGATGAGGAGGATGATAGTCATGACAGTTAAGGAATTTTTAAACCAAGCCTATTTATTAGATCAGAGAATTAAATCTGACACATTGGAATGCGAAGAGTTAAGGCTTATGGCAGAGACAATTTCAAGTCCCGGCTTTGAGGAGCATTTCAATGCAAGCAGAAACACCGATGCCCCATATGTTCGCACCCTTGAGAAGTTGATGGAACTGGAAGAAAAGATAATGACCGAGATGTCTTTGCTGTTGGAGGTAAAGCAGCAGATACGAGAGGTCATCAGCCAAGTGGATAAGAACGAATATCAGATGGTTCTTAAATACCGTTACATCCATAATTACTCGTGGCCAAGGATAGCTGATATGTTAAATGTGGATGCGACCACAGTTCAGAGATGGCATAACAAAGCAATCGGAAGAATGGTTCTTCCAAAAAATTGTATAAATTTGAAAATTGCTATGGTTTGCAATTAAATGCAATGGTGTCCTTTGTGATATTGTATAATCAGCGAAAAGCGAAAAGCGAAAACGAGAAATCGGCATAAGCCTTCATGGTGGCAACCCCACTGTGAGGGCTTTTATTATGCCGCAAAGACGGAGGTGGAAATAGTGGGATATAGGAAAGTTGGTTATTTGGAACAGTGCTTTTACATCCTTCGTTACAAATTAAGACAGTGGAGGTGCAGGAAGAATGCCAAGAAAAGCGAAACACCCATGCCACCATCCCGGATGTCCCAAGCTGACCGAGAGTAGGTTCTGTGAGGAACATCAGAAGGAAGAGAACAGACGTTACGAGAAGTACCAGCGAGACCCTAACACTAGGAGACGATATGGTCGTGCGTGGAAACGCATCCGTGACAGTTATGTTAAGACTCATCCTTTCTGTGAGGTTTGTTACGAAAAGGGAGTCCTTGTTGAAGTAGAAGAAGTACATCACAAGATTCCTCTTGCAGAAGGTGGCACACATGACAGGAGCAATCTGATTTCCTTGTGCAAGTCATGTCATGCAAAGATACATGCCGAGCGTGGAGACAGATGGCACGGACGAAGAAGTGATTCATACGAATGACAGTCATAACAGTCGAAGATGAAACTTATTTATAAATTTTATTTTTGTGACAGTAAAGACAGTCATTTCCTAAAGGGTAGGGGGCGGTCAAATCTCTGTGAATGATTTTTCAGGGCAACGGTGCCGCCCCTTCGTGTGGAAAAATTGCGAAATCAAACGGGGTATTAAGGACCCGAAGAATCGAGGTGAGAAAAAATGGCCAAAGATGGTACAGCAAGAGGTGGTCAGAGACCGGGAAGTGGACGCAAATCCAAGGCTCTTACTGAAAAGGTAGTAGCAGGAAATCCCGGCGGAAGAAAACTGAAGGTTATGGAAATGCCAACGGGAGCAAATCTTGATGGAGCAGATGTTCCAAATCCAAAAGACTACCTATCAGCCGTTCAGAAAAACGGTGATGTCCTTATTGCAGATGAAGTGTTTAAGGAAACATGGCTCTGGCTTAAGGAAAGAGGATGCGAGAAACTTGTGAGCAATCACCTGCTCGAACAGTTCGCTATGTGTTTAGCGAGATGGCAGCAGTGTGAAAAGGCAATCACAGATTATGGTTTCCTTGCAAAGCATCCTACAACAGGAGCTGCTTGTGCCTCTCCTTATGTAGCAATGTCCAATCAGTATATGAAGCAGACCAATGCCATATGGTATCAGATTTTCCAAGTGGTAAAGGAGAACTGCTCGACAGATTTCAATTTGGCTGATGCTGATCCGATGGAGATTCTCTTAAGGACAAGGAACAAACAATAATTTATGGAAGGAGTAACGCAGTGAGTAAAACAACTACACAAATGCAGATGGTAAAAGTGAGTGAGCTTATACCATATGTAAATAATGCAAGAACTCATTCCCAGGAGCAGGTCAATAAGCTGCGCTCGTCTCTTCGTGAGTTCGGTTTTGTAAATCCTGTCATCATTGATCAGGATAAAAATGTAATAGCCGGACACGGAAGACTGATGGCGGCAAAGGAAGAAGGAATCACGGAAGTACCTTGTGTACTTGTTGATTATCTTACCGAGGCACAGAAGAAAGCATATATCCTTGCTGATAACAGATATGCCCAGGATGCTGGATGGGATGAGGAACTTTTGAGACTTGAGATTGAAGCATTGGAAGGAATGGACTTTGATGTTTCGCTCACAGGTTTTAATGAAGATGAGATTTCGGATTTGTTTGCAGGTGCAGATACTTCCGACACCCAGGATGATGACTTTGATTTGTCAGATGCGCTTGAGAAGGCAGCCTTTGTAGAAAAGGGAGATGTATGGGTGGTTGGTAGACACAGACTTATGTGCGGTGATGCAACTTCGGAAGAAGATGTAGCGACCCTTATGGATGGAAAGAAAGCCAACCTCATTATTACAGACCCACCTTATAATGTAGCCTTTGAAAGTTCTGACGGACTATCAATCAAAAACGATAAGATGGAAAATGAAAAGTTCTATGAGTTCCTTTTATCGGCATTCAAGAATATGGCCGCACATCTTGAAAAGGGTGGTGCAGCTTATGTATTCCATGCAGATACAGAAGGACTGAATTTCAGAAAGGCATTTGTTGATGCAGGATTTCATTTGGCAGGATGCTGTATCTGGGTAAAGAATTCATTGGTGCTTGGTCGCAGTGATTATCAGTGGCAGCACGAACCAGTTCTTTATGGTTTCCTTCAGAATGGAAAACACTACTGGAGCAAGAATGCCGGAAGAAGTCAGACCACCATTTGGAATTTTGATAAGCCAAAGAAGAACAAGAACCATCCGACAAGTAAGCCACTTGATTTGCTTGCATATCCTATCGGCAATTCAAGTCAGGAGAATGCGATTGTAATTGATACCTTTGGTGGCAGTGGTTCAACGCTTATGACTTGTGAGCAGACAAACAGAATCTGCCATACAATGGAACTTGATGAAAAGTATGCATCAGTCATTCTTCGCAGATATGTTGAGGATACGGATGATGCAGCCAATGTGTATGTCATCCGAAATGGAGAGAAGCTCATGTATGCAGATCTTGTAAAGGAGGTTGACTTTGGAGATGGAACAACAGAATAAAAAGACATTAACCCTCGGTAGCCTCTTTGATGGTTCCGGGGGTTTTCCATTGGGTGGAACATTAGCTGGTATCACACCTATATGGGCATCGGAGATTGAGCCATTTCCTGTAAGGGTCACAACGGTTCGATTTCCTAATATGAAACACTACGGTGATATATCCAAACTTAAAGGTTCAGAAGTTGAGCCTGTGGATATCATCACTTTTGGAAGTCCCTGTCAGGACATGAGCGTGGCGGGGAAAAGAGATGGCTTGGATGGTTCACGTTCAAGTCTTTTTTATGAAGCAATCAGAATCATTAAGGAAATGAGGGAGGCAACAGATGGAAAATATCCAAGATACATTGTCTGGGAAAATGTCCCAGGAGCATTCTCCTCAAACAAGGGTGAGGACTTCAAGGCAGTCCTTACTGAAATCTGCAAAATCAAAGACGAGCAAGTGTCTGTATCTAAACCTTCAAAATGGGAAAACGCAGGACGCATCATGGGAGATGGCTTCTGTATCGCATGGAGACTCCTCGATGCTCAGTATTGGGGCGTTCCCCAGAGAAGACAACGTATCTACCTTGTCGCAGATTTTGATGGAGGGAGTGCCGGAAAAATATTATTTGAGTCCGAAGGCTTGTCAGGGTATTCTGCGCAGGGCTTCAAGTCGTGGCAAAGAACTACCTGCCGTACTAAAGAAAGCCTTGGAGAAACAAGCAATGGCGGTTTAATGTTTGAGAACCACTCACAGGACAGCAGATACACAGGACCCCTTGAGGTATCGCAGACCATTCTTTCTACTTTTGGAACGGGTGGCAATAATCAGCCGTTTGTGGTTCAGACTCCAAAGACACTAAAAATCAGATGCGGATGCGAAGGTGGTGGCAAGGGTGCCTTAATACAGGATGACCTGTCGGCAACACTTAGTACAAATAATGACCAGACCTTATTCCAACCGAGGGCATTTGGCATCTGTGCAAAGAACAGTAATTCCATGAAGTCGGATAATCCGAACAGTGGATTTTATGAGGCAGACACATCACGAACTCTTGATGCCAATGGTGGAAATCCAACTTGCAATCAAGGTGGTGTGGCCGTTGTTGCTATTGAAGGCAATGGCAGCAGACCTTCTCATAAGGGAGATGGATATAAGGAATCGGATGTCATGTACACATTAAATGCAACCGAGCAGCACGCAGTTGCATTTGCAGATGTTCATGCCACTCTTTCTGCCAATGACGGTCCCAAGGGTCCATCCAGTCAGATGATGAAGAACCCGGAAGAGAACTTTGTGGGAGAGCCTGCATTTGGAATTGGAAGACCTGCTATGAACCAGGGATACAATGCAAAGTTCAGCTTTCAGATAGAAGAGGAAGTCGAACCGACTATTGTGGCAGCGGGAGCAAGTGGGGTGGCGCATCCAAAGTTCTCATCCTCAAAAGCATCTTTCTTTACGGAGGCAAATGAGGAGTGTGCAAATACACTTGTGGCTACTGACTATAAAGACCCTCCGATTGTAAATGATGAAACTGAAACGGATTATATCGTGCGCAGGCTTACACCGACTGAATGTGCAAGACTGCAGGGATTCCCGGATTGGTGGTGTGATGAACTTGGGATAGAAGAACCTACCAAAGAGGACATCGCAAAGTGGAGAGAGGTTTTTGAAGTCCATGCTAATGCAATCGGAAAAGCAACCAAGCCAAAGACAGATTCACAAATCATCAAATGGCTCAAAGACCCACAGGCTGATTCAGCAGAATATAAGATGTGGGGCAATGGTGTGGCACTTCCGAATGTTTATTTTGTGCTTTCAGGCATTATGTATTATGCACAACTTGAGAGCCAAAATTAAGGTCACTATTTTATCCCAGTAATTGCACATAATTGTTGCTATTACTGGGGGTTAGAGTGATATATGTACATACCAAAAAAACAAGGAGGTACATAGCATGGTACTACATTTTAATGTAACAGGAGACAGCCGAAAGGCAATGGTCAAAGCAATTGAAAAGGAACTTGGCTGCAAAGCAAAGTACATGGGAATGCCAAGCGCAGCTTATGAAATCGGAGCATACAGAGTTGAAAAGGACGGAACCTTATCATTCCTTGGGGATGCCGGGATTGATGAAAGCGCAAAGGTAATTGATGCCTGTGTTTTGGCCACAGGGGTTTCACCTGCAGAATGGGAGGATAACCAAATGGGGGCAAAAGAAGCCGAAACTGAGGCGAATAAGGGGGCAGACGAGCCAATTGGACTTACGGTTACCATTCCACTTGAAAAGGTAGCGGTTGGAAACCTTGCAAACCTACTGGATGCCAAAGGAGATTTGATAAAGAAGGCACTTGGAATTGCAGACCTTGGATTTTCAATTGATGAGGAGAACATTTCCTTCCCTTGGTTTGAAGAAGCAAAGCCGGAAGAGGCACTTGCCTACACCAAGTTCATATCAGCCATTTGCGAGATGAGTAAGAACCAGAAGAGAATTTCTTCCAAGGCAAAGGAAAACGAGAATGAGAAATACGCATTCAGGTGTTTCCTTTTAAGACTTGGATTTATCGGGGATGAGTTCAAGGCAGACAGAAAAATCCTTCTTTCCAAACTTGAAGGCTCATCAGCATTCAAGAACAAAGAGAAGGGAGGCGAGCAGTAATGTATTTCCCGGACAGAAAAATAGTGGAGCGAGTTAAGGAGCAGTACCCAGAAGGGTCAAGGGTGGAACTTATCCATATGGAAGACCCCTACAGAATTGAAATGACAGCCGGACTTAAGGGAACGGTTACAAGTGTGGATGACACAGGAACGATTCATGTTCATTGGGACAACGGATGCTGCCTTGGGGTTGTTTACGGAGAAGACTCCTGCAAGAAACTCGATACCGTCAAAGTCATTTGCTACAACGATGAGGAGACTTGGGACAGCCGTGATGATGCGATGGAATTTTACCTTAAGGCAATGGCATCTTCTGAAGGAAGTGAGCAAAGCAGGTACGCAAAAATCGTATCGGAACTTGCGATGGGAAAGGCAGTCTGCACCGATTCTGAAGAGTAATAGCCATCTGGAAAGATACACAATATAAAGTGTGTATCTTTGTCCAGTAATGGTATTCCAATTAGTGTGCTTTAGAGTGATATATGTACACAACAAAAAACGAACTACTGTTGGAGGTACATACAATGAACGAGAAAATTACAAACCAGATCGAGGAAATGAAAAAGCAGACCATCGGAGTTGAGGTCGAAATGAACAGCATCACAAGAGAAAAGGCAGCAAGGCTTGCAGCGAAGTTTTTCGGAACAGGCAGATATCAGAACACAGCAGAAAGAAACGGCTACTACACTTGGAGCGCTTGGGACGAGCAGGGAAGGGAATGGAAATTTCAAAAGGATGTGAGCATTGCTGGATGCGATAGTGAGAAATGCGAATTGGTAACACCAATCCTTACCTACGCAGACATGGAAACCTTGCAGGAACTTATAAGACAGTTAAGACACGCCGGAGCAAAATCGGATGCAACAAGAGGATGCGGGGTACACATTCACATCGGAGCCAAGGGACACACACCACAGACCATGAGAAACCTTGCAAACATCATGGCAAGCCACGAAGACCTAATTGCAAAGGCACTCGACCTTGACCACAGAAGAATGAGCAGATATTGCAGAACGGTTGACCCGGAGTTCTTAAAGCAGGTCAACAAGAAAAAGCCAAAGACAATGAGCCAGCTTGCAGACATTTGGTACGGCTCACAGGGTTGCAACTACGGAAGAAGCCAACATTACAACGACAGTCGATACCACATGCTTAACTACCACGCAACCTTCACAAAGGGAACAATCGAGTTCAGACTTTTCCAATTCGATGCACCTGCAGACGGAAAATTAAACGGCCTCCATGCCGGACAGCTTAAAGCCTACATTCAGCTTTGCCTAGCACTTAGCCAGATGGCAAAGGAAGTAAGAAGCGCAAGCTCAAAGCCACAGCAGAACGAGAATCCAAAATACGCAATGAGAACTTGGCTTCTTAGACTTGGGTTCATCGGGGACGAGTTCAAAACAGCAAGAGAGATTCTTACAAAGAGACTTGATGGAGACACAGCATTCAGAACAGCAAGGGCATAGCCTCCTGCCACTTTAAAAGGATGACCGCTTCGGCGGTCTTAAGGTGGTAGAAGGGTGTTTCCTTCGGAAAGGATGGATGCATTATGCAGAAAAGATATTACATTGCCTATGGCAGCAACCTAAACATCAGACAAATGAAAATGCGATGTCCGGGAGCAAGAATCATCGGAACATCAGTTGTGCCGGATTATGAACTCCTTTTTAAGGGGAGCAAGACGGGATCTTATTTAACAATCGAACCAAAGGAAGGGAAGAGCGTTCCTGTGGCCGTGTGGGAAACCACAGAGGCTGACGAGGCGGCTCTTGACAGGTACGAAGGGTTCCCAAGCTTTTATTACAAAGCTGAAATGGAACTGCCGATTGTCGGAATCAGAACCGGGAAGGTAAGGCAGAGAAAGGTCTATGTGTACATCATGCATGAGGACAGAGAACTTGGTATACCAAGTTACCATTATGTCGAGACCTGCCTTGAAGGGTACAGGGCATTTGAATTTGATGAGAACATTTTGTTTGAGGCAATCAGAAAAAGCAGGAGGGAATGCCATGAAGATTAATGAAAGAATACAGCCAAAGAAATGTCCACACTGTGGAAGAATCTATTCAGAGCCTTCAGCACTTTCCAGAGCAGATGGGGTAACAGCCATCTGCCCGGACTGTGGAACAAGAGAGGCGCTTGAGAGTATAGGAATTGATGTGGAGGAGCAAGAGAAAATCCTTGATACCATCCATCAGCATACTGGACAGTAGGAAGGAGTGATACGATGCCAGAACATATTAAGGATCAGATTATTAAGGTCAGAGATACAGCACTTTGCAATATGTTTGACCTTGGAATGGTAAAGGCAATTGCTACGGAACTGGAGTGTCCTGAACTTGCAGCTTTTATCGATATGAACACCGATGATTATGTGCATTTTATAACATCCGGGGAGTAGAAAAAAAGTTACACTTTTCTCGATAATTAACTTGCTATTATGTGCCTTTAGAGTGATATATGTACATACCAAAAGACAAGGAGGGCATTAGCCATGACAAGAATCGAGATTTTAGACAAAGCAGGAGCAAGAGGAACACGCTACTCGGACATTGATGTGAACCCAAGATTTGGAGAGGCATACTTCTACAGCCTTGAAGCCGGAAACGAACTTATCAATTTTGGCGAGGTCATTTGGGATTACGACATCGACCCAATCATTGAGAATTGCAGAAGATTTGGAGTTAAGGAATTTACAATTTCAAGCACCTTCTCAAGCCTTATCACAACGATTGCAGAGTTCCAGAAGAGAGGCATTAGCCTTGAGGGACTTATAGAAATCAACAGCAGATACGATGATTGGAAAGCAGGACTTGAGGGCGAAAGCAGGAAGGAAAGAATCCCGGCTTTCAAATTAAGCCTTTAAGGAAACAGACAGAAGACCTTTAGGGGTCTTTTGGTCGTTGTAAACTACACAATAAATACCGCCTTATTACTACATATATTTGTGTAATATATGCCTCCGAATTAAGTGGATATATATCTCATTTAGAGCGAATATGTACATACCGAAAGGGAAACAAAGCAAAGCGGAGGATACGAAAATGAGATTTATTGATAAGACAGGCTGCACAAGCGCATTTGAAAAGGGAGCAGATAAGGAAATCGAGAGCATTGGAAAACTTACAAAGAAGGCTTGCAGGATTGCAAAAGAAAACAGACTCGGAGTTCTTAAGACAAGACAGGGGGCTTACAGAATCATCAAAGAAAGCGGACTTGGAGCATACGAGGATTTCCTTACAGACCTTGCAGAGGTTGACGAGTTTTTCAAGAACCTTGAAGCACACAAGGCAACAAAGTACTAAGAAGGGCGGGAAAGAAAATGAGAACAGGATGGCACGAAGGAACAATCGGAATTCCAAAGGATGGAAATAACAGGGTAGCACATTATTGGGTTAAGAATTACAAGATCAGAAACAAGAATGCAATCGATGGCGGTAAGATTTCAAAGCTGCTTATCAAGATTGGAAATGAGACGGTTGCTGATTATGACAACGGTTGGATTTGCAAGCCGGATGAGGATGATTACATGGTCATGGTAGCCTACAGCATTTTGCTTAAAGAATACAACTAATAAAAAGAAATTATGAAATGGGACTCTTCGGAGTCCTTTTTTCGTGGAAGGAGAGATGAGTGTGGCAAAGAGAAAAAAGAAGTTTGTTCCCACCAAGTTTATGGCCGAAGGGTCATATTACGATGAAGAACAAGCGGATTATGTTGTGAACTTCATACAGTGCCTTTGCCATACCAAAGGCAAGTGGGCAGGAAAGCCTTTCATATTGATGCCCTGGCAGGAAGAAATCATAAGGAACTTATTTGGGATATTAAAGCCGAATGGGAAGAGACAGTTCACAACAGCATATGTTGAAATTCCAAAGAAGAATGGTAAGTCAGAACTTGCGGCTGCAATTGCTTTGTACCTTCTGTTTGGAGATGGTGAGGCATCCCCGGAAGTGTATGGTGCAGCTGCAGACAGACAGCAGGCATCCATTGTATTTGATGTTGGAAGAGTGATGTGTGAAATGACACCTGCCCTTGAAAAGAGAAGCAAGATAAAGGGTGCAACAAAGAGAATAGATAATCTTTACAACAATGGATTTTATCAAGTGCTATCAGCTGAAGTTGGAACCAAGCACGGCCTTAATGTAAGTGGACTGGTGCTTGATGAGGTACACGCACAGCCAAACAGAAAACTATATGACGTACTTACCAAGGGTTCAGGTGATGCCCGTGAACAGCCACTGTATTTCCTTATTACTACAGCGGGAAATGATACCAACTCCATCTGCTATGAATTACATCAGAAGGCTTTGGATATTATTGAGGGTCGAAAAACTGACCCGACATTTTATCCAGTTATATATGGTGCGGCAGATGATGATGACTGGACAGATCCTACCGTATGGAAGAAAGCAAATCCATCTCTTGGAGAAACCATTCAGATGGAGAAGGTAGTAGCTGCGTGTGAATCTGCAAAGCAGAATCCTGCAGAGGAGAACAGCTTCCGTCAGCTTAGGCTTAATCAATGGGTAAAACAGGCTGTCCGTTGGATGCCAATGGATAAGTGGGATGCCTGTGCATTCTCTGTTGACCCGGAAGAACTGGAAGGGCGTGTATGTTACGGGGGACTTGACCTTTCAAGTACAACCGACCTTACATCCTTTTGTCTTGTGTTTCCACCACAAAGTGAGAATGACAAATACTATGTTCTTCCTTATTTTTGGTTGCCAGAAGAGACTCTTGATTTACGAGTCCGAAGGGATCATGTGAATTATGACCTTTGGGAAAGACAAGGCTATATCCAAACCACGGAAGGAAATGTTGTTCATTATGGATTCATTGAAAAATTCATAGAACAGCTTGGGGAGAAATACAACATCCGTGAGATTGCATTCGATAGATGGGGAGCAGTTCAGATGGTGCAGAACCTTGAGAATATGGGGTTCAATGTAGTGGCAATGGGACAGGGATTTGCATCTATGTCACCACCTACAAAGGAACTTATGAAGCTGACCCTTGAACAGAAGATTGCCCACGGAGGACACCCGGTTCTTCGTTGGAATATGGATAACATTTTTATTCGTACTGACCCAGCCGGAAACATTAAGGCTGATAAAGCAAAAAGTACAGAGAAGATTGACGGTGCCATAGCCTGTATCATGGCACTCGACAGAGCAATCCGTTGTGGGAATGACACATCGGAGAGTGTATATGATACGAGAGGATTATTGGTGTTTTGATGATTACTTTATTTTTTATAGGAATGCTTGTGATATGCGAAGGCATTAATCAGGCATTAGAAGGGATGTGATGATATGGGATTATTCAGTGGATTATTTCGGGGCAGAGATGCTCCTAGCAACAGAACAAGTGGCAGTTCATACAGCTTTTTCATGGGAACTTCAACATCCGGGAAAAGAGTGAATGAACGAAGTGCTATGCAGATGACGGCAGTTTATTCCTGTGTCCGTATTCTATCAGAGGCAATCGCAAGTCTGCCTCTTAATGTTTACAGATACAACGAGGAGGGTGGAAAAGAAAAAGCCTATGACCATCCGCTGTTTCGATTGCTGCATGACGAACCAAATCCTGAAATGACTTCATTCATTTTTAGGGAAACACTTATGACGCATCTGTTACTTTGGGGTAATGCCTACGCACAGATTATAAGAAATGGCAAAGGAGAGGTAATTGCACTGTATCCGCTTATGCCAGACAGGATGAGTGTAGACCGTGATGAGAAGGGACACCTTTATTATAAATACACAAAAAGTAATGATGACGCGCCAACGATGGAAGGAAGTACGGTTGTGCTTGACCCTTCCGATGTGCTTCATGTTCCTGGTCTTGGTTTTGATGGTTTGGTCGGTTATTCTCCGATAGCAATGGCCAAGAATGCCATAGGTCTTGCAATTGCAGCAGAGGAGTATGGCTCGAAGTTTTATGCCAATGGTGCTTCTCCAAGTGCAGTTTTGGAGCATCCGGGAACATTAAAAGATCCAGGGAAAGTTAGGGATAGTTGGAATGCAGCCTTTGGTGGCAGTTCCAATAGCCATAAGGTTGCCGTATTGGAAGAAGGACTTAAATATACTCCGATTTCCATATCTCCAAATGAAGCACAGTTTTTGGAAACAAGAAAATTTCAGATTAATGAAATTGCTCGAATTTTCAGAGTACCGCCACATATGGTCGGTGACCTTGAAAAGTCGAGCTTTTCTAATATTGAGCAGCAGTCACTTGAGTTCGTGAAATACACTCTTGACCCTTGGGTCATCCGTTGGGAGCAGTCACTTTACAGGGCACTCCTTAATGAAGAAGAGAAGAAGGATTATTTCTTCAAGCTGAATGTGGAAGGTCTCCTTCGAGGGGATTATGCAAGCCGTATGAACGGTTATGCCACAGCAAGGCAGAACGGTTGGATGAGTGCAAATGACATCAGAGAGTTGGAAGACCTAGACAGGATACCTTCAGAACTCGGCGGTGATCTGTATTTAGTTAATGGCAATATGATGCCCCTAAATGATGCGGGGGCAGCTTATGCAAATAAAGAAAAGGAGGAGACAGATTCTGATGAAGAAACAGAAGAAGTTCTGGAATTGGAAAAACCAAGCAGGAACGGACGAAGGTCAGGAAAGAGTTCTTGAGCTATACGGAACAATCGCAGAAACATCATGGTTTGACGATGATGTGACTCCTAAGATGTTCCACGATGAGCTTTTTGCCGGAAGTGGTCCCGTAATAGTTTGGCTCAATTCCCCTGGCGGAGACTGCATTGCGGCAAGCCAGATTTACACCATGCTTATGGATTATCAGGGTGATGTGACGGTCAAGATTGATGGAATCGCTGCCAGTGCAGCCTCCGTTATTGCAATGGCAGGCACAACAGTGCTTATGGCACCTACAGCCTTAATGATGATTCATAACCCAATGACTATGGCCTACGGAAATCACGAGGACATGGAGAAAGCAATCGAGATGCTTGATGAGGTCAAGGAAAGCATTATCAATGCCTACGAGATTAAAACAAGTATGTCTCGTGCAAAGCTGTCACACCTTATGGATTCGGAAACTTGGATGAATGCAAATAAAGCAATCGAACTTGGTTTTGCAGATGACATTTTGGTGGATGAGAAAAAGAGTGCGGATGACATTCCTGCATATGCATTCTCTGGCAAAGAGACAGAGACAAGGCTTATGAACAAGCTGATGACTCACTTTAAGCCAAAGGATGAGGCAGTGAAGAAAACACCTGCACAGGCAGCAGTAATCCCGGCAGAAAAACCTGCCAATGTAACTATGCCAGTTAATGAAGAAGAGACTGGCACATCAATTGAGGAACTCGAAAAGAGACTCAGTCTTATTAAACCTTAAGGAGGAATTTGTACAATGAGTAAGATTAATGAATTACGCACACAGCGTGCAAAGGCATGGGAGCAGACAAAGGCATTTCTTGACTCCCACAGAAACGAGAAGGGTATTCTTTCAGCAGAGGATACACAGACCTATGAGCGAATGGAGCAGGAGATTGTAGACCTCGGTCATGAAATCGAGCGTCAGGAAAGAATGGATGCAATGGAGCGTGAGATGGCAGCTCCTACAGCAATGCCTATTACAGAAAAGCCAGACAATAAGAAGAAGGAAGAAAAGATAGGTCGTGCTTCTGATGCATATAAGAAGGCGTTCTGGGATCAGGTTCGTGCAAAGGACGGTGTTTCATACGAGGTTCGTAATATGCTTTCTGAAGGAACTGATTCAGAAGGTGGCTACCTTGTACCAGACGAGTTTGAAAAGACTCTTATTCAGGCACTTGAAGAGGATGGTGTTGTGCGTAACCTTGCACACGTATTTACTACCTCAAACGGTCTTCACAAGATTCCTATCGTTACCACAAAGGGTGTAGCGAACTGGATTGATGAAGGTGCGGCTTACGGAGAGAGTGATGATGTATTTGGTGCAGAGCAGATTGATGCTCACAAGGTAGGTACAATCATCAAGGTATCTGAGGAACTCTTAAATGACTCTGCATTTGACCTTGAGGCATATTTCCAGTCAGAGTTTGCAAGACGTATCGGTAACAAGGAAGAGGAAGCATTCCTTATCGGTGATGGTAGCAAGAAGCCTACTGGTATTCTTAATGCTACAGGTGGTGCAGATATCGGTGTTACTGCAGGTAGTGCAACAGCTATCACAGCAGATGAACTTATCGACCTTTACTACAGCCTTAAGTCACCTTACCGTAAGAATGCTGTATGGCTTATGAATGATTCGACAGTTGCTGCAATCAGAAAGCTTAAGGATTCAAACGGTCAGTATTTATGGCAGCCTGCATTAAGAGAGAAGGAGTACGATACTATTCTTGGTAAGAGAGTAATCACATCTCCTTATGCACCTGAAATCGCAGCCGGAGCAAAGACAGTCATGTTCGGTGACTTCTCTTACTACTGGATTGGTGACAGACAGGGTGTATCTTTCAAGCGTCTTAATGAGAGATATGCAGATCTTGGCCAGGTTGGTTTCCTTGCATCCAAGAGAGTGGATGGTAAGTTAATCCTTCCTGAAGCTATCAAGGTTCTTCAGATGAAGGCTGGAACTACAACTGCAAAGGCCTAAGATTTTTACGGGGAGTAGTGGAATGCTACTCCCTTAATTGTGAGGTGGAAAGATGATAATTACACTTGATGAAATGAAAAGTTATCTGCGTGTTGACCATGAAGATGATGATATTATCATTGAAAGTCTGATTGCATCCTCACAGCAGTTATGTATGGATGTGGCTCGTATCTCGGATGAAGAGGCATTTGAGAAAGAGCCATGTTCAAAAGTGGCTGTAATGTATGCGGTTGCATATCAGTATGAACACAGGGAAGATGCAAATCATTTACAGCTTACTCTTTCCATCCGGGCATTACTGTTTGGAATAAGGCAGGAGGGATTTTGATGGATATAGCACTTCTCAATGTGAAGATTACCATTCAGAAAAATTCCGTTGTAACTGATGCCATCGGAAATCACAAAAACGGGTGGACAGACTTTTATTCCTGCCATGCTACGGTAAGTGGTGAGAGTGGTAATGAGAAATCGGTAGCCGGAACAACTGTGGATGATACCGATATTGCATTTACTATAAGGTGGTGCAAGAAAGCATCAGAAATTACAAATACGGGATACAGGGTGGTATTTCACGGGGAACTCTATGACATCACTCTTGTTGACCATATGAATTTCAAGAATAAGTGCCTAAAACTTAAATGCCAGAAAGTGAGGAGATAGCATGGCAAATGTAACGGTTGATAATCTTGCGGCGGAAATTATGAAGGGACTTACCGAGTATAAGGACCTCGCAACTGCCGATATGAAAACGACTGTAAGAAAAGCTGGAAAGTCGGTAAAAAAGGACATCCAAGCAAATGCTCCAAAGAAAACAGGTGACTATTCGAAGAGTTGGACTGTAAAGACCACGAAAGAAACTTCTGAATCTTTGGAACTTACAGTGCATTCTCCAAAGAAGTATCAGCTGGCACACTTGCTTGAAAAGGGACATGCTAAAAGAGGCGGTGGAAGGACAAAGGCAATCCCACATATCGCACCTGCAGAAGAGAAAGCAGTAAAAGACCTTGAGGCAGATATAAAAAGAGCGCTTGGAGGTTCATGATGGAAGAGTTAATAAAAATAATGGATGAGATTGGTCTCCCTTATGCGTATGATCATTTCGCAGAGGGAGAAAGTCCAGACCCACCATTTATCTGTTATCTGTTGCCACAGGATGATAATTTCGCAGCAGATGGAATTGTGTATTACAAGATAAGTGGTGTGAGAATTGAGCTATACACGGATTATAAGAATCCGGCTATAGAGGAAAAGGTAACAGCCGTGCTTGATAGCCACGGTATTTTTTATGCAAAAAACGAGGTATGGATTGAGGATGAAAAACTCTATGAAGTAGCCTTTGAATTTGAATTGCCAGTATAAGGAGGAATTAACGATGGCTAATAAGAAGAACAAGGTAAAGTACAACCTTAAAAATGTACATTATGCATTGCTTAACATTGATGAGCAGGGCAATGTATCATACGGCACGCCTGTTGCTATTCCGGGTGCTGTATCGATTGGACTTGATGCAAATGGAGAACCTAGTAACTTCTATGCAGATGGATATGCGTATTACACCATCAGCAACAACATGGGTTACGAAGGTGATCTTGAGATTGCAATGGTTCCTGAGTCATTCCGTGTGGATGTTCTTAAGGAAAAACTCGATGACAATAAGGTTCTTATCGAGGATGCAAATGTGGAAACTTCTAACTTTGCGCTTATGTTTGAGTTTGATGGAGATATCAAGAAAATCCGTCATGTCCTTTATAAGTGTGCTGCAAGCCGTCCTTCCATTGAATCACAGACCAATGAGGATGAAATCGAAGTACAGACCGAGACACTTACCCTTAAGGCAACACCACTTGCTAACGGATATGTGAAGGCAAAGACTGGAGATGATACTACCGATGAAGTTTACCAGAACTGGTATAACGAGGTGTATCTTACATCCACTACAACAGCAGAAAGCGGGGAGTAATCAATGAGCATTGTAAAAAATATTGAAATCGATGGTAAGCAGGTGCCTTTTAAAGCATCTGCCGCCATTCCAAGAATTTATAGGATTAAGTTTAATCGTGATATTTATAAGGATCTCCGTTCTTTGGAAAAGGCAGTGGGAGAAGGGGACGAGGCAAACTCCAACCTTGATTTATTCTCGCTTGAGATGTTCGAGAACATTGCCTATGTTATGGCCAAGCACGCAGACCCTAATATTGCGAACTCCCCTGAGGAGTGGCTTGATGAGTTCAATACCTTTTCTATCTACCAGGTATTGCCTAGCATCATCGAGTTATGGGGACTTAATGTACAGACAGATATTGAGTCTAAAAAAAACTTCGCCCAACTGACAGAGAAATGACAACCCCATTATTCCTACTCAGATGCGTACAGCTTGGAATAAGCATTCGTGACCTTGACCTTCTTACGATTGGTCTTGTGAATGATATGTATGCGGAGAATGGGAATGATGATTACAAGGGTTATAAGCAGTTGGCAACACAGGAAGATTTTGACAGATTTTAAGTAGGAGCATCGGCAGAAATGTCGGTGCTTTTATTGTGATTATTTAGGAGAGGAGGAAACCAATGGCAAGTAGAATACAGGGTATTACCGTAGAGATTGGCGGAGATACTACCAAGCTGCAGACTGCCCTTAAAGGCTTAAACGGAGAAATCAAATCCACACAGAGTCAGCTTAAGGATGTAGAGAAGCTCTTAAAAATGGATCCGGGTAATACAGAACTTCTTGCACAGAAGGAAAAACTCCTGGCAGATGCCGTAAAGGAAACAAAGGAAAAACTGGAAACATTAAAGACGGCAGCCGAGCAGGCTAACACTGCACTTGCAAATGGAGAGATCTCGCAGGAGCAGTATGATGCACTCCAAAGGGAAATCATAGAGACAGAACAGGACTTAAAGAAGTTAGAGACGGCTGCCAATCAGTCATCAACTGCACTTCAGAAGATTGGAACTGCAGGAGAAAAGATGAAAACTGTAGGAGATAATATTTCTTCTGCCGGACAGAAACTTCTCCCGGTAACGGCAACGGTAACGGCTCTTGGAACGGCATCCGTTACAACAGCTGCAAACTTTGAATCAGCAATGAGTCAGGTTCAGGCTACGATGGGTGTTACCAAAGACTCCATGTCCACACTTGATGGGCAGAGTGTAAATACGATGGATGCTTTATCCGAACTTGCAAAGGAGATGGGTTCATCCACAGCTTTCTCTGCAACAGAGTGTGCCGAGGCATTAAACTATCTTGCACTTGCAGGATACAGCACACAGGAAATGGCAGATACACTTCCGACCGTACTTAACCTTGCGGCGGCAGGTGGCATTGACCTTGCATCTGCATCCGACATGGTAACAGATGCAATGTCCGCCCTTGGTATGGAAACTTCTGAGGCAGATGTGATGGTAGACCAGATGGCAAAGACAGCTTCTACCACAAATACATCTGTTGCACAGTTAGGAGAAGGTATTCTTACAATCGGTGCAACAGCCAAATCAATAAAAGGTGGAACGGCAGAACTTAATACTGCTCTTGGTATTCTGGCTAACAATGGTATCAAGGGCGCAGAAGGTGGTACACATCTTCGAAACATTATTCTGTCATTGCAGAATCCTACCGATAAGGCAGCAGCCCAGATGGAGGCTCTTGGTGTATCTGTATATGACTCTGAAGGTAATATGAGATCCATGAATGATATTTTGGGAGACCTTAATACATCAATGGAAGGAATGACCTCGGAGGAAAAGGCAAACATCATCAGCACCATTTTCAATAAGACAGACCTTTCTTCTGTAAATGCTTTATTAGCAAACACAGGCGAGACTTGGGATAATCTGCAAGGCTCTATCACAAACAGTGCAGGAGCAGCACAGCAGATGGCAGATACTCAGCTTGATAATTTACAAGGTCAGTTAACACTCTTAAAGTCAGCCCTTGAAGGACTGGCTATTTCTTTTGGTCAGTTACTGATGCCTGCAATCAAAAGTATTGTGGGTGTTATTCAGAACGTGGTCGATTGGCTTAATTCTCTTGATGAGGGAACCAAGAAGACCATTGTTACCATAGCACTTGTAGCGGGAGCATTGGGACCGGTACTGATAGTGGTCGGTAAGGTCATATCTGCAATCGGTACGATTATGACAATAGTTCCGAAGATTGGTGGACTTTTATCCGGCTTACAGGGAGTGGTTGCAGCTTTTAATGCTGTGTGTGCGGCAAACCCATATGTTCTGATCATAGCAGCAGTCATTGCAGTAATAGCAATCTTTGTTGTGTTATGGAATAAGTGTGAAGGTTTCAGAAATTTTTGGATTAACCTTTGGGAAGGTATCAAGTCGGTTATATCAACAGCGGTTGAAGCAATCAAAGGGTTCTTTACGAAGGTTATTGATTTCGTGAAGAACAACTGGCAGGGATTACTTTTGTTCCTTGTGAATCCGTTTGCAGGAGCGTTCAAGTTAATCTATGACAACTGTGAAGGCTTTAGAAATGTGATTGATGGTCTGATGGAAAAGGTCAAGGCTGTGTTCCAAAAGGTCATTGATTTTGTAAAGAATAATTGGCAAGGCATACTTCTTTTCATAGTGAATCCATTTGCCGGGGCATTTAAACTTTTATATGACAACTGTGAAGGTTTCCGTGAATTTATCAATGGAGTGTTAGAGGGAATAAAGACAGCACTTACAAATGCATGGACGGCCATAACAACTGGAATTACAACAGCGTGGACGGCCATTTCCTCATTCTTTACTACGGTGTGGGAAGGAATCAAGAATATCTTTACTACTGTCATTGAGGCGATAAAGCTTGCGATTACCACTTGGGTAAATACAGTAAAGACAGTCATCACAACAGTATTCACGGCAATACAGACTTTTTTCACTACGATATGGACAGCCATTTCGATATTTTTCACTACGATACTAACGGCAATACAAACCACATTTACAACCATTTGGAATGCGATAAAAACTGCCGTTACCACAGTAATTACAGCCATTCAGACTGTGATAACCACAGTATGGAATGCAATCAGCACGGCAATATCAACTGTGATGAATACCATAAAAAATACCATTTCAACACTTTGGAATGGAATCAAAACTACAATCACTACGATTGTGAATGGTATCAAGACAACGGTCAGCACAGTATTCAATAATATCCTTTCTGCTATTAAGACCACAGTAGGAAATATTGCATCGGCTATTAAGAGTGGATTCCAGACGGCAATCAGTTATATCACATCACTTCCTTCACAGGCACTTCAGTGGGGTAAGGATATGATTATGGGAATCGTAAATGGTATCAAATCCTGCATGAGTGCAGTGGGAGATGCCGTTAAGGGAGTGGCAGATAAGATTAAGTCATTCCTTCACTTCTCTGTGCCGGATGAAGGCCCTTTGACTGATTACGAGTCTTGGATGCCAGACTTTATGGATGGACTTGCGAAGGGAATCAACAAGAGCAAGGATGTGGTGGCAAAGGCTGTGGAAGGTGTATCGCAGGATATGGTAATCAATCCAAATGTAAGTGCGACAACATCTGCAATGGAGACATCAAATCAGACAGCGCAGAATACGGCAAACATTGTCGGAGCAATCAGAGAGGCATTTGCAGGTATCAATACCCAGGGTGGAGATACAGTTATCCCGGTTTATATCGGTGGCACTATGCTTGATGAGATTGTAGTAAATGCACAGCAGAGAATTAACTTAAGAAGTGGAGGAAGATAGGATGGCATTTATTCAGTATCTGAATTTCAACGGTGCGAATCTTCCTCTGCCGGATTCCTATGATATATCAATGGATGCAGTGGAGGCGGATACCACAGGAGAAACAGAGGCAGGCACAACACAAAGGGATGTAGTAAGGCAGGGAGTGGTAACAATCTCCGTGTCTTTTTCTGTGTCTGCCGCATGGCTTAAAAGACTGTCGGCATATTCCAAACAGGATAAGCTGACGGTCAGATATTTTGATACTACAACCTTGGAGATAAGTGAAACAGAAATGTATATCACAGGCTACAAGGCAAAACTTGAGAAGGATACTTCGAAAAAGGGACTGTGGACAGTTTCCTTTACATTAAATGAATTTTAGGAGGTGGTTTTCTTGTATCCTGTTTCGGATAGATTTTTAACAGAGATAGATTCCAATAGCAGACGATACTATTGGACTGGCACGATTACCACCAAAGCAAAGAAAACTTATGACTTTGGCAATGATGACATTGTTAAGGGAAGTGGTTATATCACCCGTTCCTGCTGTGGTAGCAGTGAGATTGAACTTGGATCCGTATACGCAGCAGAAATGGGTATAACTTTGTTTTCTGATATCGACAGATATACCCTTGATGGAGCAACCGTTAAATTATTCTTTCATTTGGTCTTTTCGGACAATACGGAAGAGGTTATTCCGATGGGGATTTATGAAGTTACCGAGGCTAACAGAAATCTAAAGACCATAGAGATAAAAGCCTATGATTATATGCTCCGTTTCGATAAGAAACTGAACCTTGAATCATCAAGCGGTACACCATATAATTTTTTGAATGTCATCTGTAAGACCTGCAAGGTTGAGATGGCACAAACGCAGACAGAAATTGATGCACTCACAAACGGAAAAGAAACTCTCGGTATTTATTCTGAAAATGATATCGAGACCTACAGAGATTTGCTTTTCTATGTCGCACAGGTGGTTGGCTGCGTCTGCCAGATAAATCGTGAGGGAAAGCTTGAACTTATCCATTATGGAAAAACAGCTGTGAGAACAATTGAGGCAAAGCACAGATATGATAGTTCCTATTCTGACTTTGTTACAAGATACACGGCTATTTCGTCAACAAATAAGATTACAGAAGAGTCGGAATATTATGCACTTGAAAAGGACGATGCTCTTACCATGAACCTTGGTGTAAATCCACTTCTTCAGTTTGGTCTTAAGACCACAAGAGCGAGACTTCTTAATGCTATTTTACTTGCGGTGTCAAAAGTCGAGTATGTACCTTTTGACAGTAACACGATTGGTAACCCGGCACTTGACCCGATGGACTGTCTGATATTTAGCGGTGGCCATGCAGATGCATCAAAGATATCCTGCATCACGGGGATTACTTATAAAATCAACGGAAAGCACTCACTTAAGTGTGTTGGTAAGAATCCAAAGTTAGCAGAGGCTAAAAGTAAGAATGACAAAAATATCAGTGGTCTTTTTAACCAGGTAGAAGAAAATAAGACGGTTGTGTATGATTTTGTAAATGTATCTCCGTATGAGATTTATGACCATTTCGTAGAAGTGCTTGATATTACATTCGTTTCAAAGGAATCGACAAGTGCCATGTTCCTTGCAGAAGTGCTTGTTGATATATCTGCATATGAGATGAGAAAGAAGATATCCGGCAAGGCTACCTATGATGAGGAAGAAGAAAAGAAAGAACAAGATCTGGACTTCTCCTATGTGACAAAGACGCATCCATATATTGAAGTGATGTACAAAATCAATGGTGATGAAGTTGAAGACTTCCACCCTACGCAGATATGCCATGAAGGAAAGCAGCTTATTACTTTATTCTTCCCATTAAGTTCGGTGGAAGAAAACAGCGAGAATACCTTCACGATGTGGCTTAAGGTCGAGGATGGATTTGGAAAGATTGGAGAAACGCAGATAAGAGCAACTTTAAGTGGTCAGGGTCTTGTTGCAGGTATCGGAGATTGGAACGGCCGTATTACGGTTACAGATTCCTTTGATGATATAGCGATTAATCATCCGGGAATGACAGTAGACAGATTTGTATCAAGAGCCGTTGCAACAATTCCAAAACAGGCAAAGCCAATGTTTGCACAGACATTCGGAAGAATATCGATTGCTCCGTTACAGTTTGGCTATGACCTTCTGAATGAAAGAGTTACCTGTGTTGAAGTGGTACACACCTTCACAATGGATAAAACATATCCGGGAGAATATGACCCTGTTGTTATTGAAATCAATGACGAGGATGCATTCCAGATGGTGTGCGATTATGCTTATGTTTCTTCTGAAGGAGAGATTGCATACGGTAATCTGCAGGTGCTTGATATTGATACTACACTATTTGAAAGAGTGGAGAGCATGGAGGTGAGCATATGCGAATCGTAGAAGATGAATACAACTGGAAAAGGGCAGATGCCACGGTTGTTGTTCTTGAAGAAGGAACAGAAAATGTCGAGTTTGAAACGCCACTTAAAATATATCGAATAAAGGGCGAAGGAGAAATTTCCATATATGAGGATGAGGAGAAGTCAGAGTTAGTATACTCTGGCTTTCTTCCATTTGAGCCGGATATCCCTATTTGTTTTACAAGTCTTATGTTTGTTGCCGATGAGGGGACAGTACTAACACTTGTATCTGAAACAGGAATCCAAAAGACTGTACTTGATGAATATTTGGATACCACAGAAGGAATGACCTATGTAAGTAACGGTTATAACGATGACGGCACATATTCAACGGCTGGTCTTTCTGATTTTCTCTATAACGGAGTTGCTGCAAGCACCCTTTATATTTCGAGTAATCATTGGATTGGCTTTGGTGTTAACACATCACAATTATATATCTTGCAAAGAGATGGATGTTCTACAGCCATTTGGAGACAGGAAGGCGAGTGTGGTAATGGAGTAAAGTTCTTAAAAATCAGATTTGAAGGATATACAGTTTACAGTCAGAGAGTAGATAGCAATCGACTTATTTTTGAGTTATTCATCATGTCTAATAAGGATATGTTCCTAAATGTGATTCAGACTCCGACAAGTGGAAATACAGGTACATCGCAGATGGTTTGTAATAATCAGACCATTGCACTTTCGCTCGCAGACCCTACAGGGGCAGGTGGAGGTACAATGGTTAGTTTTTACCACGAAGACGATGAGGGTAAGACTTGGAGAATTGTGTATGACAACTATAAGGGTATCGATTATTTCTCTTATGGCTTTTTGCTAAAGGCAGATGAGAAGTATTGCACCATTGTTGATGGAGAATTAAAAGAGGTAACCGAAGAAATACCAACGGCTGCTGATTATTATGAGTTTGGTTTTCTTGATGTTCCACCAAGTGAAATCCTTGTAGGTATTGATAACCCACAGATTTCATACTGGAGAGCTGGGGGAGATACAGAACTGATAAAGACCGTAGCCAAGGCATATCCATATCCTAAATACATTAGAAGTGAAGTGGACATGAGTCATATTTCCATTCTTGGAATTATAATGATGACGGCACAGTATTCCGGGGATGTGAGAGTTAAGTTTTCACTTGATAATGAGGAAACCTACTCGGATGAAATAACGATGGATGAATGGCTTAATACTGATGTGGTGGAGTTGTGGGAGAGCCTCCCGGAGAACAAGAAGTTATTCCTGCTTTTTGTTTTACACGATAATGCCACCATTTCAAGATTTAAAATAACCTATGAAAATTAAGGAGGGATTTCATGTTAAAGGGAAAGATGACGATTGAACTTACCGATGTGAACACAGGTAAGAAAGATGTAATCGAAGAAGAGAATATGGTCACAAATGCTCTTGCAGAAATATTCAAACCTCTTGGGCATTTGATGAATGCAGATAGCATTTATAATCAGTTTAATTCGTATTACACAAAACTGCTCGGAGGTCTGTTGCTTTTTGATAACAATATCGAAGAAGACCCAAATCAGTTATATGCTCCAGCAAATGCAAACCTTGTTGGATGTGCTGTGTACAATACGCAGAATAATACCACAGGAAAAATGCGCGGTGGATACAATCAGACGGAGAGCGAATTTAATGCCAAGAACAGATATATGAAGTTTGTATATGATTTTTCTACATCACAGGCAAACGGAACTATCTCATGTGTGGCACTTACCCATCAGCAAGGTGGTTATACCACATACGGAAGTAGTGATGCTGTACTGAATACAGGAAATTCAACAGCAATTAGTCCTTATAATGGAACATTACAATATGTGCATACTTCCTATACGGGTGCAAATACCGGGGATAAGTATTCAGGACTTAAGGTAGGAACTACAGAGGTTCTTTTCCTTTTAGACCCGGATAATGATGTGGCATATTATTTTAAGATTAAAAGTGCGACATCCATATCCATTGTTAAAAGAAGAATGTATCTGAAGTCTGTATCTATCTTCGAGAATCCATATTCGCAGAAAGCATTGATGGAAGAGTTCGAACTAGATGCTTTGGGGACAGCGCTTTCCACAAGTTACTTTGCATATAATTTTGATGTAACAGATAATTGTCTTTATATCTTTAGCTGTGCAAACTACAGTACATCCGTAAATGGAACATACCAGATCACTCGAATCAAGATTAGTGACTGGAGCATCAGACAATGGACGATGACCAATACCACAAATGAAGTGCTGACCACGAATGGTATGAGATTTGCTTTTGCAAATAACGGATATGTATATTTGAGAGGATATAACAGTCCTTATGAATTATACAAATTTGAGATTGGAAACTCAGCTAATGTGGTAAAGATAAAGAGAAGTGGCATGAGTTCCATTGACTGTTGGCCAATGTTTGCAATCAACGGAAGAATATATTTTCAGGCATTCAGCAACACTTCTACATACAATCATGTTTATATTGTAAATGAGGAAACGAATGAGTGCCTTAAGTCAGAGAATTATTGTTTACAATATGCAGGAAATAACACTCCGTGTTATACGCCTGTGCTTAATCATCAGATGTTATTATTTTGTAGTTATGGGAACTGGTCAACGGGACCATTCTTTGTTCCGGCTAATTATCTAGCAACCATTAATAATCTGTCCGAGCCTGTTACAAAGACGGCAGACAAAACTATGAAAATCACATATACGATTCAGGAGCAGTAAGCATCTATCAGCAATGGTAGGTGCTTTTATTATGCAAAAAATTACAAGGAGGAACGCTTATGACAGGAGAAGTCAAAGAGATTATTGCGTGGCTTGGTGCGTTGGGAATACCATCCATCTTTGCCATGACAGTGTGGTGTATCAAGTGTTGTTTGCAGTACACCAGACAACTGAAAGTGCTGGCAAAGGCACAGCAGGCACAGATGAGGTCACAGCTTCTCGAACAGTACCATTTCTATATGGACGATGGCTGGATTTCAGAGGAACACATGGAGGATTGGGAAAATCAGTACCAGGCATATCACAGTTTGGGAGAAAACGGCATCCTTGATAGCCGAAGAGACCAACTGTTGTTATTGCCTAACAAGAAAAAGGAGGAACAGAAGGATGAGTAATTATTGGAAGAATTGGATTAAGGCGGCTGGCATTAGAGCCGTGAAGACTGTCGCACAGACAGCCATTGCAACTATCGGTACATCTGCCGTGATTGGAGATGTGAATTGGGTAATGGTAGCAAGTGCATCTGCACTCGCAGGAATTTTATCATTGCTCACAAGTATTTCTGGCATTCCAGAAGTAACAAAGGAAGGTGATGAGTAATGAAACTCGTTGAGAGTATACTTACAAAGAATCCGTGCTACACAGCCGGAAGAAAGATTGATGTTAAAGGGTTGATGTTACACTCGGTTGGCTGCTCCCAGCCGAGGGCATCAGCCTTTATTAATTCATGGAACAGTCCTACATTCGATAGAGCCTGTGTTCATGGTTTTATTGATGGTAATGACGGAACGGTCTATCAGACACTTCCTTGGAATCACAGAGGATGGCATTGTGGTTCGTCTATCAATGGATCAGGAAACAATACCCATATCGGAGTGGAGATGTGCGAGCCTGCCTGCATTACTTATACGGGTGGTGCAACATTTAAGTGTTCAGACCTTGCAACGGCAAAAACTGTAGCAGAAAGAACTTATAAGGCAGCCGTGGAACTTTTCGCTATGCTCTGTAAGAACTTTAATCTTGACCCACTTGCAGATGGTGTTGTTATTTCTCATAGGGAAGGACACGCAAGGGGGATTGCATCAAATCACGGTGACCCAGAACATTTATGGTCGCAGCTTGGTCTTCCATATACTATGGATACATTCCGTAAAGCTGTGAAGGAGCAGATGGGTGGCAAGTCTGATAGTAAGAAGGGAACACAGGCTATTGTGTTTGCAGGTCTTTTAGAAAAAGATGCTGTACCTATTATCGGTGAGTTATGCCGTGAGGATATGAAGAAGAGTGGTATTCTTGCATCTGTATCTTCTGCACAGTTTATTCTTGAAAGTGGCTATGGCAAGAGCGAACTCGGACAGAATGCCAATAATATGTTCGGCATGAAGAAATCCTTGTCCGGGAACACATGGACAGGTTCTACGTGGGACGGAACTTCGGTTTATACCAAGAAGACACAGGAACAGAATGCCGATGGCTCATATGAAACCATCACGGCAGATTTCAGGAAGTATCCTTGTGTGGAGGATTCGGTTGCAGACCATTCAGCATATCTTCTTGGAGCCAAGAACGGAAAGTCACTTCGTTATAAAGGCATCAAGGGTATGAAAGATTACCGTGCTGTTGCACAGTTAATTAAAGACGGAGGCTATGCTACGAGCCTTTCCTATGTTGATAATCTTTGTAACATCATCGAGAAGTGGAATTTGACACAGTATGATACCGATAGTCAGACTATCCCGGATGATACTCCATCAAATCCTGATACAGTCACTTCATTTCCTGCTATACCTTTTTCTGTAAAGGTTATCATTGATAATTTGAATTATCGTTCAGAGCCATCAATGAACGGCAAGGTAAACGGGCAGACTGGTAAGGGCACCTTTACCATTATGGAAGTTCAGAATGGTGGATGGGGCAGACTTAAGAGTGGAGCTGGTTGGATCTGGCTTTCAAATCCTACTTATTGTACAGTTGGTAAAACTGTGAAGACCTCTACGAAGAAAACATCAAGTACCAAATCAGTAGATGAGATTGCGAAAGAGGTTATTCGTGGAGATTGGGGCAATGGCACAGAGCGTAAGGAGAAACTAACGGCTGCCGGATATGACTATGCTACCATTCAGAAGAGAGTGAACGAGATGTTAAAGTAGGTGTCTATGGAAGTGATATGTATTATTCTGATGATTCCATTTTATCTTGCCATTTGTAAATGCGTGGATGATGCTAGAATTGAATTTGAGGAACTTAATAAGTGGATAGAAGAAAGTAGGTAGAGTTGAGGCTCGGAGGGAGAAATCCTTCCGGGTCTTATTTTTTTGCTTTTTTTCAAAAATTTCACTGAAATTGGTAGTTTTGGCAATTTTCAATACATAGCTGTCAAAGGGAATGGATTTGTTCCCAAGGACAGGAGATGGAGAATATGCAAGTAACAAAACTTAGTAGTGACTGTGCAATGAAACATTGCCATGAAGTGAATAAGCAGACAGACGAAGAGCTGCAGAGAGAATATGACTTTTATATGGCAGAGAAAATCGTAAAAATGATGCTTGAAAAGGGTCTGATTTCTGTTGACGAATGTACCAGAATATCGGCAGAAAACCGCCGTATTTTCTCTCCTTTATTAGCAGAATTGAGTGGCTAATAGCCCGTACATGCGGCAATATGTCACTGACCGAAGGGAGGTTGAGACGATGGCAATAATTACGAAAATTGAAGAAAACAAAGCCGTCATAGGAAAGAAGAAGGTTGCAGCTTACTGCCGAGTTTCTACAGACCAGGATGATCAGCTTTTGTCCCTTGAAACACAGAAGGCTCATTATGAATCTTGGATACAAGGACATTCTGATTGGGAATACGCAGGGCTATATTACGATGAGGGATTAAGCGGCACCAAGATGGATACCAGACCGTCACTTTTAAGAATGATGGAAGACTGCAAGCATGGACTTATCGATTATGTGGTAACAAAGTCAGTCAGCCGTTTAGCAAGAAATACGGCTGATTTCCTAACCATAGTGAGAACACTGCTTGACCTTGGAATACCCATTTATTTTGAAAAGGAAAATATCGATACAGGCTCGATGGAAAATGAGTTGATGCTTTCGATTATGAGCAGCATAGCAGAAAGCGAGTCGGTTTCCATTTCAGAAAATAACAAGTGGAGCATTCAGAGAAAGTTCAAGAATGGAACTTACAAATGTTCCTACCCGCCTTATGGATATGACTGGGATAAGAAGAATGGCGAGATGGTGGTTAACCCTGAACAGGCAGAGATTGTGAGATATATTTTTGCACAGACCCTTGCCGGGGTTGGAACTCACGACATTGCAAAAGACCTTATGGCAAAGGGAGTTCCTACCAAGAAAGGTGGAAAGTGGACGGGGCATACAGTAAACGGAATCATCAGAAATGAGAAATATACCGGGGATTGCCTTTTCCAAAAGACTTACACGGATTCTTCTTTTGTGAGACGCAGAAACCTTGGAGAGATGGATCAGTACTATGTGGAAGACCACCACGAGGCAATTATCAGCAGAGAAGATTATGAGGCGGCCAATGATGTAATCGACAGAAGAAGGCAGGAAAAGGGCATCGAACTTGATAATGGTAAATACCAAAACAGATATCCTTTATCCGGCAAAGTCATTTGTGGAGAGTGCGGAGGAACTTTTAAGAGAAAGACTTATACCCATAAGGTGGTTCTTGCCTGCACACAGCACATTGATGATAAGGAAAAATGCTCCATGAAGTATGTTGATCTTGAGGCGGTTGAAGTTGCCTTTGCGACTATGATGAACCGACTGGTTTATGGAAGAAATAAAGTGTTGAGACCATTTTATGAAGCCTTGCAGCAGAGCAATCAGACCGAGGCACTTCTAAAAATCCATGACATTCAGGAACAGCTTGATGCCCTGGTGGAAAAGAAACAGACTATCAAGGGATTATTTGCAAAGGGAGTGATTGAGCCTGCGGTTTATACCCAGAGCCTTAATAGAGTAACAGCAGAAGTTGAAAGGCTGACAACGGAAAAGGATGCACTTTCCTACAGAGCCTGTTCAGAGATTTCACACATTGAAGAGACAAGAAAACTTTTGTCCTTTGCAGACAAAGGAGAATTTCTTGATGGCTTTGACGGAGAGATTTTTGGAACCTATGTAGATAGAATTGTAGTAAAAAGTCAAACGGAGCTGGAGTTCCAAATGAAGTGCGGACTTAATTTGATAGAAAGGATTTGATGAATATGGGACACACACCTTACGGATATCGCATTGAAAATGGTAATGCAGTTATAGAACCAAAGGAAGCAGAGGCAGTTGTAAAAATGTGTGAAGGTTACCTTGATGGTCTTTCGCTTAAGGCGGCCGCAGAAACAGCCGGAATTGTGGTTACCCACTGTCAGGCAAAAAGAATGATGCAGAATGAGAAATATCTCGGAACAGATTATTATCCGGCAATCCTTACAAGAGATGTGATGGATAAGGTTAAGGCTGAACTTGAGAAAAGAGCCACAGGACTTGGCAGAGTTTTTGAGCCGAAGGAAAAGGCAAAAAGGAAGGTACAGAAAGCATTTTATTTTGGAAATGCAGAGACAAGATTTAAAAATCCGTACAAACAGGCTGAATATTTGTATGGACTTATCGAGGGGGTGCAGATGAATGGCTAATGTTACGATGATTCCTGCCCGTGTGAACAGAAGGGCAAAAAGGGAAGAAAAGGAAACCGAAATACCAAAGACTAGGGTTGCAGCTTACTGCCGTGTTTCTACGGACAGTGATGAACAGGCAACCAGTTATGAAATGCAGGTAGAGCATTATACGGAATACATCAGCAAGAATCCCGGATGGGAACTTGCAGGCATATATGCTGATGATGGTATCAGCGGTACTAATACCAAGAAAAGAGAAGATTTTAATCGAATGATTGAAGATTGTATGGTAGGTAAAATCGACTTTGTGATTTCAAAATCCATCAGCCGATTTGCCAGAAATACGCTCGATTGCCTTCAGTACATCAGACAGCTTAAGGATAAGGGCATTGCAGTATTCTTTGAGAAAGAAAACATCAATACGATGGATACAAAGGGAGAACTTCTCCTTACCATTATGGCTTCACTTGCACAGCAGGAATCGGAAAGTTTATCCCAGAATGTTAAGTTGGGATTACAGTTCAGATACCAAGCCGGGAAGGTGCAGGTCAACCACAACCGATTTCTTGGATACACGAAGGACGATGAAGGTAACCTTATCATTGAGCCTACTGAGGCAGCAGTCATCAAAAGGATATACAGAGAGTACCTTGAAGGGGCAAGTTATAGGGATATTTGCAACGGCCTTATGGCAGACGGAATACTTACCGGGGCGGGAAAAAAGAAATGGATTCCAAGCACTATTCATAAGATTTTATCAAATGAAAAATACATCGGTGATGCCCTTCTTCAGAAGACCATTACCACGAACTTACTTGAAAAGAAAAGGGAAAACAATAACGGACTTGCTCCACAGTACTATGTGGAAGACAGCCACGAAGCCATTATTCCAAGAGACCTTTTTATGAGGGTCCAGGAAGAAATGGTGCGCCGTGCAAATCTTCGAAGTGGCAAGGACGGAAAGAAGAAACGCATCTACAGTAGCAAATATGCCCTTTCAAGCCTCTGCACCTGCGAAAAATGCGGAGACATTTATCGCAGAATCGCATGGAACAATAGGGGCAAGAAATACACGGTGTGGAGATGCTGCACTAGGGTAGAACACGGTCCCGGTGAATGTGATGCACCTACTGTTTTAGAAGAAGATTTGCAGGCAGCAGTTATGAAAGCAATCAACAAGGTGGTGGGGCAGAAAAGCACGGTAATCGCAAACCTTGAAACCATTCTGGAACAGACAGCCATTTGTGCAGATGAGGAACTTGCTGAACTTGACGAGAAAATAAAGGCGGTACAGCTTGAACTTGTCGACAGAGCCACTTCATCAGAAGGGTATGAAGATTTGGCAAGAGAATCGGATAGGCTTAACGAAAAAAAGCAGAAGATTCTGGTAACCCTTGCAGAAGATAAGGGCAGACAGGAAAAGAAGGCAGAACTCATTGATTTCCTTCATGAGCAGACCACCGAGTTTGAGGAGTTTGATGATGGTTTGGTCAGAAGGCTTATTGAGCAGATAACGGTGCATGAGAGTGGAACATTTACAGTCGAATTTAAGAGTGGAACTATGGTGGAAGTATAAAAGTACCCGCGTATATCACAGACAGCACTCCAGATTTACATCTGAGAGTGCATCCGTGACCTACGCGGGCATTTTGCCTAAAATTTATTTAATGGTAAAAGCTTTTATTATTTCTCTTAAGGCATTAATGGTCCTTATGAGAATAGTTGTTTCTTCAGAAGTACAGCCGGATAGTATCTGGCTGATTTCTACTTCTTCAGATGTTTTTTCAGAAAACTCCAAGGAATCAAGCAAGAGATAGTCAGCTGAAATTTCGAGAGCATTTGCAATGCTGACAAAATAATCCATGCTACATCCTTTGTTTCCATTTTCAATCCTTGCTATGACTGCTCGGTCAGAGCCAATCATTTCTGCAAGCTGGTCTTGCGTAATATTCTTCTGAGTACGAATATCTTTGATTCTGATACCCAAACTTTCAAAATCTATATTCTTCATTTACAGTCCTTTCTGCATCCAGCCCGCATTAGGTAGTCGGTATGTTAACTCTGAAAAAGTAACATATCAAGATAATTATATCTTTTAAGGGAACCCGTGCGGATACTCCCCCGTAGGAGGTTCACTTGCGGGATTTTGTGACCTTGTAGGTCACAAATGATAAAAAATGTGACCAACGGGGTCATCGTAAGAAGTCCACTTAGCATTTATACTGTTGATGTATGTTGGGATATCTGTAAAGGATGTGAAAAAATGAAGAGAAAATCGGGGGTGTTGAAATTGTACAGCGAAGTAAAATCTGTTCCGGTGGAGTGGCTATGGTATCCATATATTCCTAGTGGAAAAATCACATTGCTACAAGGTGATCCGGGAGACGGAAAATCCACGATGATGATGAACTTGATATCCTGTCTGACGAATGCAGAGTTTACTCCAAATGGACAAAAGATATCCGTTCCTAAAAGGGTTATATATCAATGTTCAGAAGACGGTGTGGAAGATACTATTAAACCCCGTTTAGAAGCAAGCGGTGCTGATTGTAGCCGTGTTGCATTCATAGATGAAGAACTTATCACGTTAACTCTTGATGATGAGAAATTACGAGATGCAATAATCGAATTTAAGGCAAATCTTGTTGTAATAGATCCATTTCAGGCTTATCTAGGGGACGATATCGATATCACAAACGCAAAGAAAATAAGGAAGGTTATGCAGAGATTAAATATCTGGGCATCAACCTATAATTGTGCAATTGTCTTAATCGGACATATGACCAAGAAAGAAAATCAGCGAGACTTATATAGAGGTCTTGGTTCAATTGATTTAGTGGCGGCTGCCAGAAGTGTTCTTCAAGTATATCGTGTTGATGATGATTCTACTGCAAGATATGTAAAACATATTAAAAGTAGTTTAGCACCAAAGGGTGAGGACTTTGGATTTGATTTGGATGCAAAGACAGGATTCCAATGGCTAGGAACATCAGAGGAGTTTGGAGATGCCACGTGGAGTGAGATGGTAAGTTCCGGGGATGCAAAAGCACAATCTAAAGATGAGATGATTGCAGGACTTCTAAAAGAAAAACTTATTGATGGTCCTATTAAGGCAACAGAGATACAGAGCGCTTTTGTAGAAATGGGAATTAGCATTAAATCATTGAAGCGAGTTAAGAAAATCATAGGAATTAAATCCATCAGGAAACAAGGGCAGTGGTTCTGGGCAATGGTTGATGTAAAGGAAAATGAGTAAATGGAAAAGATAAAGGTTGCCGGATATGTCAAACTGGCAAAGCTATGGGAAAAGCGAAAAGAGGCGGCGTTGCCATATCATCAAAGGTACTATCAGGAGATGTTCGCAGAATCAGATATCTTTGAATATGTCGGTGTGTATGTAGATATAACAGGAAACAAAGAAATCTTTAAGAGAAAAGAAATGCTCCGGCTGATACGAGATGTTTTAGACGAGAAGGTCGACTGCATAATGGCCATGACAAAGGGTTATCTTGCTGCCAATATGAGAGACTTTTCGTATTTATTTAAATATTTGATGGATGCTCGTGGTGGGCAGATAGATTTTATGACAGAGGATGAAAACGATGTGGAAGATACCTCTGGTTTTTATATTGATACCATAAAAAATGATGATGACCAAAAGGGCGCACTGAAAGAAATGGTGGAGCAATTAGTTAGTTTATATCCTCAAGAGTACGAGGATTGGAAAAATAAGCTAGAAACAGCAATGCAAAAATTGGAAGAAGGAAGTGATGGCAATGGATAAGAAACTGGAGAAGCTTATAGCGGAAGAGGGTGTATCTGAAAGCAGGATATATCATGAAATGGCTTCTAGACCGTGGAGGCAGCAGAAAAATGAAGTCCAAGAAAGAAAAGAGGATACAAGGAGTAGGATTCGTAATTCTTCTGTTCCAGAAGGGGCAGTATTGAGAAGACCAAAGCCACAACCAACTATAAATGATTCCGATTATAAAAGAGTTGCTGTTTATGCCAGAGTAAGTACTCAAAGTGAGGAGCAGGTATCATCCATTGAGAATCAGACCAAATATTATACAGAGAAGGTAGCAGAAAAAGAAAACTGGGATTTGTATAAAATCTATGCTGATGAAGGTAAGTCCGGCACGTCCATGAAAAGGAGAACAGAATTTAAACAGATGTTGCAGGATGCAGCAGACCAAAAGTTCGATACGATTCTTTGTGCCAGTGTATCAAGATTTGCTAGAAATGTGACGGATTGCATCGAACAGATAAAGCACTTAAAGACCGACAATCCGAGACATCCCGTAGGTGTATATTTTGAAACAGAGGGTCTTTATACATTGGATCCAAATTCTACAATGGCATTATTTATTCATGCTATGTTGGCCGATTGGGAGTCAGATAATAAGAGCAAACGAATGATTTTATCTTATGACCAAAGAATATGTACAGGACAGTATCCTGTTTCAGATTTACTTGGGTATAGGCACACAAAGGATGGTGATTTGGTGATTCAGGAAGATGAGGCTATAACAGTCAGATACATATTTCTTGCCTATCTTGGTGGATATTCGCTTAATGAGATAGCAGAAATTTTAACTGAAAATGAAAGACCTACATTAAGTGGCAGAACCGAATGGAATGCTGAAATGGTTCGTGCAATTATGCAGAACGAGAGAAGATGGGGAGACCTTGAGGCAAGAAAGAATATTGTTATTGATTACAAAGAGAAAAAGACAGTTAAAAATTATGATTTGAGAGTATCTGCCTTTGTTCCAGACCATCATGAAGGAATCGTAAGTAGAGAAATTGCAAATGCCGTAAAGATGATAAATGCAAGCAGTGGAACAATTGCAGGTGTTCCAGACATATCTGTTATCAGTGATGGAGGGCTTAAGGGATTTGTCACAGTTACTCCAGCTTGGGGTGGTGTGAATGCTGGATTATATCGTGATTTTTGCAAAAGTGCATATACAGATGATGAATTTGCACAGATTGAGCATGAGGCACGTATTATCAGTGGAAAGGAACATAGCAAAATAATATCTATGGATTTTGTCGGATATGAGGTTCCAAGTAGTGCATTTTTTATTGATGCAAGTACACCGACATTAACCTTCAACAGAAGAAATCTCAAGTTAAACAAAAAGTTCCATGACCGATTTGCAGGAATTGAGTATGTTGAATTTCTCTATCATCCTTTGCTACAGGCAATTGTTATAAGAAGCTGTGATAAGAGTGTGCCTGGTGCAGTAGCACTTAAGTCGAAAGAGGGTAAGGTTGTTAGTTCAATTCCGGCAGCACCATTTTGTGATGTTGTGTATGAAATGATGGATTGGATTGAGGATTATGGCTTTAGGTTCAGAGGGGTGACCAGACACTATGGCAATCAAACAGCAATGTTATTCTTCCTTGATGAACCACAGATTTTAGTTGGAAAGGGTGGCGTTAAGGCAGCAGGCAGTGCAAATTATATTCCTTATCGTAAAAGTGAGTTAGAAACGGAAATCCCGGAAGAGAAGATTTTCCAGTTTGGTGTTTCATATGCTATGCGAAAGAAAAGAGACAGCATCATTAAAAGATTATCGGAAAAGGATATGTCAGAACGTGGAGTGGTTAGGGAAAATCCACTCATTGGTAGGATACCTACAAGGCAGGAAATCATGGTTGAGTTAGATGAACTGCTTATGTCAATGTAAGGAAGGAGATACATATAATGGATGTTAAGCAGGAACAAGAAACAGGTCTTGTAGTAAGTGAAAAAGGAAAGGGTCAAAGCTATAATTTTACTGATCAAGAGTTAATTCGTCAGCTTGTTAAGTCAAGAATGGCGCAAGGACAGGAATTGGAATTTGAGGATTTGTCCGGCTATGAATTGCCACCGAGAACACAGTTCTCTATGTTGAGTAAGCCAGCGGTTTCGATTAAGTATGGAAAGATGACTTTTAATATGGCTAGTGTCAGAATGTTTGATGAGGCTTTGTTCATTCTTACCCCAGTCAATCGTGATAAAAAGCGTCTTATGGTTGTACCTTGTAAGGAAGAGGAAAGCGCATCATTGCAGTGGGCGAGAATCAGAGAGTCTGATGACACAAAGGTAAATAGGACTATCAGCTCTGAAGAATTTATTTTGAAACTGTATAAACTGATGGGGTGGAAACTGAATTGCAGATATAAGATTCTTGGCAGAGTTGCTTTAGCAAAGCCGGGTCCTATGCCTGTACTTATTTTTGATTTGGAAGAAGCCATCATGTTTGATTCAAAGCCTATGGAATTTGTGGATGAAGAGACTGGAGAAATCAAGAAAAAGCAGGTTAAGTATTATCCAGAAGAGTACAAGGATTGCATCGGTAAGTCCTATAACGATTATATTGAGGCAAAGCAGATGAATATCTTTGAGTTCTTGGATGAATACACAGGACAGTCTTATTCGGATTTGCCGGAAGAGGAAATCCCGGATGCAAGTGCAATTGAAATGCAGACATACAGTAATGGCACCACGGATGGTGAGGACGGAGAGATGACAGTTGGTTCTTTAGATACATCGGGGGTGGAGTAAGTGAACGATAAAGGCAAGTTGTGGAATGGCTCGAAAAAACAGGCAAAAATAAGAATATCATTGTATGGTCGTCAGAATATAATTCAGATAGGGAAGGATGTTGTCCGGGTTCTTGGTGTTCCGCCGTATATTTCTATTAGAATAAATCCTGAAATGGATTCTATTTTGGTTGAGCCTGCGGAGGAGAAACACAAGCTTTCCTTTAAGGTGGCAGAAGATATTTGTTTTAATAAAAATAGGCAGATGGTTATTTCAAGTGCGTCTTTTGTAATCGGTTTCATGGTAAAGAATAATCTTGATATATCGGAGACTTATCAGATTGACGGAGTTTATTCTGAAAAGAATAATGCTGCAGTGTTTCAGATGAAAGATGCGAAGGTGTATGAGCCTAAAAAACAAAAGGTGTAATGAAATTAAATATAATATGTGTGAATGTTTGCGAAGTCTATAAGGAGAAAATCTTTATAGACTTTTGTGCATTTGTAGTACAAAATTGTTTTATTTTATGCAAACGGTCATCAAAATGCACAAAAATATTGACATTCTTCGCTAAAGTGTAGTATTATTTATAGTTGGAGAAGTATGCAAAAAAGGGATGATGGAAGTAGAAGTTATGATAGAAGGATATATTACAGTTAAAGAGGCCGCGGAGAAATGGGGACTGCATGTTAGGTCTGTTCAGCTTATGTGTTCTGAAGGGAGAATCCCCGGGATTGTTAAATTTGGAAGAGCCTGGGCAATACCGAGTAATGCAGAAATCCCGAAGGATGGTCGAGTGACGACAGGAAAGTATAGAAATTGGAGAAAAAAAGAAACAGAGTGACAGAATGTGTCCTTCTGCGATGCTATAATTGATTTATAACATGGGAGGTAAAAATGGAGGACGATTTCAAAAGGGACAAAATTTGCCGAGTTCTGCAGATTTATACAAAACTTACAGAGGGCTATATCGTAAATAAGGCAGAGGAAGCTGCATTATATGAAGTAAATGAAAGAAGTATCCAAAGAGATATTGATGATATTAGATCATTTTTAGATGCGGACTCTGATAGGACAGGAGTAATAAACTCTATTATTTATGACCGAAAAGAAAAAGGATATCGGCTAGAAACAATTTACCAAATCAGATTAAAAAATAGTGAGGTACTTGCTCTATGTAAAATTCTGCTAGACAGTCGAGCATTTACTAAAAATGAAATGGTAGAAATGATTGATAAACTAGTAAGCTGTTGTGTCCCTAAAAGTAATCAGAAACTGGTTAAGGAACTTGTAAGTAACGAAGAGTTTCATTATGTGGAACCACGTCACAAGTCAAGTTTTATTGATGAGATGTGGGACATTGGCAAGGCAGTACGAGAATCTAGATATGTTGAAATGGATTATTATCGTTTGACAGACAAAAAAGTGGTTCATAGAAAAGTACAACCTGTAGCGATTATGTTTTCCGAATACTATTTTTATCTCACAGCATTTATAGAAGACGAAGATGTAAAAAGAGACTTTGATGTTATCAATGATTCGTTTCCAACAATTTATCGCATCGACAGAATTAAGTCATTAAAAGTGTTAGATGAAAGATTTAGTATTCCATATAAGGATCGTTTTGAAGAAGGAGAATTTAGAAAACGTATCCAATTTATGTATGGTGGAAAACTAAAAAAGGTGAAATTTAAGTACACGGGTTTGGATATTGATGCCATATTGGATCGGTTGCCAACAGCGAAGATAATTGCGGAAGAAAACGGAATTTATACTGTAAGTGCAGAAGTTTTTGGACAAGGTATAGATATGTGGTTTAGGAGTCAAGGAAATAACATAGAAGTCATAGAGTAAAGGAGAACGCTATGCTTACTATTATATTCTTTTTGGCTTTAATCTATGTTGCATGGAAAATGTTTGTATTTGGCTTAAAAGCAACATGGGGATTTATGAAAATATTATGCACCGTCCTGTTACTACCAGCTTTCTTGGTAGGGCTAGCTTGCGTAGGGTTAATATATGTTGCTGTGCCTATTCTCATTATTGCGGGAATAACTGCAATAATTGGAGGTGCAACATCAGTGTAAATAATGTATTTAAAGAACGTGTTTAGACGGAAGGTACGGACTTTAAGTACAACTAAGGAGAAATTAGTATGACTAGGATCAAAATTGTAAGTAATCCGTATGAGAGAAGCATAAAGTATTTTGCTTTTAATGAGTTTGTAAAGGATTGGGAAGATATACGAGTAAAGAATCCAAACAGCAGACTTAGAGAAGACGAGTCTGGAAAATCCTTTTTGCCATTTAAGATAAAAGAAATTGTGGATATCATCATTCATGATTATCATGTCGGTGCAGAAAAGGTAGAGCTGTACTTTGATGGTACGCAGGATGAGTATGAAGAGATTTATAATGTGTGCAATGATCCTGAAGTTTCTGAAAAGATATCATTATTCAAAACAGAAGAGTTTTTGGAAAATGCTAGAGACATTCTTAAAAATACAAAAGAGTGTTTTGAAAGAGTTCATCCTATAATCGAAAAGATTGTAAGAGATGATGCTGCGGTAATTAGAAATCTTAACAAGGTTTCGGATGCATTAGATGATATTATACCAATTTGTGTATTTGGTAATTATAGTGCCGGAAAATCAACTTTTATAAATGCATTAATTGGTAGCGAAGTGCTTACTTGCGGTGGAACTGTAGTTACCGCAAAAATCTATCGTATAGAACGTTCTAGTCATGAAGATAGAGCAAGAATTAAATTCACATTCAGAGAGAAGGATGTGGAGTTGTTTTTTGAAAATACTAATTTCAGAGTTATGAAAGGTGATAATGAATTAGTAGATAGTATAAAAAAGGCAATCGAAGAATCAAAAGAAATAGATATGTTTGTATATGTGAAGATTGCTTTAGATTTGATAAATGGATATGAGAAGAAAGAAAAGGAAGAATATGAAATAGGTAATGTGATTCAACTTGAAATACCGTTCTCAAGAAATGGTATCTTAGGTTCGTCACAGAATAAGTTCGTTATTTTTGATACACCGGGTTCAAATTCGAATTCTAATACAGAACACTCAAAAGTGTTGGCTGAAGCATTGGATGGTTTTTCGAATGGAATTCCAGTATGGGTATCAACATATGAAAATTTGGATACTAATGATAATGCAGATCTTTGCAGTCGCATATTAGAAATTAAGGCATTGGATAAAAGATTTACAATGATTGTTTGTAATAGAGCGGATCAAGCTGATTTGGAGGGTGAGTGTTTAGGAGAAGCCCAGGTATCTGAAATCCTTGAATATAATTCTGTCGAAGAGATGTATGCGAGTGGAATCTACTTTGTATCATCTATCATGGGTATTGGTTCTAAAAATAATGGTGAGTTGACGGATAAATTTTATAAGAAAATTTATCGTCAGCAGATAGATGCCTATGAAGATCCAGAAGACGAATACTACACATCTCTTTATAAGTTTAACATAATGCCAGAACAGATAAAAAAGAGAGCGTTAGAATATTCTGCTGATTGCACAAACCTCGTATATGCAAATAGCGGACTGTTTTGCATTGAAAAAGAGATGGAAAGCTTTGCTAGTAGGCATGCTGCTTACAATAAGTGCCAAATGGTTTATATATTCTTAAACGATGTAATTGATGAGACTAATAAACGTATTGAATATAGGACAGAATCACTTAAAAGAACAAGGGAGGCAAGAAAGCGTGAACTCGAATCTGCAAAGGCTCAGCTTATTGAACTTATTATGAAAACTGAAAGTGATATGGATTTTAGTTTTGAAAAAGCGGCGAAGACCTTTGTTAAGGAACTTACAACCGAAAGAGTATCATACTCACATACTGTGGAAGAAATTGATGCGATAAATGATAAGGTATGGCAAGAAAATGCAGGCAATACTGATATTGAACGCAGAGAAGAAGCATATGAGGAGAGCCGATCTTCTATGTGGGACCACTTAAAAACAAATAGTAAATCTTTGTTTAAGGGAAATGTTATCTCATCTGTTAAGAGTATGGCTACTGAATTGGCTAGAGATTATAAGGATGTTCAAGAGCAGAAAGATCGTCGAGATACCGTTAGCAAGGATATAGATAAAGCTACTTCTGATAGAGTGATACGTGGTGTTGTGCATGAATACAAGAAAAATACCTTGGCTGCAAAAGACGAGGTTAGTGCGGCATTAAAGGAATACTGGCTTGCAAATGCACAAGAGCTTAGGAATAGACTTGTTGAGATTATTACTGAAACAGATGCATTAACAAGTACACAGCGAGAGGAATTGCAAACAATAATAATGAATTATGAACCATTAGAGTTCAATGATGATGCTGATAATATTTTTATCAAGGCAAGATTCCTTCGAGGCAACTTTTTAGGTCTTAGGTCAAATGATTCCGAGAAACTTAATACAAAACGACTTACAGATATTTATAACGATAGGATTCGTAAAAATATAAAAGAGATTGCTGTTATGCTTAATGAAAGTTGTTTGGGAAGTTTTAGAAATTGGGTACAAAAACTTCAATCAGTAATAGAACAAAATATTACTGATTACAATCCAAGACTTCGTGATATGGCGGATATGATTAGGGAAGAAACAGAGAAGATTGCTGAGTTGGAAGAAGATCAAAGAACTATTGGAGCTTCACTGGAGGCAATTAAGGAATTAATGTCTTGGAAGACTCTTGAATAGGAGGCGATTATATGGGTGTTAAGAATGTTATAAAAAAGATTGGTGATAGAGCAGGAAGCAGAGTTGCCAAATTATCGGAGTTGAGTTCTTATCAGGTTGAAGAGATTCAACTTCAAAGAGAGGGATATTTACTAGAAGAACCAGATCCAACAGATGCGGCAGCAGTAAAAAGAACTGAACGAATGATGGCCGCAAGCAGTATAGAGATATTTAATGCGTATTTGCCACAGATAAAAGAACTTTATCTCCCCGTTGAGAAAGATGCTGAATTTGAGACACCTTTCGATGCACTTCACAATATTCGTTACATAGATATTACGAAGTGGGTGACTGATACAAAAGAGAATAGTTTGGAAAAATTAGTAAATGTATATGCTGTTCTTTCAAATGAGGATTGTAATATTGCTCTTGTATTTAACAGAACCAAGTTAACTACAAGAGTGTATATAGCCGTTGTTAACACAAGAAATGATGATAATAATGTAAATGCAGATATTTATAAACACAGAATAATTGAAGCAATTAAGGGAAATTTCCCGGGTGCAGAATTTGGAGAAGGTGGAATAGGACCTATTCCTTGTATGGCTAATGATAGAAAGTATTCAGTAGCAACTGCATCAAATATACCAACAGAAAAATCAGAAAAATTTATTAGTCAGACAATCGAGAAACTTTTAGATGGCATAGTTCCTGATTCAAAAAAGACAGAGTATACAATTGTCCTTTTGGCAACACCTATTAAGGACGTAGAAGAAAGAAAACTCAAGTTGGGTGAGTTTTATTCAGGATTAGCCCCTTATGCATCATGGCAGACGGATTTTCATTTTATGGATAATAAAGCGTTTGGCTCATCTGCGACTGTGGGAGTGAATGTTGGTGCAAGTGCGGGAGTTCAAAATGGAACTAGCAGTTCTATTACCGACACAGATAGCACAACAGACAATTCATCAACAACAAATACAGAATCACAAGGCGAAACTGTAACTGATGGAACAGCTGAGGCAGAGTCAACTAGTACAGCGCATAGCGATGGGACAAGTCAGACAGATACAACCACTACGGGAACAAATGGTTCTACAGCAAATAGTACAACTACTACAACAGGAACTACAAATACTACCACTAATACCACAGGAGAAACGCATGACAGTAATTGGAATGCCGATGCTCACTTTATTGTTGGTGGTGGAGGCGGCCATAGTTGGGGAACCAATAGTAGCACTGCTGAAGCTGCATCTACAATGCAGAACTTGGCAGAAGGCGTCACAAGTACTAGTGGATGGAGTAGCAGCACTGCTACTGCACTTGGAAAAACAGCAACAGATACTCTTACACAAGGGCTGACTAAAACCGTATCAAATAGTGTTGCTAAAACTACGGGTACCGCAATTGCAAACACATTAGGCAAAGCAGTTACAAAAGCTATGGCTACAACTGCAGGTATATCAAAGAGTGTTAACTTAGGTGCTAATTTTGGCGCTAATTTTGCTAGGTCATCCACAGTAACTGCTATGGTTGGAAAGAGCGAGGGAATAACCCAAACTTTTACTAATTATAATATTAAACACGCACTTGAACTTTTAGAGTCACAAATGAAAAGGCTTGAACAAAGTACTGCATTAGGCATGTGGGATTTTGCTGCGTATGTAATCAGTGAAGATCAAAATATTGCAAATAATGTCGCTCATTCATACTTGGCATTAACACTTGGAGAAGAGTCATATATGTCCAAGTCAGCAATTAACCTTTGGAGAGGTAATGTTGATGATGAGATGGATGCGGCTAAAACGATTAGTGACTATATCAGAGATTTACGCCATCCTATTTTTGCTTTGAATCCTGGTATTGTTCAGGCTGATGCGGAGTTTAATGAGTATCCTTCAATTATTACAGCAACAACATCTTTGTCAGGAAAAGAGCTTGCTTATTCATTGAATTTTCCTCAGAAGTCTATATCTGGGTTGCCTGTTTTGGAGTGCGCAGAATTTGGAAGAAATGTTGTGTCTTATGATAGTGTGGCTGAAAATGAGAGAACGATAGGACTTGGTAAAGTATTTCATATGAACCACACAGAAATCACACCTGTAGATTTATCTCTAGAATCATTAAAATCGCATGCATTTATTACAGGTTCGACAGGTTCAGGAAAAAGTAATACAGTTTATCATTTGTTAAAGTCTGCAAGAAAACAAGGAGTTAAGTATCTTGTTGTTGAGCCGGCAAAGGGCGAATATAAAAATGTATTTGGTAATGGTAAAGATGTTTCAGTTTATGGAACGAATCCTAAGTTATCTCCGTTACTTAGAATAAATCCATTCAGTTTTCCTAGTGACATACATATTTTAGAGCATTTAGACCGATTGGTTGAAATATTTAATGTTTGTTGGCCTATGTATGCTGCGATGCCAGCAGTTTTGAAAAGTGCAATCGAAAAGGCATATAGGGACTGTGGATGGGATATGCTTACGTCAACAAACAAATATAGTGATGACTTATATCCTGACTTTTCAGATGTGGCAAGAAACATAAAAACTATAATTGATAGTAGTGAATATGATAATGAAAATAAGGGAGCTTACAAAGGTTCATTACTTACAAGATTACAATCGTTGACAAACGGAATTAATGGAATGATCTTCTCTTCAGATGAATTATCCGGGGAAGAACTATTTAACAGTAATGTAATAGTAGATCTTAGCAGAGTCGGGTCATCGGAGACCAAATCTCTGATTATGGGTATGCTTGTATTGAAACTTCAAGAATATAGAATGTCGGAGAATGTTGGTATGAATGCAGACATTAGACACATAACAGTTCTAGAAGAAGCTCATAATCTTTTGAGAAAATCGTCCGCAACTCAAAGTGCAGAAGGTTCTAATATACTTGGAAAGAGTGTAGAGATGATTGCTAATGCTATTGCAGAGATGAGAACCTATGGTGAAGGGTTTATTATTGCAGACCAAGCCCCCGGCTTAATGGATATGTCGGTTATAAGAAATACAAATACAAAAATCATTATGAGATTGCCAGATCAGACTGATAGGGAATTAGTGGGTAAAGCGGCTAATCTTAATGATGACCAGATTGTAGAACTTGCAAAACTTCCATGTGGAGTGGCTGCCATTTATCAAAATGAGTGGGTTCAACCTATCCTCTGCAAAATTGATAAGGTAGATACGAAGAATTCCGCTTTTTCATATATAAGACCTACGGATGAGGAATTGTTTGGAACAGAGGAAGAATTATCAGATTCTTTGTTGAAATGTATTATGGATAAAGAACTGTTTTGTAAGGGTGATAAGCAAGATCTCCGTGAACTAAAAGACTTGATAATAAAGTCTAGATTGGACTCATATGTAAAAGTGGATTTCATAAGATACATTGAGGATACAAGTTCAGAGGGATTGGAAACACTTAGGAGCTTGATTTATGACTTCCTTAAGGCGGAGGAAGCAATTAAGTCATCAACTCAGTTTGAAGATATTAGAGAATGGGTTGGTTCTGTAGTTCAGAAGTTGCAGCCATCTATTAATGGGTATTCAAAGAAGCAGATAGATTTAACGATGGCACTTATTCTTCATGAGCAAACTATAAGAGATGTGTCATACAAAGATATTTATCATACATTTACAGAAATGTATAAGAGCGGGGGTGGAGTATTTTGATAAAAGAAATGATATCAAGTGATGTAAAAGAAAATAAGAACCCCTCTTTAGAGAATTACAAGAATATAAAACCCGAAGGAAAGCAGACAACGCAGGAAGTGAATGATTTTTGGAAGGGCGAGTTTCAAAAGGAAGCAGAGTCAGCGAAGTCGGAGAGTGGTGTACAGGAATATCTTGACGATAATGGTGTAAAGTACAGAGAAGGAGATAACCTGGTACCAAATAATGAATATGAAGTTAGAGGTTATCAATACAAAACTGATGGAGAAGGAAGAATTGTTGAAGCATCTGGAAAACTCAAAATGAAAGATCCTGACTATGAACGTGATATGGAGAGTGTACGACATAAAGAGGGGCAGGAATATAGAGATACGGATGATAGAGGGCATTTAATAGGACATCAGTTTGGAGGAAGTGACCGATTAGAGAACTTGGTACCGATGGATGCTAAATTAAATCAAGGTGACTTTGTTAAGTTAGAATCAACTTTGGCCGATGCTGTTAAGGATGGTGCTGACGTGAGAATGAAAGTTGAGCCTGTTTATGAAGGTGATTCTACAAGACCATCAGAATTTAGGGTTACATACAGTATTGATGGTGATAAGGATGTTGTTGTATTTAAAAATGAAAGTGAGGCAAAGGTATGATGAACGAAGCTATATATCAGAACATATATGAAGAACTGAATAAATACTTGATGCCCAAATGGGAAAAATTGGTTGTATATCTTGAATACGGAAATGCTTCTTATTCATTTTCGTTTTTTGTGAAAAAAGGTAAAGAATATATAAAGTGTTATGATCTTCTAGGGGTTTCAGAAGAAGCGTTGGCTCAAAGTTTCAAGAAGATAGAGGTGTTTGTAAGTAAAGAAAGAGACAAAGCAAAAGATAAGTGGTCAAACATGACAATGGTTGTTGAGTGTGATGGCACTATGCATACAGACTACGATTATACAGATCTTTCAGAAGGAACATATCAATTTAAAAAGATGTGGAAGCAGAAATATCTAAAATAAGCAGGTGGTATAATGATTAAATTTGGTGAGCAAGTTGATACTTGTAAAAAATCAAATACGGATTTGTCTGAAAAGTATAAGAGCATAAAACCAACTGAAAATATGTCTGATTCTGAGGTAGATGATTTTTGGTCAAATGAGTTTGCGAAGGAAAAAGAAGATACAGAATTGGATGTATACGACAAGTTGTTGTCGGAGATATTTAATCGTTCAGAAGACGAGTTGACAATTGATTTTAATGTTGATGAAGTATTGCAAGGGATTTTGCATAAGTTTTCTTTGGAAAACTGGCAAGAAATGAAGGATGCAGACAAGCTGTCAGCGATAAAAGAACTTGCACAAGCAGTTGGAGAAAAACTAGGCTTGGATAAAATTCCAAAAATAGAAATATTTGATGGAGAAAATGAGCCATATGGTAATTTTGACCCTTTGCTTAATGTTGTTAATTTAAACAAACAATATTTTGATGACCCTAAGGAATTGGTTAATACCCTTACCCACGAATTAAGGCATGCATATCAGAATATGAGAGCAGAGTTTTTTGAAACATGGGAGGATGCTCTTTTTAAGTGCAATTTTGATAATTATATTTCACCAGTGCCATTGCCTGGTGGTGGGTATTTGTTTTTTATGGATTATCAGGATCAATATGTAGAAGTTGACGCAAGAGCTTTTGCAAATAAATTTATGGAGGTAATGTGATGAGTAAGATAATAGAAACATTTTATACTGAAAATAATATTCCGGCATTTTTATTAAAGCAAAAGATGAATGCGTTTGAAAAGCATAAGGATATAGCTTTAGAATTTGAATATTGGATAGAGCATAAAAGTTATATGGCCGATGGTTGTATAGTGGAAGGTTATTCTGCATCTCAATTAGCTGCAATTACTGAGTATTTAGATGGAGAAAGTGCTTTTCTTTTGCTAATTGAATTAAGAGAAAATCCTCAAAAAGCAAAGAAGAGAATTAGTGATGGATTTAAAAGGAAATAAAAAGGAAAGGCACAAGGCATGGGAAAAAAGGATCGAGGATGGGACTACCTAAACTCATCTAGTGATGATTTCGAATTCGATGAAGACAATGATGGAAGTTGGGGCTACGAAAACGATGATGGAAGTGGCTCTTTTTATGGCGCCGATGGAAGCTGGGGCTATAAAAATTCTGACGGAAGTGCGTCCTACTACGGAGCAGACGGAAGTTGGGGATATAAAAATGCTGATGGTAGTAGTTCATATTATGGAAATGATGGAAGTTGGGGTTATAAGAACTCAGACGGAAGTGGTTCGTTTTATGGAAGTAATAATGAGTCTACATATTACGATTCGGATGAAGAAGACGATGAAGAGGATGATGATTATTCATATTCTAGCGGAGACCAAGATATAAGTGGTGGAGCGGCAGCAGTTGGAGCATTGCTTGGTTTAGGATTGGCGGCTTTTGCAGCCGGAAGATCAAGAAGTGGTAGAGACGAAGATGATGACGAAGAAGAATTTGATGAAGAATATATACTGAGACAACAAGAATTAGAAAGACTCCGAAGAGAAGAGGCTGAACGTCAGGCTAAGATAGAACAAGAGAAAAAGGATAAAAGAAAAGCAAAGTTCAAAAGACTTTGGAGTGCGATTGCGCACAAGAAAATGATAGATGTTAATATCTCATCGTCTGAATGTATTGGACAGAATTATTTAAAAGTTATTTCTTTATTTGAAAAAAGCGGGTTTTCAAAAATTCAAACAAATATTCTTGAGGATTTAGAATATCACGATATTGAACGAGAAAACTTTGTTACAGATGTAACGATAGATGGAAATAGTTATTTTGAAATAACATCGCAGGCTAAATATGACTCACAAGTCATAATAACTTTTCATAAGTTGAAAAGGGCTGCACTTCCGTTGTCTTATAAGGAGGCAAAGAAAACCTTAGGTTGGGAGGTTGTGGCGGCATTTGTAAATGCGGGCTTTGTTGATGTAAGAGAGAATGTTATTAAAGATTTGACATTTGGATGGCTAAAAAAAGATGGTGCTGTGGAATCGGTTTCTGTGGCAGGGGATACAAGGTATAGAATGGATGGTTCGTATCGCATAGATACGCCAATTGTTATCACGTATCACACTTTTAAGAAGAAGTAAAAGTCTGTCGATATGTTCCCGTGTACGCTCATAGCCTAAAATCGGCTTTGATATGTTTCCACGAACGAACAAAAGGCTAAAAATCGGTATGATAAGTTTCCGACTACAGCGAAAATAGCAAAATTGCCGTGGATATGTTCCCCGTTACGAGCGAACTCCTAAAAATGGGTGGATTGACATTCATAGTGTTTTTGCAACCCATGTGGAGACATGCGTCCTTTTAACCCACAAAAAATGTGATGACTTTAGTGTTAAGATAGAAGT
>NZ_LNAM01000012.1:420-5307 GCF_001461035.1 Acetivibrio ethanolgignens | reverse complement strand
TACAAAATATATGAACTTTTCAAGGTACTATAGCGGGGCTTTTGACCCCAACATCATGTCTATTATACCATTATTTTTTCATCCTTACGATAAAAAATTCACTCTTCATAACTATGTATTTTATTTTATAACAAAATTTTCTGCAACCCTTCCGCCCAATGAACTTCACAATCACAAAAAGTCTTTTTCTCAAATCCTACCGCTAAAATCCAATACATGGAACTATTTCACCCGGGCATGGTATCCTGTTATAAAGAAGCAGAAGCATTTCGGCAGCTGACCTGTATGTAATCGCTGCAGCCTCTGCAATATGTGTGTTAGATTCTTATGCTTTCTGCAATTTTCTTTCCTGAATCTGCCGGTGTACTTCCATACCACGTTTATTATAATAATCTCGTCTTTCCGAAAGTTTCCACCCGCGAAAAGAAGCCGGGTGGACATCAAACGTCCACCCGGTGTGATAAAATTCTCTATTTTACTTTGATCGTCATCTTGACGGTCTTTTTTGTGCCGTTCTTTAAGGTGACAATGGCCTTGATCGTAGCGGTTCCGGCCTTCACTGCCGTGATCGTTCCCTTCTTTGTGACCGTTACGATGGATTTCCTGGATGTGGCATAGGTGATGCTCTTTACATTATCCATGTCCAGTTTGTCGGAGAGCTTGAAGGTGGTTTTCTTTCCTTCGGAAAGGGTCTTGCTGCTCTTGGCAGGCTTCACGGTTGCAAGGATCGCTTTTTCGATCGCCTTGGCTTCCTTTGCCGTGACAAGTTCATAGGTTGCCTTCCGGCTCATATTTACCGTGACGGTTCCCGCCTTTGTGACCTTGTACTCCTTGTCATTCACCATTGTGTATGTTCCGGTCTTTGTATTCAGCTTGTAAATGTACAGCTTCTCGCCCGGAAGGATCTCGTCGGCATCCGCCTGTACCTTGTACTTCGTATTTCCCTTGCTATCCCTGACCGTCATTGTTACGCGCACCTTCGTGTCTGCTCCGGCTGCCTCGGTGATCTGTCCGAGCACCTTGCCGCTCAGCGATACCTTTGAACTGTCGCTGGTCCTGGTGACGCTCGCATTAGCAGAAGTGACATTTCCGTCTCCGTCTGTCTTTACAGTGACGGTGGCTGTGGTATTCTTTTCGATATTATTAATGACGGATTTCTCGGTCACGCCGGTGACATTTCCGTCCGCATCGGTCTTGGTGGTTGTGGTCACAGTATTTCCCTTGGCGTCCGTCTCGGTCTTTGTGGTCGTGGTGGAGCCGTCCTTATTCGTGATGGTTGTGATATTGCCGGAACCCTCTGTCTTATCTCCGGTTCCATCGGTCGCACCGCCGGATGAACCGCCGGAGCTGCTGCCGCCACCTGCACTGTCGCCGCCGATAGAGCCACCACCGGAAGGCTTTGTTTCGATTGTCAATGTTCCATTTGCAAAGGCGAGCGTGTAATTATCTCCTGCCGGAGCAGTCAATCCACTGATCTGTATCTCATAGGTTCCGGTCTTTGTGTTGTCCGGCTTCTGTGCATATGACATAGTTGCCATACCACCCAAAGCATCGGTTCCGCATAAACCGGTGACAGTATAATCGGTTCCAACTGCCGGAGTTGTCAGAACCGGAACTGCATCGCCAACATAGATGCTCTTATTCTTCGCTGCTACTGTGATCTGTGCTTTGGTGATCTCAAAGATGTAGCTTGCTGTTCCCACGTAGTCATCAGTTGTAATGGTAAATACTGCCCGGTAGCTGCCTGCATTTTTGGGAGCATCCACCGGAGTATCCGGATCACCCACATTATAATTATAATAAGTTACCGTAGTTTCACCGGTTACCGCTGTACCGTTCTCGGTCTTCCACACCGATGTACCTGCATATGCATAGGCATTTCCATTGTAGGTACGGCTGTCACAGGATACGCCGGAAAGGGCTACCGGTGTCTTGTCTGTGGTCTGAACCGTTAAGCTTGTCTCTGAAATATCGTAGTTATCATTCAGACAGAAAATTATAACTCTGGATATCTTGTCGGCGCTATCTACAGCTGCAACATGCAGTGTCAGCTTGCCGTCCGTAATATCTGCATCCGTCGGTTCAGAACTCAACACACCATCTTCCTTGAAAAATTCTCCAACTTTATAGGTGGTCGTTCCGGTCACGCCAGCCGGAAGCAGCTTACTCAGATCATAAGTAATATCCTTCGCCTGATTCGTTTTCACCAACAGCGTCTGACTCGTTCCGGTGACGGATTTCTTGCTGATAGAGAATTTTTTCGTTACTGTTCCGGTGAAGTTGCCTGTTCCAGTCACGGTCAGTTCGTAATCATCCCCTGCATTCGTTCCGGTATTACCACTGACGGTATAGTCTCCGGCTCCAAGGGTCATAGTTCCAACTGTTACACTTGCAATACTCTGGGTCTGCTCTGCACCGGTATAGGTCAGAGGTGTGCCTAAATTGATTGCCGTATTATCATTCGTGATTGTTAGTGGTGCAATCGTCACTTTAATCTCAGCCGGTTCGGTGTCCGTGTGGTTTGCATCCCCCACCACCTTATACCATACACTGTATTCCTTTGCGTCTTTTCCCGTAGGAACGGCTTCCGAATACGCTCCGTTCCGGCTGGTGCTGTACTGCAAAATAGCACCTGTCACATTACTTCCTTCGTCAACAAGTGCCTGTGCGGTTCCATCGTAAGTCAGATTCTCCTTTGCCTTCGGAGCTGTTTCTACGCCAGAACCTGCCTTTTCGATAGTTACCTCAACGCTTGCGGGCAAGGTATCCGCATAATCTTCGTTGCCTTCAACCTTATACCATACGATGTAGTTGCCTGCGTCCTTGCCTGTGGGGATAACTTCGGTATACTCGCCCTTCTCGTTAAGTGAGTACACCATTGTACCGCCGGTGGTCGTTCCCGCTGTAACAAGAGCCTGCTCCTTGCCTTTGTAAACAAGTTTGTTTGGCGTGGGCGCGGTCACTGTCGGCACAATACACCACTGTGAATTGTCATAAATATACTTCGTTGTTTCTGTGCCTACCGTAACAACGTTGGGGTCTGTCAAGGTCTTTTCTGGAAGATATGCGTAAATCTTCTCTTCTCCGTTGTGGTTTGTAGGATATGGTGTGTCGTTGATTGTAATAGCAGCACTGGCTGAATTTTTGATTTCAAGGAGATATACAGGTGTTCTGCCGTCGCTTGTGGGGGTAACTGCACCGTTCCCATCCGTGCCGCCGCCGATAGTGTTTGCTCCTCCACTTACAACCGCCTTTACCGAACCGCCGCTTATGGTGATATCTAAACCGGAGCCGTTCCGGCCGCCGCCTATCCCTGCGCCGCCATTCTCGCCGGTTGCGGTAACCGTGCCCCCGCTTATTTCAATGTTTGAACCGAAGCCGTCCTGGCCGCCGCCTATCCCTGCGCCGCCATTCTCGCCGGTTGCGGTAACCGTGCCCCCGCTTATTTCAATGTTTGAACCGAAGCCGTCCTGGCCGCCGCCTATCCCTGCGCCGCCATTCTCGCCGGTTGCGGTAACCGTGCCCCCGCTTATTTCAATGTTTGAACCGAAGCCGTCCTGGCCGCCGCCTATCCCTGCGCCGCCATTCTCGCCGGTTGCGGTAACCGTGCCCCCGCTTATTTCAATGTTTGAACCGGAGCCGTCCTGGCCGCCGCCTATCCCTGCGCCGCCGCCATTCTCGCCGGTTGCGGTAACCGTGCCGCCGCTTATGGTGATATCTGAACCGGAGCCTCCATAGCCGCTGCCGATTCCTGCACCGCCATAGCCGGTTGCGGTAACCGTGCCGCCGCTTATAGTGATGCCTGAACCGGAGCCCTGCGGGCCGCTGCCGATTCCTGCTCCCCCGTTGCCGCTTGCTGTTACTATGCCGCCGCTTATTTTTATGTTTGAACCGGAGCCTCCATAGTTGCCGCCGATTCCTGCTCCATACATGCCGCCGGTTGCGGTAAGTTTGCCTGTGCCGTTTGTGCCGCCCTGAATGGTAAGTGTTCCTGTTGAAGTGTCGCCGTTCTTCTGCAAGCCTGCGCAATTCCTGCCACTTTTCAGCGTGTTTTCAGAGCCGTCCGCAAGGGTGATGGTGACATTTCCCGTGCTGTGGTCCGCAATTTTGAATGCGGCAGTGCCTTCTGAAGATGAAACGTCAATTTTCACCCCTGCAAGGGTAATGTTTGCAAAAACGTCTTTTTCAACCTCAATCCTATCGGTTGTGGCTTCGTCCGGATTTGTGTTTGCTATCGTAATCGACGTATTGGACTTGATTGTAAGCACATCGTCTGCGTAGGTGTAGTCCGTGTCGTATTCTCCGCCCGTGACCGTAAAAGCACCGATGGTTTCCGCTGCTGCCACGGTCAATCCGCCTATGCCGCCGAAGTTCATGCCGGTGAGTGCCACCACAGCCGCTAAAACAACTGCGGTCAGTTTCTTTCGTAGTTTCTTCATTTCTTATACCTCCATTCTCAGGGCTTCTGCCATGATGCAAGCCCCATAAAATTTGCTTACCTGATATTGCATTTAAACTTTACTAATCCTCCGCCCTTGATGCCGCTTCTATAAATTCCTGAAGTTCCATGCTCCACTGGTCATACACATGCACTTCCAGATAGTCCCACACATTCTTCCTTTCTTTCTGCAGGATGTCTCCGGACGCACATAGCATTCCTCATCCATGCGCGGTTTTTTGTTCGTGAATTTTTGCATGACCCCCCTTTCTGTAGTTTTTGCTTTACAGGAACGATGCTTCCTGGCAAAACAAAAACTGTCAGGAAGCAGAGAACATGTTTATGCTCTCTGACACCTGACAGTTTTACTTGATCTAATATTAAGAAAGAATTGTACCACAAAAAGAACGTCGTTAAACGCTCTGCTCTGCTCTGCTCTGCTCTGCTCT